>PLGI01000202.1 GCA_003139775.1 Syntrophaceae bacterium | reverse complement strand
TAAATTAACCGGACAGTAATGATTAGCTAATAATATAGAAACATTATTTATGCGATGATTGATTCCTTCAATACCAGCAAAAAGTGATCGAATAAATGTTCTTCGCCAAAATTGTTTCTGATTTTTCTTAACCATTTTAAGGCTTAAAGATATGTCAGCCCCTGCAACTTTAACAATATCTAATAAATCATAAATAATTATTTTTGATTCACGAAGACTAATCATATAAGACGATGACAACCTTTTTTATTTTGAGTTCATTCCATTAATCTAACAATTAATATACATATTACTTTATGTACCGGTTTTAAACAAAATCTGTTCTTGGAATGGTATGTTTCTACACGAATATTTATTTAAAATCAAAGAATTATTATTGAAGTCTTGCGTAAAAAGTGTTTACTGTCGGACACATTGAATAGCGGGGAAAAAATGACTAAAAAAACAAAACCGGTGGAAATAGATTTTAATCCCGAATTCCAAAGCGCCTTTTTTCTGATGGAAGAGACGGATAAAAATATCTTCATCACAGGACGGGCCGGCACCGGCAAGTCAACTCTGCTGAATTATTTTCATAACAACACAGGAAAAAACGCCGTCATCTTGGCGCCGACGGGTGTTGCCGCCGTTAATGTAGGCGGACAAACAATTCATTCCTTTTTCCATTTCAAACCCAATGTAACGCTTGCCGCCATCAAGAAAAAAAGGGCGACCGGCAAAGAAAAAACATCTATCTATAAAAAGTTGAAAACAATCGTCATTGATGAAGTATCCATGGTGCGGGCTGATCTGCTTGACTGCGTTGATAAATTTCTGCGGCTGAACGGCCCCAATTCCAAACGCCCCTTCGGCGGTGTGCAGATGATCTTCATCGGCGATTTCTATCAGTTGCCGCCGGTAGTTTCCAGCGCCGAGCGGGAAATATTCCGCTCGCATTATGCCAGTCCATTTTTCTTCAGCGCCAAAGTATTTCCGCAGTTGGAACTGGAATTTATTGAACTGGAAAAGGTTTACCGCCAGAAGGATGATGAATTTGTCCGCCTGCTCAACACTATCCGCAATAACTCCATTACGGATGATGATCTCGCGTTGTTCAATAAGCGCTGCAATCCTTCTTTTGCCGCTTCCGATGATGATTTTTATATTTCGCTCACGAGCACTAATGATCTCGCCGACAGCATCAACGAGCAACGTTTGGCTGAGCTGTCCGGAAAAATATGGAAGGCCGGGGGAATAATCGATGGCGATTTCGGCAAGGAATATCTGCCGACGGCAGTCGAGCTGAAACTCAAAAAAGGCGCGCAGATTATGCTGCTTAATAACGATTCATACGGGCAGTGGATTAACGGGACAATCGGCAAGGTGAAAAAATTTGAAAAGGACGAGGAAGGAGAAGATGTAATCGTAGCCGAACTGGATAACGGCGAAACGGTGCAAATCTCTCCCTACACATGGAAAATATACAAATTCTTTCTCAAAAACGAGGAGCTGCGCTCGGAAGAGGTCGGGTCTTTCCGCCAGTATCCGGTGCGGCTGGCCTTTGCCGTGACGATTCATAAAAGCCAGGGGAAAACTTTTGAAAAGGTTATCATTGATGTGGGTCGCGGTACATTCGCTCACGGGCAGATGTATGTGGCTCTTTCCCGTTGCACGACTCTGGAAGGCATTGTCCTGAAACAACCCTTGAAGAAAAATCATATTCTGATGGATTGGCAGGTGGTCAAATTCTTAACCGGTATGCAGTACGCCAAAGCCGCGCTGACCTGTAGCCGCGAGGACAAACTGGAGATACTGGCCACGGCAATTAAAGAAAATCAAACCGTCGAGATTGTTTATCTCAAAGCAAAAGATGAAAAATCAAAGCGCCTGATCCGGCCCGTCGTGATAGAGGATATGGAATACAACGGACACTCGTTTCTGGGATTGGGAGCTTATTGTCTGGAACGCAATCAAAAACGAGTCTTTAATGTGGATCGGATATTGGAAATCTGCGTATCGCCGAATGAATCATGGGGATAAATATCTCCGCCGCTTTGCGGGATTGTTCGGCTTACAAATTTCATTGCGCTAAGCTTATGAAATTTGAGTCTCACTACAACTAACGCTTCAAACTTTACTTCGTTCGTTTTACCACGGCGCTACGCGTTTGGTATAATTCGTCCAGCAAGTTTCAGTGCACTTTGTTTCTGAAGCTTGGGACTCATTATCAGCGAGTCTCATTAAAAACACCTTGACAAAATATTCCTGTTAAATAACATTAGCTGCCTTATGAGCGGGCGTAATTCAGTGGTAGAATGTCAGCTTCCCAAGCTGGACGTCGCCGGTTCGAGCCCGGTCGCCCGCTCCATTTAATATCAATAACTTACAAAGTTTTTTCAGTTTTCTAATCATTAAGAAATCAAGCTTCCCCAGCACTATCCCCAGCAAATGGATATAAGATCATCTTTTTTAAAGAGTTAGTTTTTGACATACAAAAAATGGGTTTTTTAGATCGTTAAAATACGGCTAATGGCAGGGAATCAAGTCTGGCAGATTGATCTTCTTACGTTTAAACACTTTAAACATATGTTTATATTGCTTAATTATCCTATTTTTTCATTGATGTTTTAAATAATATTTAAAGATTAATACTTAATTATATCAGATACTAATGACCATTTTTCTGTTTCGTTTTTAAACTTGAGCAGAATTTTTCTGCGTAGGGTCTCCTGTAGCAAACCCGTGTACTCTTCCATTAACCCCTTACCTGAGTTCTTCACTCCTTAATTACGAATAGGCAATTATTAAATGTCCTTTCCCCTCTCGAAAGAATTATTGTTCTGGGGCGTTTTCTAAATTGAGTTTGATAAAAAAATGGATCAAGTGCAAGGCTGAACATGCCGGGGGGGTGTATTTTCGGGCCTTTTGGGGGTACAAGTGGCGCCGGTCATCGGCTCATGTGTGCTATCTCCATATGAAGAGAGTATACGGCAGTTAATGTTTTATGGAGGGGCATTCGGGTGAGGCTTAGCTTCCTGCTAAAGCAACAAGCATTTCTTCCTATTATTGTTTTCCCGGGAGTAGGTAATATGTCTTGACAAAATCTAAGACAGGCGTATCATATATTAAACAGCGGTGAGTTGCGAAGGTTGCTTGCTCCGCTATACAAATGTGCTAAAGGCCGGTGTAAAGTTTCTAATTAGTCCGTAGCCTTTGGCGCGGGCTTTTTTTTTGGAAAAAATTGAACATTAAGTGAATTTTAAATTAACGAACATAATAGAAAGGTAAATCAAATGAGCAAATTGAAAACACGTCACATTTACACCTCCGAATCGGTTTCAGAAGGACATCCGGACAAAGTATGCGATCAGATTTCCGATGCAATTCTGGACGCCTGCCTGGCCCAAGATCCAAAGTCCCACGTTGGTTGTGAGACCGCCGTTGGTCCAAATCTTGTAGTCAACCTAGGAGAAATAACCTGCAAGAATTGGAAAAAGATCAATCCGCAGGAAATCGCACGTAAGGTCGTGGAGGACATTGGATATGATGACCCATCCGAGGGATTCAGTTACGACACTTTTAATTATGTCTGCGCCATTCATAAGCAGTCGGAGAATATCGAGAGAGGAGTAGACCGTGGACCTATTGAGAATCAAGGTGCAGGAGATCAAGGTATGATGTTCGGTTATGCATCCAATGCCACACCTCAATTAATGCCTGCCCCAATCATGTTTGCACACAGATTGTTGGAGGAACTGACTAAACTTCGTAAGGAGAAGGCTATTGAATATCTCCGCCCAGATTCCAAGGCGCAGGTTAGCGTGTTACACGAGGATGGAAAAGCTGTTAAAATTACAACAGTCGTAATTTCCCATCAAACCCGTGATGTACCACTAAAGCTAATCCGCAAAGATCTGATAGAGGTTGCTCATGAAGTCCTGGACAAAACAGGATTGCTGACTAACCGGACTGAGTTTTTCATCAACCCGACTGGAAAGTTTGTGATTGGCGGTCCATGCGGCGATGCTGGTGTTACAGGTCGTAAGATTATCGTGGATTCCTATGGTGGCGTAGGATCACATGGCGGCGGTGCTTTTTCCGGCAAAGATCCGTCTAAGGTGGATCGGTCTGCTGCTTATTATGCACGTTACGCCGCCAAAAATATTGTCGCCGCGAAACTGGCCGACAAATGCGAGATTCAGATCGCCTATGCTATTGGTGTGGCCAAGCCTCTTAGTATCAATGTCAGCACCTATGACACGGGGAAAATTGATGAGGATAAGATTGCCCGGATTCTTACGGATGGCAAAATATTTGATTTCCGTCCGGCTATGATGATCAAGGACCTGGGACTCACCGCGCCAAAAGGCTGGAGTTATCGCAAGAGCTGTAACTATGGCCACTTTGGCCGCAAGGGCTTCCCCTGGGAAAAGACCGATCGTGTGAAAGCACTTAGGGAAGCCGCAGGGCTGAAGTAAAAAGGCATAATGGTAGGATAACAAACAGGAGATGATAAACATATCATGACTAAATAAATAACAGCGGCGATTTAAACAGGTTACTTGCTCCGCTATAAAAATATGCTAAAGGCCATGTGTTTTTATTAATGAACCCGTTGCCTCTTGGCGCGGGTTTTTTGTTTTTGGGACAGGTATGACCGCCTTGTCATTGGTGGTTATGGTTTTTCAGCTCCAGGAAATAGGAAATGATGTCCGGAACTGACACTGACAAATTTAACAGAAAAAGGAGGCATTATGAACAAAAATAATTCAAAGAATGAAAATGATTGCAGGGAGCAAAAACCTTTTTTCAAGGGGTATCCTTATTTGATGATTGTTATCAAAAACTGGTTTTTTCACATCAACCTTCTCTCCAAACAAAACAATCCTGAAGATCTCTTTCGGCTTGCGCAAGCTCAAACGGACGCTAACAAATTAGGGGTCTTCCTTGTGCTGAATGAGAATAAAGGTGTGTATTTTTTACCGGAGAGTAAACCGCGTTTCTTAGAACAAATCCCCAAGGGTGGGGGGCATTTTGTAACAGGCCGGCTGCTGCTCTCCGCAAAACAGCCAGCTGATGTTGATCTTTTACTGAGAGAGAAAGAACTTAAGGACTTTATCCAAAGAAACAGAACGTCAGGTTATATTGTAGGAGACCTCTCAAAGGGAGGTCGGAAAGCGACACATGAAGAACTAATATGCCTTCAGGGTTTTCAGGAAAACGGACTTCCTAAGGGGCTTGTGATCTGTATGGTATGTGGAGATTACAAAGGAGAGTGTCTTGATCTAAATAAGATAATGGATGATTTTCTTATAGTCAGAGTATCCTGCTATTGCGAGAATGACAATCTCTGCGCTTATTGCGGCGGACAACTCAATAAAAGGAAGGCAAATGCCAATCGTTACAATCCAGAGGACGGAAAAATATGGCACGCTCCTAGTTTTTCAGTGCTGAGCGATTATCATCAATGCTCATATTCGACCGTAAAGGATTCCCTGGAAAAAAATAGACAGAGTGTTCGCCCTTCTTGAAGAGGCCGGACTGAAGTAAAAAGGGAAATGATGATGCACTCCCGGCATTCTCTAATCACAGGAGAAGATGTTATTAAACACTTATGAAAGTGTTAACCTAGAAAGAATTTGATAATGGAGGAGGCTACGTTGGACGAGAAAGCGAGAGCGGAATACGAGGCGATGGGTATCAAAGTAAGATCAGGCCCCCTCCCACCCATTGCGCGGGCGCGTCTGATGGGTCTATGTGAAATATGGTGATTTTTATCGTCGAATGTGAATTGTATTTATTACCACAAAAAGATATACATAAATAATTTCTTTTTGAAAAATCACCAAATCGTCAGAAATGCATGATTGGCTTGGGTTAGCTGAATTTGTAAATTAAATAGGTCCGTCTTTGATATTGTCCTTAAACAGCCTAGCTTTTTTCAAAATTAAATCCCGTTCTTCCGCTTCAAGCCTAGCTTTTTTTTGATACCAATAATATACAGCAAAAGCAGCTGAACATAATACAATAATAAATAAGCACAATGATTGACCGTAAAATTCACTAATTCCTAATATTGCAATATATACTGTGGCTACTATAACAACTAATATACTAATGGCATTCACTATCTCAACAAAATTATAGACGAACCCTTTTCTTTTTTCCGATGCGGTTGTCACTAAATAAATCACTAAGCAAAAAATACCCAATACAGTATCAATGCATAATGTGACAACAAAAGTATTTGTCCAAGAATCACCAGGTGACCTGAAAATAATGGCATACGGCAATGCAGGTATTAATGAGAAAAATAACACCATAGAAATCAAATTTAGTATGGTTTTAAGTTTAGCCAGCATTATAACCTTCTATAACATACTAGTGACATTATTTTAATAAGACATTCCCTTCGGTATGGTTAAACTATAGGAAATCCGATCTTGTATGTCAAGGATATCTTGGCCACAAAATGTACTTGTCCTTTAGGTTTCCTCCTTCTCTGTTGATCCTGATGCTTCCATATCTTCTTCAGCAGATTGAGCCTCACACGCATACCAACCACCATTAATTCCGCGTCCGGCAATAACTGGAAGACCGCAAGATTGTCCGGTGTAATTTAATTTGGAGCCCACAGAGATCCCCGGTAGATTTTCCGCATACCACCAAACATACCCCCAAATCATTCAGGCTGCTCACTCTCTTTTGCCTCTATCAAGCGGGCAGTCTCAGCGTTCAATCGCTCAGTCAACTCCTTTTCCCGGACTTCGCACTGGAGCACCAGCGCCCGGATGTCGACGATAGCGGTTGGCTTCTCAGGACTGTAGCTTCCATCGAGTTTCCATGTCTGATCAATGGCCTTCAATGATATATTTGGGTCTACGTGATCAACATGCGATTTTAGTTTATTTATTCTATACCCTCTCGTAAGCCCAAAAATATTCATCAATTCAGCAATAGCAAGTCTTACGTCATCTTTTTCCATTAAAGCGTTTTGCATTGCTTTCGCACTCGCTCTGCTTGAAACGTCAAAGCTATCCATTACTGCTTGGGTTCTACTTTTGCCCTCCGCAACAGCCACAGCAAATTTTTGTTCCTTTGGTGTGAGATTATCCAAGCACTTGGGTTTCGGCATAATCCTCTTTAATCTCTTACAAATTGCCACGGGTGAAACATTGAAATGCTCAGCTATCTGTTTTTGACTTTTTCCTTCACGAAGAAGCTGCAATACAATGTTGTCGTCAACCTTTCTTTGCGCCATATTATTAACCTCTATTTTAGTTATTATTAACCAATTAATCTTAATTTCTTTTGATCCCTTGTCTTAATTTTTCGGCCTCTAATGTGACACAGGCCGCTCGCTTTCTCTGCACTTTGGTATTCCTCCCCGCCACGGTTCATAAATTTAGAATTAGAACATCACCCCTTAAAGGAGGGTGATTTTTCTAAGTTCTAAAACTCTAAAATTTATATTTAGAACCTTTAGAGAATTTAGAACATTTAGAACGTGTCATAAAAGTTCTATTAAATATGAAAGTTCTAAACTTCGTCATAATTAGCAAGCCGGATTTTCTTCCAATGTTCGCCCCGGCCTCTTTTTTCGTTCAGTAAGAAGCGCGGTTCTTTCGGATTTTGCGCCCACAACATGAAGTCACTTATCCGCTTGTCTGAAAGCTCTGTTTTCTGTTTGAAGATACTTTTAAACATTTTAATTTCCATTTCTTCATTTTTCAGAATTGCAGCGGCAGCCGGATAATATGTTGATAATGGCGGCACTGATTTAGTTCTGGAAGTTTTCTTTTCCGGTATAATGTCATCAGCGCGGCGGAAACAATAGTCTTCCCCCTCATTCGTCCAGACAACTGAAAAAGGTTTAATCGGCGGATAATTACGTTGCAAAATTTCAATGACAATGGCTTCCTGTTCCCTAGCGTGTTGCGTTAGAGCAAGGGCGGCATCATAATCCCGGCCTAGAACATTAGAACCAGCGCCCCTGTCTTGAATATTCCTATCGCCGGGTGAACCTTTAGGATCATGGTGAACATAGGCAACCGCTGCGCCTGTTTCTTCCGCCAGCATATCAAAACACGCCATTATAGCTTTCATATCTTCGGCGGCATTCTCAACGCCTATTGCTATTTTATAAAGTGGATCAAAAACTATAAGTTCGGGGTGAAAGTCTTGAATGTCCATTTTTATTCGTTCTACACCTGCTGCGCCTGCAAGTCCTAATCCACGGCCATTAAGAATATATAATCTGCCGTCTATATCAGCGGGATTGATTCCTAAAGCACGGATCATTCTCTTTAATCTTAGGTGGCAATGATTTTTCCTGATTTCAAGCTGAATATAAATAACGTTCCGTTTTTGCGGGATATTTAGTCCTAGAAAATTTTCCCCGGCAGCGGCACATAAACATAATTGCAAAGCATTAAATGACTTCCTTGTTTTGCTGCTGCCGATGATCGCCAGCTTATCGCCAACATCAAAAAGATTTTCAATAATCTGATCCGGTTCTTCGGCTTTTTCTTCCGCCCATTTAGAAGCGTTTAGAAAATTCAGCGGTTCATTTTCATTCAAAAACAATTTAAGTTTTGAGATAATCATATTCGCTGCTGCTGGATCACCGTCCTGCATTGCTTGTAAGAAATCACGGATAAGAACTTCCACCGGGTTTTCGTTTGTTTGTTCATAGAAATCAGCAAAGCCGTTCATTGATTCCCTTCCTTTTCTGGTATGTTCAGCCAGAGAATTCTTTGATATTTTCCTGTATCGCGTAAATGTCCCGGCAGCCTTGACAACCGCGCCGGATTAGAGCAAGCGGGATCAACGCCCAGAGGTATTAAGTATTGATCATATAGTTTTTGTTTTATTTCACGCTGCCAGTCACTTATTGAGTTAATGTTAGTTAATTTAATCCAACCATGAATTGATTTCCCGCCGGAATCCATGAGCGCCATAATCGGCAGCTTTGCCGCTGTCCAAAATCGGATTTGTTCTTCACGGTTCAGATTATCGAATTCAACAAGGCAGTATCGGAATGAATTAATGTTATTGTCACCCCGGAATGTTTCCCCGTCACCGCCTTTTTTCGGCGCTGGTTTGCCTGTAAATGGATTTATGATTATAAAGGGCGCTGTCTTGCCCCCGGATTGAAAAAACTTAATCCACGCTGCCGCTGTGCGGATATTCTGGCCGATTATTCCGGGTTCCAATCGTTCACCGATAAAGAGCAAATCAGAAGGTTCAAACATGACCAAGAGAAAATTAATTGGATCATCTTCCGGCGGCCAGCCAATCCGAATTGGTGACTTTTCCCATAAATCAACTTCTTCTGAAATATTGGATTGTTCAAGTATTCGCTGCAACGTTGCCTTACTGTCTTTGATAATTGGCTTAGATTTTGGCGGAATATAGCGCCTGTATCTTTCGCCATTAGGTAAAGTGATATTGCAGTTATCTTTGGCGGCGCGGATAATCGCTTCATTGATTTCCTTATCCGAAACTTTCCGCTTGCCTGCCGGAATAGAACCGCGAATTTCAGAAAAGATTTCTTCCGGCGGTATGTCTGCTAACACCCCCAGATTTGCAGCGCTTAATAATGAGGGGTGACAACCAGTTCCCGGCGCTGGCATACTGTTCAGTTTATCAATATATTTTTCGTGTGCTGACATTACACGGCCTCATTAAAACTAATGCGGCGGCCTTCAACCCATTTGATTACATCTTCGCTTTTGTAACGGATTGAGCGCCCGGAAGTTCCAACCTTGTAATAAGGTAAATTACGGCGGCAAAAGCGGTCATTTCTCAAAGTGGATAATGCTCTGCCAGTGATCGCCGAAACTTCTTTTTCGTTTAAGTAAGGCTTTTCTAACAATTCTTTCATTTTGCTTTTTCTCCCTTCAAAGTGATTTAAGGTTACAGAAAATAAATTCCCATAACGATGATTTAATAATAGGGATTAAAGGTATAAGCTTCAATGAAATAGGAAGAAATTTTCACGGAAAACGTAACGTTTCCGGTGGATTGCCTAAAACGTAACGTTTCCGGTGGGTGTAATTTGGGGGGTATTATTTTTTGAAGGGATTAGTTTTTATTTTATCTGACTTTGTATTGCGCATAATGTCAATAATCGTATCTATATCAAGGCCACTTAAAATAGGCTTGCCGTCTTTATCAATTTTTTTTGTCCTTGTTAGAACAAACTTCCCTGTTGCTGTTTTTACATTTTTTAAATCCGGCATTACTTTTTCTTGAATGTATTTAGCAATTTTGTTTTGTGATAACTTCTCTAAAACCTTCTTCTCTGTTGGATTATTAATTAGTCTCAAAAAAGTTTCAGTAACATATTTTTCTTTAACAGCGTGCTTTTCTCTTGTTGTTTCGGTAGCTTTTGCAATGCGAGTAACATCACGTTGTTTTGCTCGCTGTCTCTCAATCTCCTTCCCAGTTTCTTTAGCATTTGATAGTTTTAAACTCTCTTGGTAAGCTTCAATGGATGGAATTAATCTGTCATTCATAAATGGTAAATTCTGGATTTCTTCAATTACTTCATCTGGAAAGGATTCTATAGGTAGCCCGGCAAATCTTTCTGATTCCAAGACTAATGTCAGAACCTTTATGCGTGTTTCATTATGAGGGGTTGAAAGTTTCCGTTTATTAATTTCATCCAACTCTTTTTGAGCATGTTTCTTTAGGACATTTAATTTTTCACTGTCTTCATATTCACGCCTTTCCTCATCTTCTTTTGTAGGAATCCTCATTGCCTTCCCTCTCACAGCACCCCTTTGTTTAGCCGGAAAAACAGAAAAGGGGTTCTCTCTGCTTATCGGTTAGCTTTACCTATCCCCGGCTTTTATTTTATCCTTTAATTTTTTACTTCACTATTGACAGTGATACTATAATTTAGTATCATACAACTATGAACAGCACTCAACGCAAGACACTGGCCGCGATATTTTCCGAACCCGTCCCCCGGAATTTGGAATGGCGAAAGATCGAAGCCTTGTTTATTGCGCTAGGGTGCGAATTGATAGAAGGCAGGGGGTCGCGTGTCGGTTTTAGAAAAGACGATTTACGCGCCGATTTCCACCGGCCACACCCCGGCAAAGAAGCCAAACCGTACCAAGTAAGGGCGGCGCGTGAATTTCTTGAACAATTAGAGGTAAAGCCATGAACAAACCAATAACATATGAAGGCTATACGGCAAAGATTGAATACAGTGAAGAAGACGAATGTCTCATTGGCCGGGTTTCCGGGATTCGCCATATCATAACTTTTCACGGTGATTCTGTGAAGAAAGTCAAAGAAGCTTTTAAAGAAGCCGTTGACTTTTATCTTGACACTTGCGCCAAGAGAAACGAGACGCCCGAAAAGCCCTTTACTGGCCGTTTTGTTGTCCGTGTCAGCCCGGAGCTTCATAGCAAAATAGCCACTGCCGCAAAGCGCGAACATAAGAGCATTAACACATGGATTGCGGAAGCCTGTAAAAATCGCGCGGCTTAATGGATTGAGCAAGTTTGTTTTCTCGATTATCATTAGGCCTTTTCTTCTTTGTATATTTCAATCACGTTTTTATTTGTTGCCGCGTCTATAATCTGCCCGGCCAATGTTGAAGCGTTCTTTAATGTCTCATCTCTTAAATGTGAATATCTTTGAGTCATGACAGGGGATTTATGCGTTAATAGCTTTTGCAATGTATATAAATCAACTTTGCCGGATGAAGCAAGCATTGAAGCGTATGTATGCCTTAATCCATGCAAAGCGCGGAAGTCTGCCGGGAGTTTTGCAACTTCTTTAATACGATTAACCCGCTTTTGTATATCAGTAAAAGGCTTGCCGTCTTTTCGTACAAAAATGTTTTCAGACTGCCGGGGGTGTCTTTCTAATATTTGCCGCGCCTGTTCATTCAATGGGATTTTCTGACTAACGCCGCCCTTTGGGTTTCTGATAGTAATAAAGCCGCGCTGAAAATCAATGTCATTCCATTTCAGCTTGAACATTTCCCCCCGCCTCATGCCTGTATATAGAGCAAGGCGCATAATGTTGGCCGCCTCAATATCAGTTGAATTGTCAATGGCCGTTAATAGGTTCTTTAATTGTTCGGCTGTTAAATCTTCCGTTTTCTGATTATCAACCTTTGGCATGTCAATTTGAAAGTCTAGCCCTAAACATAAATTTCTTTTTACTCCGAAATTGCCAAGCCTCTTGATCAACTCTAAAACATGTTTGACAGTTTGAGGTTTTAATGTCTTTGTGAGATTAATTCTTATGCGGTCAATTTCCAATTTCCTGATTTCATGCGGTTGCTTTTCGCCAATTTTCGGTTCTATGTGTTTCTGAAAAAGTCCCTTGTCATTTCGCCGTCCCCTACTATCTGGCCTTTGTGCTTCATACTCATCCCACAATCGAGCAAAGGTAATCTTTCCGGCCTCTGCCTCTTTGGCGGCCTTTATTTGTTCACGCCGGGTTTTATTAGAGGGTTCTTTCCCCTTTGAACGATCCGCACGGATACCGGCGGCCTTTGCTGGCGACATATCCGCTGCATATTGGCGGCCAGCTTTTTCTTCAATCTGTCTGCCGTTGCTTCTGTAATAAATATAGAATATTTTTTCTTTCCCTTTGACTATGTAATAAACACCCGGATATTTCGTCTTTATTCGCCCTTGCTTTGGCATTTTTCATTTCCCCCTTGTCTTTGTATAGGCCGGAAATATTTTCCCCAGCACTATCCCCAGCACTTGAAACAAATATAGCAATTAATAAAAGTAAGTCAAGGTAAATCTTATAAGCCTTGTAAACATTGATTTTGCGCGGATTATGTTATTGAAGGTATAAACAGGTAAAATAAGAGATAAATACTATTTTTAGCTTCCCAAGCTGGACGTCGCCGGTTCGAGCCCGGTCGCCCGCTCCATAATGAGACTCGAATTTCAGAAACGCAGTGTGCTGAAATTCGTTAGTCGAATTATCCCAGGAGCGAAGCGACCGGGGAATAATGATTTCAAAAGCGTATAACCTGAGGGTCACTATAGGCGCATTGAAATTAGTTAGTTGTAATGAGACTCCCATTCCGGAAGCGAAGCGCAGCGAAATGGGCTAGTCGAATTATCCAATAGCCAAAAGCTGTTGGAAATTGACCCTTGTGCGAAGCGCAATAGGAACAATCCCGCCCTAATGTAGTTGGCAGGGACATAGGGTCATCCCGCGCATGCGGGATCATGAGAAATTTCAGAAACGAAGTGCATAACCTGAATAACCTAAGGGTCACGCCGGGTCATCTACGACTGAAATTCGTTAGTCGAATTATACCAGTGATTAACTACTTAGCAACTTTCAGGCCGCAGAAATAATACTTGCTTTGCCCGCTGTGATGTGTTAGCTAATTATCAAACCATCGATTTGATTGTATTGATGAGTGGGCCCATGCCCACTTTTTTATTTTCTGAGCAATTATGGATGATGATGTAAAAGAAAAAATCAGGCAGTTGGCCGAGCCGGTTATTGTGTCTGAAGGAATAGAGTTGATCCATGTCGAATGTGTAAAAATGCATACACGCTGGATCATCCGGCTTTTCCTGGATAAAGAAAATGGAGTTACACTTGCTGATTGTGCTAATATTAGCAATCAGTTAGGTGACCTTTTTGATATCCGTGAAGTGATTAAAGGCGCTTATACGCTGGAGGTTTCTTCTCCCGGTTTTGATAGGCCTTTATCACGCGATCAGGATTTTGTGAAATATAAGAACGCTAAGGTAAATATTAAAACAAACGTAAAAATTGAGGGAATTAAGAATTTTCACGGCATTCTTTTGGGTTACATCGAAGAGGACGGCCAAAAATTGGTTTTGATTGATATCGCCGGGAAAATTCACCGGATTCCCAAACAAGATATTGCAAAAGCAAATCTTGCCGATGAAGGATAAATTAAACGGGGAATTAACGCCAGTTGGCTGAAATTCTACGATATATATCAGCTAAGAAAAGGGAGGAATTTGTAAATGTTGTTGCCAGAACTTAAACGTCTGATCGAGCAGATGGGTAAGGACAGAGGTATAAATAAAGAAATTATTACCGACGCCCTCGAAGCGGCAATGCTTACGGCTGCAAGTAAAAAACTTGGACAAAAAGTTGATCTTGAAGCTCATTACAATGATGAAACGGGAGAAATTGAAGTTTTTCAATTCAAAACCGTTGTCGATAAAGTCCTCGATCCTGAAACACAAATCTCCAAAGAAGAAGCGAGAAAAAATCTTGATGAAGGCGCAGAACCCGGCGACAGCCTGGGAATTAAAATTGAAACAAATTCCTTTGGCCGAATTGCCGTGCAAATGGCCAAGCAAATAATTATTCAAAGAGTTAAGGACGCGGAATGCGACAATATTTATGAAGAATACAAAGACAGAAAAGGCGAATTAGTAAACGGCTTTGTCCAAAGATTTGAAGGCGGCAGCATTATTGTCAATCTGGGGCGAGCGGAAGGTGTTATACCTCCGGCGGAACAAATTCATCGCGAAACTTATAAACGCGGTGAAAGAATCCGTTCCTATATTATTGATGTAAAGAAAAATGCCAAGGGATCGCAAATACTCATGTCCCGCACGCATCCGTCATTTTTAAGGGCGCTTTTTGAAGTGGAAGTTCCGGAAATTTCCGAAGGACTTATTGACATTGTCAATGTCGCTCGAGAGCCGGGCAAAAGAGGGAAAATTGCCGTCAGATCTAAAGATAAAGATATCGATCCTGTGGGCGCTTGCGTGGGCATGAGAGGTTCTCGGGTCCAAAGTGTGGTGCAGGAATTACGTGGCGAGAAGATCGATATTATTCCGTATAGCGATGATGCGGCCAAATATGTAAGCAGTTCCTTGTCTCCTGCTAAGGTTAACAGGGTGTTCGTTGATGATGATAACCGGACAATGACGGTAATTGTTCCTGATGATCAACTCTCCTTGGCCATCGGTAAAAACGGGCAAAATGTCCGTCTGGCGGTTAAGTTGACGGGATGGAACATTGATATGAAAAGCGAAACGATGGCTGTTGCTAAAGAAGAAGGACAGGAAGGAGAAAATAATCTGACCAAAATCACAGGCGTGGGACCGGCTATGGCGGAGAAGCTTTTCAGTAAAGGCATCAAGAGCATTGCCATGGTTGCCGCAACCGAGCCCGAGTTATTATCTTCAATTCCCGGCATAGGTGAAAAGACAGCCCAGCAATGGATTGAAACGGCAGGTAAAATTTTAACTGAAGAAGTAGTGAATAATAAAGAATGATTTATAGTATTAGAACCAATAAATTTAATATGGAGAGTTTCACGCATGCCGAAAAAGCGAGTTCATGAATTAGCCAAGGAGCTTGGCTGGGAAAATAAACAACTGATCGCTCGTTTGGAAAAAATTGGCATTCCGGTTAAGACCGCTTCCTCTTCCTTGGAAGAGAGCGAAGTGGAAAGAATAAAAAACGAATTGCTGGCTACTGAAACTCGTGAAGTTGTGGAAGAAAGAATAAAATCCACGGTAATTCGACGTCGTACCGTCCGCACTCCCATAGAAATACCGGTCGAAGAAGCCCCGGAGAAAAAAGCAGATCATCTGGAAAAAGATTTAGCAGGTAAGCCAAAGAAAGTATCTTCAACACAGCCGCCAGCAAAAGGTGATAAAGAAAAAAAAGAGGAGCCGCCCCAACCTCCTACCTCTGGAATCGAGGCCGTTCCTGCTTCGCCCAGAGAAAAGATGTCGGAGGGTGAAACAACAGTGAAAACTGACGTTAGGCCTGCGGCAGGTACAACTTCGCACAAAGAAAAAATACCGAAAGCTGAAATAATAGCGAAAATTAATGTCCAGCCAGTGGCAGACACAACTGTGGTGGAGAAAATCAAACAGTCGCCCCTTGTTTCTGTTGTTCCTGCAAAGCCACCAATCATTTCTAAACATAAAATTACCCGGCCGGAAACGAGTACGTCAATTCCTCCAAGAGTGCCCCTAAGACCCGGCGAAAAAATAGCCATTCCTCCGGCAGAAAAACCAAAGAAAAGGGGCAAGGCTCCGGTAGAGGTATTTATTGAAGAGGAAAAGGCAGTACCTCACCGCAAGATTTTAGAGAAAAAAATAGAAAAGAGGCTGAAAAAGCAGGATGAAGAAAAGGAAATAATTTTTACCAAATGGCGGGATAGTAAAAAAGTTGCTCCTGTCAAAATGAAAAAAACAGAGATTACTGTCCCTAAGGCAATTAAGAGACGTATCAAGGTTGGAGAGACAATCACAGTCGGCGATTTAGCTAAAAGAATGGGCATAAAGGCAAGCGAAGTAATCAATAAATTAATGTCTATGGATGTTATGGCCACCATTAATCAAGCCATAGATTATGATATTGCCACGATTGTGGCGAATGAATTCAGCTTCCAGGCTGAACCTGCGGACATGGAATTTGACGAATCCATGTTAAAGACTTCGGGCGTTCCGACAAACCTCAAACCGCGGGCACCGGTCGTTACTATTATGGGACACGTTGATCATGGTAAAACCTCACTTTTAGATGTAATCAGGCAGTCCAATGTTATTGATGGCGAGGCTGGTGGAATTACACAAGCTATCGGCGCTTATCATGTTCATATAAATGGCCGGGACATAGTTTTTCTGGACACTCCCGGGCATGAAGCATTTACGGCGATGCGGGCGCGTGGAGCGCAGGTAACTGACATAGTTGTTTTGGTTGTGGCGGCAGACGATGGCGTAATGGGACAAACCATTGAAGCCATTAATCACTCCAAGGTTGCCGGAGTTCCTATTATCGTGGCGATCAATAAAATTGATAAACCCGGCGCCGATCCAGAGAAGATTAAACAGTCTCTCACCGAACACGGTCTTTTATCCGAACAATGGGGTGGCGAAACAATTTTTTGTGAGGTGTCTGCTAAAAAGAAAATTAATATTGAAGAATTGCTGGAAATGATTTTATTGCAAGCCGATGTTATGGAGTTAAAGGCCGATCCCGATCTCCCTGCTCGCGGCATTATTATAGAGGCTAAATTGGATCGCGGTAGTGGTCCCGTAGCGACGGTTTTAATTCAAGAAGGCACTCTGAGAGAAGGCGATTCCTTTGTTTCCAAAACCGAATTTGGCCGCGTGAGGGCAATGATTGATGATCAGGGCCGGCGCATCAAAGAAGCCGGGCCTTCCATGCCGGTAGAAGTTATTGGCTTTTCCAGTGTTCCTCAAACCGGGGCGGAATTTATCTGTGTCGAAGATGAAAAGAAGGCACGAAGCATCGCCGATTATTGGTTAAGAAAAACAAGAGAAAAAGAGATATCCAGTTTTTCTAAAGTTACTTTAGAACAGCTCTATCAAAGAATAAAAGAAGGTGTAAAAGACTGCAATGTTATTATCAAAGCCGACGTGCAAGGGTCGATTGGAGCGATTTCCGACGCTTTAAATAAACTTTCGACTGATGATATAAAACTCAAAATTATTCATAGTTCCACCGGCGCCATCAGCGAAACGGATGTTATGCTTGCTTCCGCTTCCGGAGCAATTATTATTGGATTTAATGTAAGGCCTGATGCGCGAGTAGTGGAAATTGCCCAGCAAGAAGGCGTAGAAATTAAGCTTTATGACATTATTTACAATGTTATTGCGGATGTGCGGGCAGCCATGGAAGGGCTCCTGGAGCCGGAGTATAAAGAAATCGTTCAGGGCCGGGCGGAAGTCCGCGAACTTTTCAAGGTGCCCAAAGTCGGCACGATTGCCGGTTGCTTTGTGACCGACGGAAAAATAATGCGCAGCAGCAATTTGAAACTTGTCCGCGATAGTGTAGTGGTTTTCGATGGGAAAGCTCTGTCCTTGAAACGTTTTAAAGATGATGCCAGGGAAGTGCTGGCTGGTTTTGAATGCGGCATCAGTATTGACGGATTTAACGATATTCACCTGGGCGATGTAATTGAATCTTATATAACAGAGACGTTGGCAAAGAAACTCGAGTAGAATCAATGGCATTTGCCGGTAATTAGACCCAAGCTTCAGAAACAAAGTGCGTAACCTAAAGGTCATCTGCGACTGAAACTTGTTGGCTGAATTATCCCAAGAGCGAAGCGATTGTGACTCCCACTGAGAGCGAACATGGTGAAACTCGAAGCGCAAGAGGAACAATCCCGCCAACGTAGTTGGCATGGACGCGGGATTGAAATACACTCATCTGCGTATCAACAGATAGCTATTTTAAAATTTCCATGGCTGTATGGTTTCGGGGAAAAGTTTTATGGTTATCGGCTACGGAATTATAAATTTACGAATTCCGGAAAGTGGCTCTTTAAAAGAAAAAAGAAGCGTTTTGAGCAAAATTTTGAAGCGTACACAAAATGAGTTTAATATCTCTATTGCGGAAACAGGTAATCTGGATAACTGCAAGGCAGCCGAAATAGGCTTTGCGGTTGTGGGCAATGATTCGCGCTATATTAATGGAAAGGTCGATCATTTGCTTAGGTTTGTCGATAATCTGCGCGCAGCCGAAATTGTAAATAGCAAGATAGAAATTATGGTTGTTTCCAGCTTTCTGGAAGCGACTGATTGGAAAGCAAGTAAGTACGATGAACTTTAAAAGAGCGGACAGGGTAGCCGAATTGATCAGGGCGGAGATGGCTGATATTATAATTAAAGAAGTGAAAGACCCTCGCTTGCATTCAGTTACTATAACATCAGTGAAAATAACTGATGATCTGCGTAACGCCAAGATTTATTTTGTCGAAATGGGCAAGGATGAATGCTCTCCCGAAATCAAAGCAGGCCTTACTAAAGCGGCAGGGTTTATACGCCGGGAGCTTGGTAAACGGGTGCAGTTGCGTTGCGTACCGGAACTTACTTTTGTCCATGATCAGTCTTTTGGATACGGTAACCGCATCGAAAACTTATTGGTCCAGATAGCTAAACAGGAAGAAAAAAATGATCAGTGAAATTATTACAGCTATAAATGAAGGGCAAAACTTTTTAATTACAGCGCATGTAAGACTGGATGGAGACGCTTTGGGTTCGGAACTGGCCCTCTACCTTATGTTGAGAGGGTTAGGAAAAAATGTAGTCGTTTATAATCAGGATCATACGCCGGAACGTTACCGGTTTATGCCGGCAGCACAAAATATAGTGCATGATATAAACAATATTGAACAATACGATGTCTGCATTGTTCTCGATTGCAGTGAGTTGGCACGAGTTGGAGATGAAGCGGAAAACATCGGGAAAATCAAGAAACTGATAAATATTGATCACCATGTTTCCAACAACGGTTTTTGCTCGCTGAAAATGTTGGATGCGCAGGCCAGTTCAACAGGAGAATTGCTATTCCGTTTGATGCGGGAAATGCACGTTAACATGTCGAGAGATATTTGCACTAATTTATATGCAGCAATTATAACGGATACCGGCAATTTCCGGTACTCGAATACTCGCAAGGAAACATTTTGGGCTGCGGGCGATTTAGTGGAAAACGGCGCTGATCCGCAGTGGATTTCAGAATATATTTATGAAAACGATTCTCCGGCTAGATTAAAATTGCTGGCCAAAGCGCTGGAAACCTTATCCCTGGATTTGAAAAACAAGGTGGGGTCTCTGGTTGTTACACAAAAGGCTTTACAGGAAACAGGGGCATCTTGGGAGCTAACCGAAGGGTTTGTTGATATTCCCCGCACAGTAAGGGGAATTGAAGTATCTGTTCTTTACACTCAACGGGGAGACAACAATTATAAGCTGAGCTTGCGTTCCAAAGCTGACGTCAATGTAGAAAAAGTAGCAAAAAAGTTTGGCGGCGGCGGTCATATTCACGCTTCGGCTTGCTGGATGAAAGGTGACATTGAATCAATTAAATCGCAGATTATTAAAGCGATAAGGGAATTATAATATTTATGATGGATGGAGTGATAATCATTGACAAGCCGGCGGGTAAGACTTCGCATGATGTTGTCAGTGAAGTGAAGAAAATATTAGGTGTAAAGAAAGCGGGCCACACCGGAACGCTTGATCCCATGGTTACGGGAGTGCTTCCGGTATGTTTGAATGAGGCTACGAAGTTGGCCGGTTTTCTAACTGGCGAAGACAAAGAATATCTGGCGACAATGTTGCTAGGTGTGAAAACTGACACTTTAGATATCGAAGGAAAAATTATCAGCCAATCCGATAATTTTGTGACGGAAGAAGAAATAAGGGCGGCAATGGCGCAGATGGTTGGAACAATTAAACAGGTTCCTCCTGCCTATTCCGCGGTCAAACATTGCGGCAAACCTTTGTATAAATGGGCGAGAAAAGGTGTTCTTTTAGAAATGGAGCCACGAGAGGTAAAAATTCATAGTATTGTTATTGAAGATATTTCTTTCCCCCACGTAACTTTTCGGGTTGTCTGTTCTAAGGGGACTTACATCAGGACGCTTTGTTCCGATGTTGGTGATCTGCTTGGACTTGGAGCATGTTTATGCAGCCTTCGCCGTCTGAAGAGCGGTTATTTTTCCGAAGAAATGGCTGTTTCCTTGAACAATTATGAGGATAATAATAAAAAAAATAAACTTTTAGAAAAAATATTGCCGATGGCGGAATTATTGCCTTTGCTGACTACAATTGAACTGGAAGATCATTCTGCGGCAAAACTGCTTAATGGATGGCAACCTTCTGTGGAAATGATGAAGGAACATGATCTCCCTTTTCTTAAAGCCGGAGATATGGTAAAATTCATCAGTAGTAGCGGGTATCTTTTGGCTGTTGCGGAAATGGTGGCTCCTGTAAATAAATTTTCTGAATTCGATGGAAAAAGGCAGGCGGCCAAAATTGTTAGAGTATTTAACAATTTTAGCAAATGAGAATAAATTTAAGATAAACAAGGATTTAATTATAAAGGAGGAAAAAGCGTGTTAACTTTGGAAAAGAGGAAAACAGTAATTTCAGATTATCGGCTTCATGAAAAGGATACGGGCTCCCCCGAAGTCCAGATTGCTCTTTTAAGCGCCAGAATAGAATATTTGACGGAGCATTTTAAAGCGCATAAAAAAGATCATCATTCACGCCGCGGACTGCTCAAGCTGGTCGGTCAGAGAAGAAGGCTTCTCAATTACATTAAAGATAATGACATAGAAAGATACAGAAATGTTATTAAACGGCTAGGCCTAAGAAAATAAATAAATCATTCAAGGGCGGAAGACATAAGTTAACCTGACCGTAAGCGGCATACATAACACGCCTGCGGCTGTTAGCTTTTGCGTTTCGCCCTTGAATTTCTATGGCTGGCACTTAAAAATAAGATGGAGGAAAAATTTATGAGTACTATATTTAGTGCGGATTTCGCCGGGCGAAATATTTCCCTGAAAGCGGATTATGTTGCCGCGCAAGCTGATGGGGCGATACTGGTTCACTATGGTGATACAGTTGTTTTGGTTACGGCAGTTTCATTAAAAAGCATACGTGAAGGAGTGGACTTTCTGCCTTTAACCGTAGATTATCAAGAAATGACTTTTGCCGCGGGAAAAATTCCCGGCGGATTTTTTAAGCGCGAAGGCCGTCCTAACGAACGCGAAATATTGACGTCCCGTCTGATCGATCGGGCAATACGCCCATTGTTTCCCAAAGGATACTATTCGGAAACGCAGTTGGTGGCCTCGGTACTTTCCTTGGATAAAGAAAATGATTCCATTGTTACGGCGATGCTCGGAGCTTCGGTTGCTTTGGAAATATCGAATGTTCCTTTTAAAGGACCGATTGCCGGTGTGCGCGTAGGCCTGATTAGCGGTCAGTTCATTTGTAATCCGTCTTCGGACAAAATTTTGGAAAGTGAAATTAACATCTTCATGGTCGGACGAAAAGTAATGCCGGGCAAATCAGGCAAGGACTACGACGTCGAACTGGTTATGATGGAAGGCGACGCCAAAGAAGTCGCCGAAAATGTAATCGTTGATGCCATTCAATTCGGCTTGGAAGCAATTCGTCCGGTAATTGATCTTCAGGATAAAATACGCGAGGCTATTGGTAAAACCAAAAGACCAGTTGCCCAAATAGTTAAGGATGAAGAACTGACTGCCCGTGTCAAAAACGAAGCATTGGCTGGCCTCGAAGAAGGCTACAGTATGCCGCGCAAGTTGGAACGCTATAGCAAGCTTGGTGAAGTGCGCGAAAAGGTTATCAAATCAATCGGCGGAGACGATTCCGCACTTTGTAAAAAAGTAGCCGGAATTATCGAAGAATTAGAAAACGGTATTTTGCGCGGCATGATTATAAATGAGAAAAAGCGTATTGACGGAAGGACATCGAAAGATATCCGGCCCATCAGCGCCGAAGTCGGTGTTCTGCCCCGCACTCATGGTTCGGCTTTATTTAACCGGGGTGAGACGCAGGCCCTGGCCGTTGTTACTCTGGGGACTTCCGCAGATGAACAGCGTATAGATTTTATCGGCGGCGAAGAGATGAGATCGTTCATGCTTCATTACAATTTCCCGCCATACAGTGTGGGCGAAGCAAAAGGTCAGCGCAGTCCCGGCAGAAGAGAAATCGGTCACGGCGCTTTGGCGCGCAAAGCTTTGGTGCCTGTTTTACCGTCACCGGAAACATTTCCCTACACAATCAGGATTGTTTCGGAGATTCTTTCTTCCAACGGTTCGTCATCAATGGCCACGGTTTGCGGCGGAACACTTTCCATGATGGACGCCGGCGTGCCGATGAAAGACTTTGTTGCCGGAATTGCCATGGGGCTTTTAAAAGAAGGAGACGATATAGTAATCCTGACGGATATTTTAGGCGATGAAGATCATGCCGGTGATATGGATTTCAAAGTCTGCGGTACGGAAAAGGGAATCACGGCAATGCAGATGGATATTAAAATTGACGGCCTGACGGAAGACATTTTAAGAAAAGCTCTGGATCAGGCTCGTGAAGGCCGGATTTTCATTATCGGTAAGATGCGCGAAACTATTTCCGCGCCGAGGCCGGACATATCACAATATGCTCCTCGTATCACAACGGTAAAAGTAAAAGTAGATCAGGTGAGAAACGTTATCGGATCAGGTGGTAAAAATATACGTCAGATTATCAGTGAAACCGGAGTCACCATTGATGTCGAAGATGATGGAACTGTAACCATTGCTTCCAGTGATGCCGAAGCGGCGTCACGCGCTGTCATGATGGTCAAATGGCTGACCGAGGAGGCCGAAGTCGGGAAAATTTATCGCGGCACAGTCAAGAAAATTGTAGATTTCGGTGCGTTTGTCGAAATTTTGCCCGGAACGGAAGGACTTCTGCATATATCGCAAATCGCTAAAGAAAGAATCAATAAAGTGACCGATGTATTGCAGGAAGGCGACGAAGTCATGGTGAAAGTTCTGGAAATGGACAAGTCCGGGAAGATTCGTCTTAGCCGAAAAGAAGCTCTGGACGCGGAAGTTAAATAAATTTAGTGAGACTCTCTGACTATAGGAAGAGTTAGTCGAACTATCCAATAGCCGAAGGCTATTGGATAGTATCCCGCAAAGCAGAGGGTAATAAGACTCGCAGTAATTATTCAAAAAAACAGCCGTTCTGTATCCATAACTTAAATGGATACAGAACGGCTCTCACCATAAGAATATATAAATGGAAAAAATAAAAGTTTGTATTCAACGACTGGCGGGTAACGAAGATATTCCTTTACCCCAATACATGACTAATCAGTCTGCCGGGATGGATATCTTTGCAGCGGTGCCTGAAGAAGAGATTATTTTACCCGGCCAACGGTCGAAAGTACCGACGGGAATTGCAGTGGCCCTGCCCGAAGGTTATGAAGCGCAGATAAGACCGCGCAGCGGACTGGCGTTGAATAATGGAGTAACTCTGCTTAATTCACCGGGCACAATTGATGCCGATTATCGCGGAGAAATAGCGTTAATTGTCATTAATCACGGGGAAGAAACTTTTGTTGTTAAAAGAGGTATGCGTTTAGCGCAAATGGTCGTGCAAAAAATTTTTCAAGTGGATTGGGTGGAAACCGCAGAGTTAAATAATACGTCACGGGGTAGTGGTGGATTTGGCCATACCTGATACCGATTCTCAATCAAAGTGCTATCTTTGTTGGCGTCGTTGTCGGTTTCCTCAACGTATTTATAATACGCCTCGTCGCCTCCGCCTAGCCGCCTCGATATCATCTTTGATTTAGAAATGGTATAAGAATTAAATTTGACTGCACGCGTAAAAGGTTTCTTAACTTTTGCAATTGGCATCAAACAGTGGTATGAAAGAAACGTAATTAATCCAGATTCCTAAATTAAAATATGAAAAAATTCAAAGTTAAAAAATCATTTAAAGAAATTAACGAAAAGATAAAAGACGGGCGAGCCATGGTTGTCACAGCCGAAGAGATGATTGATGTTGTGGAAAGGCATGGCGCAGTTGAAGCGGCCCGTAAAATAGACGTTGTCACAACCGGGACTTTTGGCGCGATGTGCTCTTCGGGAGCTTTTCTTAATTTCGGTCATACTTCTCCCCGGATTCGAGCATCCAAAGTCTGGTTAAATGATGTGTCAGCTTATGGCGGGATCGCCGCTGTGGATTGTTACATCGGCGCGACGGAAGTGGTGGAAAACGACCCGCTCAACAGTGTTTATCCCGGCGAATTTAATTACGGCGGCGGACATGTAATAGAAGATCTTGTTGCCGGTAATGTTGTTAAATTGCGCGCTGAGGGTTATGGAACGGATTGTTATCCCGCGCGAAAATACGAAAAAAACATCACAATAAATGATTTACAGAATGCGATCTTGTTTAATCCTCGTAATGCTTATCAAAATTATAATTGCGCTGTTAATTTATCCGATAGAACGATATATACATACATGGGAATGCTTCGTCCGCAAATGGCAAATGCAGCCTATGCAACATCAGGACAATTGAGTCCTTTGTTTAATGATCCTTATTACCGGACAATAGGTATTGGTACGCGGATATTTTTAGGCGGAGCGCAGGGATTTGTCGCCTGGCCGGGCACTCAGCATAACCCTAATGTGCCCCGTGGAGCAAATGGTGTACCTAAACAAGGAGCCGGTACAATTGCCGTTGTGGGTGATTTAAAAGAAATGATTCCGGAGTGGCTGACCGGAGCGAGTATTTTAGGCTATGGAGTTTCATTATTCGTAGGTATCGGTATTCCTATTCCCATTTTGGATGAAGAAATGGCACTCTTTACGGCAGTGAAAGATGAGAATATTTATACCCAAATTTATGATTATAGTATGGATTACCCTAAGGGAGTAGCCAAACCTTTGGCAGAGGTCAGTTATAAAGATTTGCGCAGCGGAGCGATCATCATCGGCGAGAAAAAAGTTATCACTGCGCCTCTATCCAGTTATTACAAAGCCAGACAAATTGCCAATATCCTGAAGGAATGGATTGAAAGCGGCAAATTCATACTGGGCGAACCGCAACAGATTTTACCTTCCGTGCATATTTAAATTATAAATTATTCATTAAATCCCTTTAATCTTTTAGCAATTGTCAAGTTTTATCTATTGCCCTATTGCCCTATTGTCCAATGTCGTTGTTTATTGTTGAAACTCCAATTCCGAAAGCGAAGCGCAGCGGAATTGGTAAGTTGAACAATCCCGCGAAGCGGAGGGTTTAATACCCCGCAGCTTGCTGCGGAATCTGTTTCCAAANNTTTGGAGTTCATACCCGTGATTTGCCCTTTGAAGCTAGCTTTTAATAATTATTTTAAATTAACAAATATTAAGCAATATTAATAAACATTAAACAATATCACTTGACTTTTTTTTAAAATTATTGTTTTTTAATAATCAAATGAGGTATCTCTTTAATTTATGGTAGATAATATAAAGAAAAATCATGTAAAAAAATTTCGAGAAACAATTCCTTTAAGTATATCTGAATTGGCGAGGAAGGCGGAATTGACCCCGCAAACAATCGCCAAAATGGAGAAGGGCTTGTCTACAAGAAAGAATTCGGAATTGAAAGTAGCCAAGGCATTGCAAAGACCGTATGAGGAAGTATTTCCTTGAAAAGGCAACAGGCACATTATAGATTTTCCTGCTTTGGACTGGGGAGGATTGATTCCAAATGAAGATAGGCAGATATCTGGTTGTCTTTTTACTGTTAATGGCGCTTTTGATAACGTTTGGCAATAGGGGTTTTGTTGATAATTATTTAATGAGCAAACGACTTGCTCAGTTAAAGTCGGAGACAAATGAGATAACAATAGAGAACAACGAATTGAAAAAGAGAATACTTTTATTGCGCAACGATGTTAATTATATAGAAACGATAGCCCGCAATGAATTAGGTATGGTTAAAAAAGGAGATATTGTTTATCGGTGGGCAAAATGACAAGGAAAGTATGTTTAGTTAAAAACGATAAGACGGTGCTTTGATGCTAGACTTAAAAGAAATTTTTTCGGGTCAAAAGAAACTTGTTGGCTTAGATATCGGGTCAAGTTCTTTAAAATTGGCCGAAATCATCAGTAACTCTAGTGGTTATGTTCTTAACCGTTTCTTACAGCTTCCCTTGCCCAAGGGCATAATTGTCGACGGTATTTTAGCTGATTCCAACGCATTATCTTTGAAAATCAAAGAACTCTTCAGGCATTCGGGTTGCGGGGGCAAAGGAATAGTAACTTCTCTTGGGGGAAATTCAGTCATTATAAAAAAAGTAACATTAGATCAAATAAGTGAAACGGAATTACGCGATTTGATCCACGATGAAGCGGGTAAATATTTGCCCTTTGATAATATGGACGATGTTAATTATGATTTTCAAATTTTGGGTGACAATAGTTATAATCCCAATCAAATGGATATTATTATTGTGGCAGCTAAAAAAGATGTGGTCAATAGTTATCTTGAGGCGGTCACAGCCGCCGGCCTGAATGTTATGATTATGGATGTAGCTCCTTTTGTTTTGGAATCTACGTATGAAGCTAATTATGAATTTGATAATGATGAAATGGCTGTAATTATCAATATCGGAGCGAGCACTACCGGTATCAATGTTGTTAAAGGCGGCATGTCAATTTTTACGAGAGATTTTGCTTTGGCCGGTAACTCTATTACTGAAAGTTTGCAAGAAAAATATGGGGTAACTTTTGAGGAAGCAGAAAAAATCAAAATTGAAGGCATTCCCGATGGTAGCGATGGGGACAACTTGGATTTAAAAAACAGCATTCTGGATTTTGCACAACCGCTTTGCTTAGAAATTGAAAGATCCATTGATTATTTCCGTTCAACTTTTGGCGGCGAATATATTAAACACGTATTGCTCGCTGGTGGATCGGCTAAAATTTACAACTTAACTCAAAATTTATCAGAAAAGATAAATGTGAAAACTGAATTAATCAATCCGTTTTTAAAAATTGGCTATAACAAAAGAAACATTAATGCAAATAAGTTAGAAAGCATTAGACTAATTGCTGCAACCGCTATAGGTTTAGGTTTAAGGAAAATGGGTGACAAATGATTAAAATTAATCTTTTACCCTATCGCGAAAAGGAGAAAAAAGAAAATCTTACCCAGCAAATATTTATTATTGCAGGTTCATTCATTGCATTTATTCTTTTGCTTGTTTTGCTGCAAGTTTCGATAAATTCTTCGATTAGTAATTTGAAAAGTCAGATAAAAGATTCAGAAGCTTTACTGGTTGATTTAGATAAAAAAATAGGTAATTTAGAGAAGTTTAAAGCTAATAAAAAAGAGTTGGAACAAAAATTAGGGGTAATTGCAACCTTAGAAGAAAACCGTTTGGCACCGGTAAAGACTTTGGACAACCTGGCCCTGCTTGTTCCCTCGAATGATATTTGGCTAGTCAAGATAACCCAAAAAGATGACAATATTAAAATAGAAGGGGTTGGCAGAGACAATATAGTCGTGGCCGATTTTATGAAAGATATTGAAAAATTTGATCCGATAAAGTCAGTGGATTTGATATCGTCAAAAAATACGGAGATTTCCGGCATTACTTTACAACAGTTTAATTTTGCCTGTATTTTGAAAAAGGGATTCTAATATATGGCCATCACATTAAACGATATAAAAAAAATGTCTACTCAGGCCAAGTTACTGGCTATTATTTTGATTATTTTCATTATTGGTTATTTTGATTGGTTTTACTTTTTGTCTTCAGCAATAGAAGAGAAAACTTCTCTTAATGAAAAACTTATAGAGATGAAGGGGAAAATTAAAGACAAAAAAGATATTGCCAAGCAGATTAATCAATACATGGCTGACGTTGCGGCATTAACAGAAAATTATAAAACAGCACTACAAAAACTTCCTGACCAACGGGAAATCCCCGGCCTTTTCCATTCTGTTGCCTTGGCAGGCAAAGATGCGGGTGTCGAGTTTCTTTTATTTGAACCCAAGACTACGGTACCCAAAGTGCTGGATAAACAGCCCTCTGGAGAGCCAAAAGCAGCGGCGTTATTTAAACCTTCGGATCAAAAGCAAAGCGAACAGAAACCTGCAGACGCCTCCAATGCTGCTGACGGCAAGAAAGTTACTTTGCCTCCACCAGAGCCTTTTTATGAAGAAATCCCTGTGGGAGTAACAGTAATAGGTACTTTTCAGAACATCCTTTCCTTTTTTGAAAAGGTGGCCAAATTGCCGCGAATTATCAATGTTTCCGATATTTCCATGGGGGATAGGAAGGACGTGAAAGGAAGAGGAGAGCTTATCACTGCATCTTGCACTATTAAGACGTATATGTTTATTGATAAAAAAGAAAAAGTAAGTGAAAAAACAAAATGAGAAAAATAAAATTTGCCATTGTCAGCACTTTTATAATTATTTTTATGATAGCAAATTTTGCTTTTGCTGCTGAAGTAAAAAATACTTTACCTGCGACTCCTCCTGTGAATGTGGCGCCTGCCGCAACGCCAAAGCAAATTAAACAACCGCCGGTTTCTTCCGTGCCTGCAATGCCTGCCGCGATGCCCACGCAAATTCAACAGCCGCCGCCACTTGCGCCAACTTCAGTAGATACTTACAGTTATAATCCATTAGGAAAACCGGATCCCTTCCGGCCTTTTGTTACAGTTGTTACTGCGAAAGATATTGATGTGAAAAAGCAAATTGCAAAAAAAGCAGAGGCTTCTATGTTCCCGCTGCAAAGGGCCGAAACTGAAAAATATAGAGTAGTAGGAATTGCCGGTGATAAAGATCATCGTGTGGCCATTGCTGAAGATGCGTCAAAAAAGTTTTATCCATTGTTAGTCGGGACACATATTGGTTTATATAATGGAAAGGTAATCGAAATTATGGCTGATCGTGTCATCGTCGAAGAATATGAAACAAAAAAAGCAAAAAGGGTAATTTTAAAACTGCGTAAAAATTAAGATGAGGTAAAACCATGAAAAAATATTTATTAAAAATATTTCTTGTTTTTATAATTATTGTTTGGACTTTTACATATATTTCAGGAGCTTCTTTAGCCGCGGCAACAGCAGATAAAAACGAAGCACCTGAAAATAAGGAGGAGGCTGTTGTTACCAATGTCGGGCATTTGGAAAATGTTTTATTTGCGAAATTATCCGGCAAAGAGAGGATTAACCTTGTCGTTTCCCAGCAGCCAGTCATTGATGTAAAAAGTAAGATTAATGGCAGTTTTTTAATTAAGTTGGAAAACATGTCGGTGCCCGAAAACCTATGCCGCCCTTTAGGAGAAGGTGAATTAAACAATATTATAAGCGTAACGCCTTCGCAACAAATAATAGAAGGTAAACAATGGGTTTACTTAACTATTGATATTAAAAAGATTGTCCCTTATGCAATAAGACAAGAAGGGGAGAATTTGTTGATTGATTTTAATGTTTCCAGTTTAGTGGAAAAGAAAATCAGTAATTCTCCGAAAATAACCGCAAAGAAAAAAGTGGTCGCCAGAGTCAGCGCGGAAACTGCAAAAAACAGGGATGATGTTACGAAGAATGAAGTAAGGGAGGTAACACCGGTCAAGAAAGAAACATTAAAAAGATACACAGATCAAATAATATCTCTTGATTTTCAAGAAGCAGACATAAAGAGCGTTTTGCGTCTAATGGCGGAATACGGTAATGTCAGCATCGTTACCAGCGATGATGTAAAAGGCACTGTAACTTTATCCATGAAAAATGTCCCCTGGAAACAAGCTTTGGATACAATATTGGATGTGAATAGTTTAACTAAAAAACAAATAGATAACATCATCACCGTGACAACCTTGGAAAGAAAGAAAAAAGATGAAGCCGACAGAGTGAAGGCCTCAGATGATCAAAATAAAGCGGACGATGAGCGGAAAGCCAGGGAACAAAAGATGTTGGCGGAAAAAGGTTTATTAAAGCAAGTATTAATTGAAGCAAAGATTGTAGAGGCAACGGAAGACTTTGTCAGAACTATCGGAGTACAATGGGGTTTTGGAAATCAGCAGAAAGTCAATGGTGGCACTTATGGGTTAGGTCTAGTTGGCGGTAGCAATACATTGCCAACATCATCGACAACAAATCAATATACACAATCTTATCCCTCTCAAATTGGCATTACAAATCCTACTACGGGAACCAGTTTATCTATGGCCGCGGTAAATTTTCCGGCAGCTGTAGCATCACCGGCCATTGGTCTGGTATTTGGCGGTGCAACGGGGTTTCTCGAAACCCAACTAGCCGCTCTGGAGACTAACAGTACTGGGAAAGTAATTTCTGCGCCCAAGGTCGTGACTATGGAAGGCATCAAGGCTATTATTAAGCAGGGCGCTGAAATTCCGTATACAACTCCGGCATCGGGTACCTCCCCGGCAACGGTTTCCTTTAAAGAAGCCTTGTTGAGTTTGGAAGTGACGCCGAAAATAACCGATGAAGGGAAAATTTCCATGGAAATCAAGGCAAGCAATGATAGCCCCGATTATCAAAATGAAGTGCAAGGCAATCCCCCCATCAATAAAAGTGAAGTTGAATCAAAGATCGTTATTAGTGATGGAGACACGGTCGTTATTGGTGGAATTATGGCGACGAATGAAGTTAAATCGGTAAGCGGGTGGCCCTGGCTTCAGCAAATCCCCGTTCTGGGGTGGTTATTTAAAACCGAGGACGTAGAAAGTCACAAAAAACAGCTATTGATTTTTGTGACTCCTAGGATATTAAAAGGTGATAGTTTTGGAGAGAGTGCAGAAAAAATAATAAATCCATAATTCTATTATAGACACCTGCTTCTGTCGTCATTCGATTTTTGTTTGGGTTTTAAAAAGGTTGTTAATAAAATGAAACTAACTAAAAATAAAGTTCCATTTTTGTTTGCTTGTCTGATAGTGTTCCTTTGTTCCGCCTGCACTTATACCCCCTGGCACAGACAGCAATCAGAACTATTTTTAAATAAAGGAATTTCTTATATTGAAATGGGGCAGTATAACAATGCCTTAAAAGAATTGCTGGAAGCTGAAAAATACTATTCCGGTAATCCTAAAATTCATTATTATTTAGGTATGTCTTACCATGGTAAGGGAATGAAAGACAAAGCCATCGAGGAATTTAAAGAGGCAATCTCTTTGAATAAAGATTATTCCGAAGCGCATAATTATTTAGGCACATTGTATTCGGATCGGGAGCTTTGGGATCAAGCAATTGAGGAATTTGATAAGGCTCTCAGCAATCCAATATATGACACACCGGAAAAGGCTCTTTTCAATTCCGCTCGGGCTTATTATTTTAAAAAAGATTATAATACCGCTTTAATTAAATATCAGGCAGCCTTGAATACCAATCCCATGACGGGGGGATTACGGCCGCAGATTGAAGAAAATATAGGACGTATTTATTTCGATCAGGATAACGTTCTGGAAGCTATCCGGCATCTAAAAAAATCTGTTGAAATGGATTCTTCACTTCTTAATGCTCAACTTTTATTAGGTCAATGTTATTTAAAAATTAAAGATAATAAAAATGCTAAAAAAGCATTTCAAGCCGTTATTAAATTATCGCCGGAATCTTCTTTCGGTCAAAGGGCCAAAACTTATTTGCAGTCCTTAAAATAATTTGTCCATAATAGTGGAGTCTCCTCCAGCAGGAGCCGGAGGATCACAAACACTGCGGGATTAACTTCTATCCAGCCTTGACACGCTATATAGGCTGTGTTAGTCATCGTACAACTAATTATATTTAATCGTTTAGCCGAGAAATATGGAAAATAATACTTTTGAGAAAGACCGTACGAATTTTCTTTTTGAAGCGGAAAAAATGTTGGAGCAAAATAAGCTGCGAGAAGCATTTAATCTTGCCGCGGAACGATTGCGATCTTCCCCTACCGATGCGGATGCCCATGTAGTTGCCGGCAACTCCCTTATTGGTATGGGAAGAGTTGACGAGGCGCGTGATGTTTTGCAGGAAGTAGGGGAAATTATTTCGGGATTGTCTCTTGTGTATGACCGTATGGGTGATATTTATCGAAAAAAAGGTTTTCATCAAGATGCGGCTGTTTGTTATGAGAAATTTATTTCCTTACATCCCGGAGCTGAAGACGCGAGAAAAGTTATTGAAAAAATGATTCTTCTTGAACAAGAAGACCAGCCGGTACCTGAAGTTGGTATGATATATGATGATAATATTCCCGATCCGGAATTATTTACGGTTACATTAGCGGAACTATACATTAAACAAGGTCACCTACAAGTGGCGGCGGAAATTCTTCAAGAAATAATAGGAAGAGAGCCGCAAAATAGTAAAGCTGTGGCAAAGCTCGATTCGCTTATGGCGGAATTAGCTCCAAAATCATCGGCGAGTGCGAAATTTGTTGAATCCAATAATCTGATAAAGACACTATCTTCCTGGCTGAAAAATATCGACAGGTTAAAAATGCATGCTGCGGAAAAATCACGAGTATAAATCCCAAAACAAGCTTTGGGGTATTGTACCCTCCGCTGTGCGGGATAATTCGACTTACGCTTTAAACTTCATCCCGACTTGTCGGGACTCGTTTTCAGCGAGTCTCATTAAATTTGAGTCTCACAATAAAAATTTACCGGCAAGAATATCCCGCCTTCAGCAAAAGTTCCCTGCTTACAAAATCGATAGTTTAATCTTTTTTAACAGGAGTAATATCCGTTACCTTTCCGGCTTTACCGGCAGTGATAGTGTCCTTTTAATTAATTCCGATAAAACAAATTTACTTGTTGACGGTCGCTATACTACTCAGGCATGTCGGGAAACAGCGGATATTCAAATAATAGAATACAGGGATAAGATTGAAGGAATTATTCAGGCAATAAAGAAACTTAAATTAAAACGTGTTGGTTTCGAAGCCGGTTCGATAACCGTTGAAATATATAATCAATTGGCGAATAGTTTTCGGCAAGGGGCGTTTGTGGCTTTAACTGATGAGCTGAAATTAATCAGGGCATGCAAGGACGAAACCGAAATAGCTCTAATGAAAAAAGCCGCGGGAATTTCTTCAGCCGCTATTCTTTCCATTATTACCCAAATCAAGCCCGGCTGCACAGAAAAAGAATTGGCTCTGCAATTGGAGTACAATGCACGAAAATCCGGCGCTGATGGCCTTGCTTTTGAAGCGATTGTAGCTGCGGGGGCAAACTCAGCTCTACCCCATGCCCAGCCGACTGATAGAAAAATAAAAAAAGGAGATTTTGTTGTCATTGATTTTGGCGTTAAGTACAGAGGATATTGTTCCGATGAAACTTGTACCATTGCTTTTGGGAAATTGACAGACAGGCAAAAAAATGCTTATCAAATAGTTAAAGATGCTCATGATCGAGCTTTGGCCATGATTAAGGAAAATGTTCATGCCGCCGATATTGATCACTGTGCGCGAAGCGTTTTCGGGAAAAAATATGGCCGGTATTTTGTGCATGGAACAGGACATGGCGTTGGTCTAGAAGTTCATGAAGCTCCACGCCTGGCCACAAATTCCGCTGATATTTTAATGTCGCAAATGGTGGTTACCGTTGAGCCCGGATTATACATTCCGGGGCTTTGGGGTATCAGAATCGAGGATACGGTGCTGGTAAAAGAAAGTAGTTGCGAAAAGTTTACAAAAATGGATAAAGAACTCATCATTATAGAATAAAAGCAGAGGTTGTGCTGTTATGAAAATATTTCCAGAAGATATAATTTACAGTTGCGAACATATATGGGTACGGGTTGACGGATATATGGCCACAATAGGGATTACTGATTACGCTCAAGAAAAATTAGGAGACATTCTATCTGTTGAATTTATCGAAGTTGATACTTATGTGGAACGCGACGAAACATTCGGTTCCATCGAGTCCGTCAAAGAGGTGGTGGATTTAATTTCCCCAATCAGTGGCACTGTTGTTGTTATTAATGAAGATATTACCGACGATTTCGGTATAATAAACAGAGATCCTTATGATACCGGATGGCTGGTTGTCATTGAAATGGATAATCTTGATCAATTGGAAGACCTCCTCGTTGCCGCCAATTACCATGATTTAATAACGCGGGAAGAAAGCGAATGATTCTTTCTTATGGCATGGAGATTATTAGATTTTCAAAATTATAATATTTTTGAAAATATGGCCATAGATGAGGCGATTTTTCACGAAACCATAAAAAACAAAAAACCTCCTACGATTAGATTTTACGGGTCGCATCCGGCGGCAGTTTCTATTGGTCATTTTCAAGACGCAAGAACAGAAGTGAATATTGAAAAATGTCACAGGGACGGAGTTGATGTTGTTAGAAGAATAACAGGGGGGAAAGCGGTTTTCCATTTTAATGAAATTACTTATTGTGTCGTAGCGGGAGATCGGGAAAAAATATTCCCTTCTGATATTTCAGGAACATATAAGGTAATCAGTAAATGTATCGCTCGAGGCCTGACTTATTCGGGAATAAAAGCAAATTTGGCTGAAGGTGGCCGTGACGGGGCAGGAGAAGAATTAAAGTCCTGCTGCTTTTCAGTTCCTTCTAAAAATGAGCTTTTGGTTAAGGGACGCAAGATTTGCGGCAGCGCTCAAGTGAGGAGAAGGGGCGGATTTTTACAGCATGGGTCATTGCTTTTGGATTTTGATCCGGGGGAAACAGCCTCTTTATTGCTGCCTGAGCGCACGCCTGAGCAAGTAGAAGCGCTGAAAAAAGCAGTGACGGCGATCAATAAAGAATTTATTTCGCCGGTTGATGTGCAGGAAATTTGTTTACAATTGAAAAAAGGTTTTATCGATGAGTTGGGTATAGATCTGGTGAAAGAAACTCTAACGCCCGCAGAAGAAACACTGAAGAATGAATTAATGAAAAAATATATTGACGTGAACTGGAATATAGAACGGAAAAATACATTTTAAGACAGGTTAAAATTATACGATGGTAATCAAGGATTTGGTAGAAAAGGGTATTTTTAAACAAAGCGGCTATATTGCGCCGGAGGTTACGGGCGCGATAAAAATGGATGCTAATGAAAACCCTATCAGTTTACAGGAACCCTTAAAGAAAAAGCTCATGGAAGAAATGGGCAGAATTGATTTAAACCGTTACCCTATAGCCGGTGCTCCTGAATTACGCAACAGATTTGCTCAATATTACGGCGTGGATAAGGATATGGTTATGTTGGGCAATGGATCTGATGAACTGATTCAAACCCTTTGTCTGACGCTGAAAGGCAAAATAAACGGTGTGTTGGTTCCCGTTCCTGCTTTTTCCATGTACAAGATCATCGCGGTTAATACCGGTAATAAAGTGGTGGAAGTACCGCTGGATAAGAAATTTGATCTCGATCGTGACGCCATCATTGGCCAGATAAAGGCAAATTTCCCTGCTTTGGTGTTCTTAAGTTATCCGAACAGTCCCACCGGCAATCTTTTCAGCCGGGATAAAATAGAAGCTATCATCAAAAAAACTCCCGGGATTGTCGTCATTGATGAGGCTTATGCCAGTTTTTCCGGCCGGACTTTGTTGCCTTTGTTAAAAAAATACGACAATCTGATTTTCCTGAACACCTTGTCCAAATTAGGGTTAGCCTCTATGCGTCTGGGGTTCTTAATCGGCAACCCAGATATTGTCGCCCAATTGGACAAAGTGAGATTACCTTATAATGTCAATTCCTTATCGCAGATAGCCGCTAATTTTTTTCTGGACTATCAGGACGAATTTTCCCGGCAAGTTGAAGAAATAATCAAAAGACGTGAAGAACTTTATTTGGGCTTGAAAGAAATTGCCGGAATTAAGCTTTACCCCTCACAGTCTAATTTTATTTTTTTTAGTTGCGCTTTTGATTCCGATCGCATATATAATAAACTCGTTGAGGAAGGTATCATTGTGAAAAATTTGAATATACCTCCGCTGATGCCCAATTGTATGAGGGTTACCGTAGGAAATAATAAAGAAAACGAAGCCTTCCTAAGGGCATTAAAAAGCGTTATTTCTAAGTAAGGAGCGTGATTTAAAATTAATTGAAAATTGCAGGGTAGTTTACGGCGCAGAAAGTTTCTGTTTTTGCCGTACTGCCCTTTTTTTATTTAATGAGACCCAAACTTCAGAAACGTAGTGCGTAACCTAAAGGTCATCTACGACTGAAGTTTGCTGGTCGAATTATCCCCGTAGCGAAGCGGAGTGGAATACGGGATTCATGATAGTAACTTGTGATAATAAAATAAAATTATAATTATAAAATTAGGAGGAATTAACTTGGAAGTAAAGGTAATCGACAATGACGTAGAAAAAGCACTGAAAATTCTGAAAAACAAACTTTCGAAAAGCGGCTTGTTTAAGGAATTAAAAGTCCGCCGTGCTTATGAAAAGCCTTCAGTAAAGCAAAAGAGAAAAAAAATTGAGGCACAGCGCAGACTGGCCAAAGTTCAAAGACGCCGCAAGTTTTAAGCTTGCAGTTTGCTAATACAGTAATTTTTTATTTTTGCTTCGGGAGAGTAGCGCCTTATGGAAGAAAAACAATACGTAATTGATGCGCTGTCCATCAATGAGTCATGGCGAGTTTTTCGCATTATGGCGGAATTTGTCGAGGGCATTGAGACTCTCTCTGATGTTAATAATGCCGTCACTATTTTTGGTTCCGCCCGAGTTAAGCCGGATGATATTTACTATCAGAAAACAGAAAATTTGACCAGACTTCTGGTTCAAAATGGATTTAGTGTAATCACCGGCGGCGGTGGTGGAATTATGGAGGCGGCCAATAAAGGCGCCGGTGAAGCCGGCGGCAAATCGGTAGGAATGAATATTCAATTGCCCTTTGAACAAAAGCCGAATTCCTACGCGAATATCAATATTCATTACAAGTACTTCTTTATCCGTAAGGTGATGTTTGTCAAATATGCTGTTGCGTATGTGATCCTGCCGGGCGGTTTCGGCACAATGGATGAACTTTTCGAAGCGCTTACTTTAATTCAGACAAAAAAAATAAAGTCTTTTCCCTTGATCTTAATGGGGAGCAATTACTGGAATGGATTACTGGATTGGTTGAAAAAAACCATGCTTGCGGAAGGTAAAATTTCTCCTGCCGATCTCGATTTGATTCAAGTCGTCGATGAACCGGAAGAAGTTGTAAAGCTCATTAAGAAATACATTATCATTTAATCTTCTTATTTAGTTCTTTAAAGCCATGGAAAAAATCTTCGCCAATTTGAAAAAAGGTATTATTGCGCCTTGTTACCTTCTGTACGGGGAAGAAGAATATCTAATCAACGAAAACCTCAATAAATTTTTAGATATATTAGTGCCGGAGAGCGACCGGGATTTCAGCCTGTTTTATCTTGATGGCGAAAATACCGATATTGATAACCTGATTGAATATATCTTAACGCCTTCCCTTTTAGGAAACAGGAAAGTAATCGTAGTGAAGAACACTACTATTTTTCATTCCCGTGAAAATCTGGCCAAGCTGGTTCAAAAGATACGCGGCAGCATTGATGAGCAACCGGGCAAAGCGGCAAAATATTTTCTGACTTTCTTGAAAATAGCCGGTTTTGCTCTGGAGGATTTGCAGGACTCCGGTTGGCGAAAGATAACCGATGATGAGTGGAGTAAAGTTGTGAAAGGAGACGCGGGAGAAGAACGCGAAAAGTGGCTACCCCGTATTTTGGAAATTTATTCCAGTTCAGGGCTCACCGGGGCATCCGGCGCTGATCAAACAGATCGTCTGGAAGAAATTTTTAAAAACGGCCTGCCCGGAGGAAATTGTTTGATCTTTACGGCGGAGGCCATAGATAAGAGAGGAAAACTTTACAAGATAATCTCCGAACTGGGTGTTGTCCATTATTTTAGCACGGCGCGGGGAGAAGCCGCCCAGAAAGAAATACTTCAGAAGGAAGCCCAAAAATTACTTGATAGTTATGGAAAGAAATTGTCGTCCACAGCATGGATTGCTCTGGGTAAAAAAACGGGGTTTGAATTACGGCGGTCCCTTACTGAATTAGAAAAACTGGTTTCTTTTGTAGGAGAACGTGGCACCGTTGAAGAGAAAGATGTCGAAGCAGTTGTCGGTAAAACCAGAGAAGATTCCATATTCGATTTAACGACAGCTTTAAGTGAGAAAAATCAGTTGGCAGCGCTTGCCGCCTTGAGGGCGTTGCTCGATCAAGGCACGCATCATTTGATAATACTAACTATGATCGTTAGGGAAATCAGACTATTATTGCAGGCCAGAATTTTAGTGGATTCGGCAAAGCTGCCCAAGTTCAGCAGTAACATGGAATATGGCTCGTTTCAGAAGAATATCCTTCCCGTATTGAGTGGCTTTGCCGATACGATGTCAATGCCTAAGGATTTTCTGATTAACAAACATCCTTTTGTTGTTTTTAATGCCTTCCGTAACTGCGGCCGTTTTTCTTATCCCCGCCTGATCAACTTCCTCGATGAATTGCTGGAGCTTGACCGCTCCTTTAAATCTTCCGCCTCCAGTCCGCAATTATTGCTGGAAATGTTTTTGATTAGGGCCTGTTCTAAATAAAAAATATCCCTCTGCCGCAAGCAGAGGGATATTTGACCTAATATCTTCCGCATCCCTGCCAACCACGTTGGCGGGATTGTTTCCAATAGCCTTTCGGTTATTGGATAATTCGGCTAAAAAACTTCAATGCGCTTTGCTTTTGAAGTTTAAGCCTCATTACAACTAACAAATATTGCTTCGCTATGCTTGTAATATTTGAGTTTCATTAGTTCGACTAACGCTTTAATGAGCCTTGATTTTCCGAAACGTAGTGACCGGAAAATCTAAGAGCGAATTATCCCACCACCTTCAGGTGGTAGGGATAATTCGCTACGTTCGTTTTCAGCGAGTCTCATTAAAGGAAAAGCCGGCTCTGAATCAGAGTCGGCTTTTCTAAAATTACTTTATAAATTTACCAATAATAGGGTGAAGGCATCAGCAGGCAAGCAGTTCCGACACCGACATCAGAGGCCAGCGCGGGCAGACGGAAAATTATCTGTGCGACCGTTTCAGAGCCCTGCACAATCGTACTGGCTCGTACTCTTACCACTATCCAGATGGCGCTGGTCTTGGGATAGGTAAGGTTGAAGTCTGCCACGCCGTTTGCGTCGGTTATCACTGTTGTAGGCAAAGTGCCGCCGGCCGAATTGGGTGGAATAAGCTTGCCGGTCGTATTCGGTGATGGTGTAGACGCCGCGGGTAACGTGCCGTAATAATAATGTCTGTAGCCATCCTCGCCGGGATCAAGAATCAGGTTTTCATTGAGATCTTCGTTCAGATAGGTTCCATAGTTACCCGCGATGGTGCATGTACAGGGAGTCACGCTGCAGTCCCACGTGCAACCATCGCCGTCAGCCATACAATTACCACCCGTGCTCCATGCTATTGGCCAGACGTTCAGGCTGACCACCGTTCCTGCCGGAACCGGATTGCCGTTGATATCGGCGACCAGAACGGACATTGCCTGGATGTATTGTGTCGCGTTATCGTTAACGCCGAGAACGGTCGCCATACCAAACGCGATTGAACCAGGCACACCGCCAATAACCACTGCCGCGTTACTTCCGGAAGGCGACACTCCGCTTTCCACTGTTGTGCCGACTACCGCCGCATGGATTTTAACTCCTCCCGCATCGTAGGAAGGCAGTGACCCTGCTGTGAATACTGTGCTTGCCTGTCCATTGCTGGCGGTCAGTACCACCGCCGGCAGGATTGTTTCACCGCCGCCGGTGGGATTAATCATGGAAAACGAGACCGGCGCATTGGCCACGACGAAACCTAATGAATCACGCACTGTGGCGGTGATAATCGAGGTGCCAGTGTTCATAGATACCACTGTGGGTGTTGCCTGAAGAATGATACTGTATGCGGCAGCCCCCGAAGACATGGCCACAGTGAGAGTGGCCTTGATTGTCTGGTTGCCCGTGAGGTATACCTGCACATTGGCAATGCCGGCGCTGGTTGTTTGTAAGGTAGCAGTTGCACTTGTTGCCCCTGATATTACCGGTATTGTAGACGTTCCGCCCACCCAAGTTCCCAGCGTAGTGGCAAATGTTACGGATGAACCGGGAGTAGGAACGTTTACTCTAATTTGCAGGGTGTTGCCGATTTCCATGGCAGTAGGGTTAGGGTTGCCGGTGACAACGGCGCACCCGGGATTGCACAGCGTTTGCTGGTCAATGGCAAAAGTTGCGGCAACTGTGTCCACTGTCAGAGCAGTTGAAGCTGACGCACCCAAAGCTCTGGCGATAATGGTTACAGTGCCTGCCGTTACACCCGTTACTGTGGTTTTGAAAACGCCGCTGGAATTGGTTGTTCCCGATGATAAGGCGATGTTGACAGCGCCGGTGCCAGACTGAGTCAGGGTAACCGCCGCGCCGTCAATTCCAAAACCTCCCGCGTTCAGGGCGGTGACAGTTAAGGTTATCGGATTAGTGCCGGCATTGGTGAGAGTTGTTCCGCTTGATGATATAGTTACTGTTGATCCTGTAACCTCGATGGGAATCTGCGACGATACCGATCCGGATGTTGCCGTGATAGTTGCTGTACGGTTAATCGGGCCATTCGTGCCGCCGCCGGACGAAAACGTTAAAGTTGCCGTACCATCGGTACCGGTAGTGACAGTCGCCGCGCTTAGATTACCGGTATCGGCGCTCATTGTTATATCTATGCCGGATAACGCGGCATTGGAGGAATTTTTTGCGGTGATGGTGATTGTTGAAGATGTTGAGCCGTCAGACTTTACTGTCGGGGGTGAAGCTAAAAGATCAAGCGAAGCGGCTGTGGGGGTTGTTGGAGTTGTACCAGTATCAGTATCTTTACTGCCGCCGCATCCGCTAAGACAACAAAATAGAATAAAAAAAATCAGCAGCAATAATGGCTGCGAAAATTTAATATTGATTGATTTTGTCATTTTACTCTCCTTTTCCGAGGTACAAATGATTTTTTTCTAATATAGGTATTTTACAGGAAATATTATTAGTTTTCAACCTTTTTTTATTGTTGAAACTCCAATTCCGAAAGCGTAGTAACCTAAAGGTCATCTGCGACGCAGCGGAATTGGTAAGTTGAACAATCCCGCGGAGCGGAGGGTACAATACCCCAAAGCTTGTTTTGGGGTATTGTACCCGTGATTCCAGCGGCCTTTACTTTTGTATGCTTCTTATAAATTAAATTGATGGGAATTGACTGCGCCTATATCCTCCGCTGGCGCGAAGTCGGGAGGATTTACGAGAGGTGTCACACCAGTGACGGAGGTGGATAAAAAATTTCCAGCCCGAAATTTCGCTGAACATTACATCTGCAATAACACGTCCACCCCCTACCCCAGCCAGCGGGGGACATCAGAGCTTTTTTATCCTGGTTTGCGCCTGCCTTTTAGCCCGCGGCAGTCTTCTTGCCGGGCCCTTCTTTTTGGATTGACGATCAGGATTCTCATCTTGTTTCTCTGCCGCAGAATTGCCTTCAAACGATGGAGAAATAACTTTATTCATAATTACTTCAAATTCTACGGATGTCAGAGCTGTCTTGCCGCACCGGGTGATGTAGGAGACTATTTCGCGATCGGAAGAAACCACGAGGGTATCTTCCGCAGTATGAGCCGCTATCCGTTTTATGACGTCATCAGCTTTTTCACCGTGGCGTGAATAAATAATATTAATTTTTCCGGCCCGATCGCGTTCTTCATCTGCTGGACCGTTTTTCCAACCATCGAAAACAACGGTAATTTTGTGTCCCCTTCTTTTTTCGTATTCAATAAGTTTAGATATCAATGCCCGGCGTCCTGCTTCGAGACTTTGCCGTTCATAATTCCGCAAGATATCGGATTGCCGGATCAAATTATAGCCGTCAATTAAAATAAGCAAGAACACCACCCCGCTTGTAAGTTACCACCTTGCAGGCGTTACCTTTCCGGTCCGGGAAGTGACGCCGAACAGGCGGCAGCTTCACATCGATGTGGTATAATTACATATACGAGCCACTTGTTCAATAAAATTCTGCCGTTTTTTCTGTCGGGGGTTTTCCCTTGACTTTGGCGCATATAGTTTGTTAGCCTCCAAACGAAATATAGATGTTGAAACATAATAGGATAAGCTAATTTTATCCAATCAAATACAAATAAAGGGGAAGTGAAAATGGAAATCAAGAAAGTTTGTGTGTTGGGCGCCGGTTTAATGGGCAGCGGAATCGCTCAGGTTTGCGCTCAGGCAGGTTATGAAGTAACCATGCGTGATATCGAACAGCGCTTTGTTGACGGTGGGATGAACTCGATTAAGAAAAATCTTAACCGCGATGTGGAAAAAGGCAAAATTACAAAAGATCAAATGGATGCCATTCTTGGCCGCATCAAGCCCACTCTGGATTTAAAAGAAGCGGCAACCGGTGCGGACATAGTGGTCGAAGTTGTTATTGAAGTTATGGATGTGAAGAAAAAGGTTTACGCGGAACTCGAAGAGATTGTTCCCAAACATTGTCTGTTCTTTACCAATACTTCCGGGCTGAGCATCACGGAAATGGCTTCCGTGACCAAAAGGCCGGAAAAGGTTATCGGCACTCATTTCTTCAATCCTGTTCCCGTTATGAAACTTCTGGAAATAATCTGCTGTTATCAGACCTCCGCTGAGACGCTGGAAACAGCCAAGGCCTGGGGCAAAAAAATCGGCAAAGAAGTTATTATCGTGAAGGAAGCTCCAGCGTTCGTCGTCAACCGTATTCTCTGCGTGATGCTCAACGAAGCTTTTTACGTGCTGGATCAAGGTCTGGCCTCCGCCGAGGATATCGACAAGGGCATGATGCTGGGCTGCAATCATCCCATCGGGCCTTTGGCGCTGGCTGATCTGGTTGGCCTTGATACTCTATTGCGAATCATGGATGATATGTACAGAGAACTGGGCGACAAATACCGCCCCGCGCCTCTTTTGAGAAAGCTTGTTCGGGCGGGGAATTTTGGGCGCAAATCAGGCCGCGGTGTATACGACTACAGCAAAAAATAAGGGCCGGAGAATTTACGGCTTATAATTTATACTAAAAATTTTTTTGGAGAATTTTTATTTATGAAAACCAGAATTACAGAACTTTTCGGCATTAAGTATCCCATTATTTTATCAGGCATGAGCTGGATCAGCGTACCGAAGATGGTTGCAGCTGTTTCCAACGCCGGAGGTTTGGGAATTTTAGCAACCGGTCCTTTTAACGCCGAGCAAACGCGTCAGGCAATCAAAGAAATCCGGAGTCTTACAGATAAACCCTTTGGAGCCAATGCCACGCTTCTTTTCCCGGGCGCGGCCGAAAATGCCAAAGTTTTATTGGAAGAAAAAGTACCGGTAATCAATTTTTCTTTGGGCAAAGGCGACTGGATCGTAAAGCAGGCGCATGCCTACGGAGGCAAGGTTATTGCGACCGTGGTCAATGCCCGTCACGCCAAACGGGCCGAGGATTACGGCTGTGACGGCGTCATCGCCACCGGCCACGAAGCCGCGGCGCATGGTGAGCACGTTACTTCTCTGGTGCTTGTTCCTTCTTTAGTCGATGCGGTGAAAATTCCCGTTATTGCCACCGGCGGTTTCGGCGACGGACGCGGCCTCGCGGCGGCGCTGGTTCTGGGTGCGGAAGGCATAGCGATGGGCACCCGTTTTATGACGACCAAGGAAAGTCCCCTGCATAGTATCTATAAAAAACTATCCATGGAAAAAGACGTGGAAGATACTTTGTATTCGGATAGATTTGACGGACTCCTCTGCCGTATCATGAAGACGGACGCCGCAGAAAGAGCCATCAAGAAGGGTTTGAATCTGCCGGCGGCTTTTTTCAACGCGCAGGATATTGCCAAACAATTAAAGATGCCATTCTTTAAACTATTTGTGGGAGTTCTGTTGTCCGGCTGGAAAAACGCCAGGCAGCTGGCCTTTATGGCCAACGGTTTCCACGCGATAAAAACAGCGACGGAAGACGGCGATTTGAAACAGGGCGTGCTTCCCGTGGGACAGGTTATGGGCCTGCTTCATGATGAGCCAACGGTTGCCGAACTGATGGAAAGAATGGTGGCGGAAGCAAAGAAGCAGCAGCAAAAACTTGACGCTCATTTTTCGTAAACAGCCCAGCCGGATAAAATATGTTTCAGAATAAAAAAGTGGTAGTAGTCATGCCGGCTTATAATGCCGAGAACACCCTCCTCAAAACATACGAGGAGGTTATGGCTCAGGGCATTGTTGATGTGGTTATTCTTGTCGATGACGCCAGTCCTGATAATACAGCGAAAGTAGCGGCGAGCCTTCCCCGGACAAAAGTTTTTGTTCATGAACACAATCTCGGCTATGGGGGGAACCAGAAAACCTGTTACCGGCTGGCCCTGGAAGAAAATGCGGATATTGTAATCATGGTGCATCCCGATTACCAATATACGCCCAAGCTGATTCCGGCGATGGCTTCTTTAATCAGCAATGGTCTTTACCATTGCGTACTCGGTTCCCGCATCCTCGGCGGCTATGCCCTAAAAGGCGGCATGCCGCCGTGGAAATATATTGCTAACCGCTTTTTGACTTTTGTGGAAAATGTTTTAATCGGAGCGAAACTCTCTGAATATCATACCGGATACCGCGCGTTTTCCCGTGAACTTTTACTGCGATTGCCCTTGAAAAATAATTCCGATGACTTTGTTTTCGATAATCAGATGATGGCTCAAATTATTTGGTTTGGTTATACTGTCGCTGAAGTAAGTTGTCCGACAAAATATTTTGCCGAAGCGTCATCTATTAATTTTGGCCGAAGCATTGAATACGGTGTCGGCTGCCTGAAAACAGCGTGTGCTTTTCGCCTGGCTAAAATGAACTTAATAAAGTCTGTCCTGTTCCCCGCCCAGTGATACGCGGTTGATAGGCAAAAATGTTTCACGGGTTTTCTTTGGCAAAGAAAACCCGTTTTTATTTGCGAGTAAAATCCAGCGTTAATTGTTATTGGCGGCAAGTTTCATTGTGGCGATTGTTTTTTGATAATCGTCGCTGCCGAAAATCGCGGCGCCGGCGACAATGACATCGGCTCCGGCCTTGGCGATGTCGCCGATATTTTTCAGATTCACCCCCCCGTCAACTTCCAGTAAAGGTTTACGCGACAATCCTGTCAACATTTTGTTCGCTTTGGCAATTTTCGACAAAGAGGTTTTAATAAACTGTTGGCCGCCAAATCCGGGATTAACGGTCATAATCAGCAAAAGATCAATATAGGGAATAATTTCTTCAATTTGTGTCAATGGCGTTGCCGGATTTAATGAAACGCCGGCTTCTCGGCCTAACTTCTTAATCATGTCAATTGTTCGATGGAGATGATTTGTAGCTTCCACATGAACAGTAATAATATCGGCGCCGGCTTGGGCAAAAGATTCAATATACCTTTCGGGATTTTCAATCATCAGGTGTACGTCAAAAGGAAGTTTTGTTGTTTTTCTTAAGGTCGATATTATGGCCGGCCCTATGGTGATATTGGGGACAAAATGGCCGTCCATTACATCAATATGAATCCAGTCGGCGCCGGCTTTTTCCACGGTGGCGATTTCCTCGCTCAGTCTGCCGCCGTCGGCGGAAAGGATCGATGGGGCAATTATTTTCATTGACTATTTTCTCCCCAGTTTACTTATGAAATTAAATATACTAAAGTGCAGCCGTTGTCAATCACGGGTATTTATACGAATTGCTATGCGGGATATCCCTATTTGCTTTGAAAACGAGATAATTCCATTTGCGCTTCAAATTTCGTTTCACTCATTATCAGCGAATGTCATTAATTCGACCAACAAATCTTAATATGCTTCGCTTCTGAAGCTTGGATCTCAAATCCCACGTCCCTGCCAACTATGTTGGCGGAATTGTTTCCAATAGCCTTTCGACTATTGGATAGTTCGACTTACTCTTCAAACTTCACTACGTTCGTTTTCAGCGAGTCTCACTACTTCTTGCGCTTCCTATAGTCAGCGAGAGTCACGATCGCTATGCTCCCGGGATAATTCGTCCAACAAGTTTCAGCGCGCTTCGCTTCTGAAACTTGGGACTCATTAATTTTCTTGACACTAAAGCAGAAAAATCTAAAGATAGTCACATGTATATTTTATACAATATTATTTTATTTGCAGCCGCAATTATTATTTTACCCTATTTTTTGCTGAAAATAATATTTACCGGTAAATATCGCAAAAGCTTAGTCCAGAAGCTGGGCGGAAGGCAGGCGAGAATACTGGCTGATTTGAAAGATGGGCCGCGGGTATGGATTCATGCGGTTTCCGTAGGCGAGGTCACCGCCGCCGCGCCGATCGTCGCTTCTTTAAAAACGAAAAGACCGGAAGTGAAGATTATTTTTTCTACTTCTACGGAAACTGGACAGGAAATGGCGCGGAAGTTTATCAAGGGAGCCGATGCTTTTATTTATTTTCCTCTGGATATTCCATATATTGTGCGTAAAATGGTTAAATTAGCCAAGCCTGATGTTTTTGTGCTGGTGGAAACGGAACTCTGGCCTAATTTTCTTCGAGTATGCGAATCCCGCCGGATAAAAACATTGATGGTTAACGGCCGGATTTCTCCTCGTTCTTACCGCAAATACCGGTTGACGAAGTTTTTTTGGAAAATAATTCTCTATGATTTAAATGCCGCCGGAATGATTGCCGAGATTGACGCGGTACGACTGAAAAATATCGGCATGGATTCCGCAAAAATAAAAGTGCTGGGAAACGCGAAATATGACGCGCTGGCGGCGCTGGCCGCGCCTGCCCTGCAGAAAGAAATTGCCCGCCGGTTCAACGTGCGGAAGAATGAAAGATTTTTTGTCGCGGGCAGCACGCATGAGGGTGAAGAAAAAATTATCATTAATGTGTATCAGGAGCTCTTAAAGCATTATCCTGAATTTAAGCTCATCATTGTACCACGGCATATTGAAAGAACGAAGGATATTCTCGGCCTTTTACAGCAGACAAATTTTAACGATGTCCTGACGTTGACGGATATAAATAACGGGCGCAAGCGAAAAGATGAGCGAATCATCGTTGTTGATGTAATCGGGGAACTATTTAAGATTTATTCTCTGGCGACTATTGTTTATTGCGGCGGAAGCCTGGTTCCCAAAGGCGGACAGAATATCTTAGAGGCGGCGGCCTGGGGCAAGGTGATTTTTTACGGCCCTTCAATGGATGATTTCAGCGAAGAAAAAGCTCTGCTGGAAGATGTGGGTTGCGGAACGACAATAAAAAGCGCGGAGGAATTACTGCAAGAAATTTTTCAGGCACTGAAAAACCCCGAAGAACTCCAGCGCCGGGGTGACAGGGGTAAATCCGTTATATTAGCCAATATAGGCGCTGCTGCCCGATATGCTGATTTAATAAGCAAACATATTTAGGAGGCTGTTTTAATTTCTTAAGATCAAAACCTAAACAAACAGGATATGGAGGTATTTATTATGCTGAAAAAATACGAGGAACTGAGCAAACAAGTCAACCTGACAAGGGCTTTTATGGCAAGGTCAGTTATCTACAGGTATCTCAACAGAACAAACCTGATACGCTATCCGGAACTTTCCAGACTCATCGGCTGCGATGCATTTATCAAGCATGAAAATCACAATCCGACCGGATCATTCAAGATAAGAGGGGCGCTTAATTTTTATCATCACATGTCCAAGGAAGAGCTGGAGACCGGGATCCTCGTTGCCACCAGAGGCAACCACGGCCTGGCTATGGCCTGGGCGGGACAATGGTTCCATGTGCCCTGCACTGTTGTTGTGCCGGAGGGCAACAATCCTGAAATCAACAGGACCATAGAAAGTTACGGCGCGGAACTGATTGTCCACGGGGAAGACTTCTATGACGCGCAATCGTATTGCGAAGAGCTTGTGGACAGTGCCGGTTATTACTATGTCCAGCAGGGCAACGAACCTGAAATCTTAAACGGCCTTGCCACCATGGGACTGGAGATCCTTGAGGACCTTCCCGAAGTGGATACAATTGTTTGTCCTATCGGCGGTGGCGCGGGTTGCGCGTCGATTTTAAAGACGGTGCGGGCAATCAAGCCCGATATAGAGATAATCGGCGTAGAGGCACAGAATGCCTCGTCGTTTTATAATTCCTGGAAAAAGGGAGAAATTGTAACCCTTGATGAAGCCCATACGGTCGCGGACGGCCTTGCCGCAAGAAGTGTATTTCATCTGCCCTACGTCATTCTCAAGGACACCATCAATGATGTGGTGCTGCTGACCGAAGACGAGATACTCGAAGGGATCAGAATGGCGCTCACCACAACACATAATCTGGCCGAGGCCGCGGGCGCCGTCTCTTTGATGGCGTCTTACAAAATAAAAGACCGTCTCGCGGGCAAAAAAGTTGTGATGATCATGTCCGGCGGCAATATTAATATGGATACGCTGAAAAAAGCGCTGGGAAGCTGATGGCTGTTGCCTGTTTAAATTTTTTGGGCATCAGAAGAATAAATGGTTATTAAAACATGTCTGGAGCATTGGTGTCGTTAGCAAAGTCCTATATGCCTGTTGGTCGCTGCATATACTGTGGATCGCCGGAATGGTCGGCTGGACAGGTTAGGAAATTAGGTGACGAGCATATCATTCCAGAGGGATTGGGCGGAAAACTGCTCCTACCTGAAGCTAGCTGTAAGGACTGCGAAGGGTTGACAAGCAAATTCGAACTAGAATGGTTACACAGTGCTTTTTACACAGTGCGCGTGCAAAAAAGGGCTAGGAAAGAAGAAAAAGCGGCCGCCAAAATTTCTTCCGTTGCAGGTACAAAGAAATGGGCGTACAATTTTAGAATCGGTTCCGCTAGAAAAATATCCAGCTATGAGTGTTACTCTCTTGTTCGATCATCCCGACATTCTCTCGGATTGTGCACCGGTAGAAAAAGTATTATCTGGTGGAGTAGCAATTGGAACCCTTCCGACGTTTGGCCTTCTTTTAAAGCCATACTTGGATCAAGGAACAGTAAGTTTCATCCCTCCTCGGAGTAGTGCAACCAGCACCCTACTTGGAAGGATGTTGGCGAAAATTGCACATTCCTATGCCGTGGCTGAACTGGGAATAGATGGCTTCAAGCCCTTTCTAAATCAAATCATCTTAGGTACTAACATTCACCATTTATCCCATTATGTTGGTGGTACTAGAGTAATACCGCCTGCAAGCAATGATGCCTATGAGATTAAGCTAATCACGATCAAATCCATCGGCTGCCGACCGTATCTCATGGTCATTATTCGTTTGCTAGCCGATGTGCAGGGTATGCCTGAATATTGGGTGGTTGTCGGTGAGCCTTAGAGCCATAGTTGCAGGTAATTCTGAGCGAAGAAATGCCCCTTCAACTGCCGTGTTCGGATGATGATGCGGAGGTCGCCTGGATTATCCAGACACCCAAGCAGTCGCTGGGCACGGAGCCGGATAATGACAGAAAGGATATATTAATCTTCTTTCTTGTAATATCTTTCCCACTTAGTATTTATCTGCTTTTGGATATCTTCGATCTGCGCATCGGTAAGAATCTTGAACCGTGACTGCGCGCGGAAGTATTCACGCACCGGTATCAGCTTGCGTTTTTCCACCAGCTTTTCGGATGCCGCCGTCAGTTTGAACTCACCGTTCACTATCTCATAGAGGTCATAATATCCGGTTTCCACGGCCAGTCTGCCGATCTTGATTCCGTATCTCGGATCGTATCCCCAGCCCGGCGGGCAGGGAATATGAATATGAAAGTACTTGGTGCCCGGCATATCAATGCATTTTCTGATCTTGTCAAAAAGGTCCAGCGGGTAGGCAGCAGAACAGGTGGCCACATAGCTTAAGTTATGTGCCGCCATGATTGCAGGGACTTCTTTTTTTTGCTGAAGCTTTCCCTTAAACGGCGTGTTTGCGGTTATAGCGCCGATAGGGGTAGTGCCCGAGCGCTGAACGCCGGTGTTCATGTATCCTTCGTTGTCGTAGCAGAGATAGATGAAGTTGTCGCCGCGCTCCGCCGCGCCAGATAAAGCCTGCAAGCCAATGTCGCTCGTTCCGCCGTCACCAGCCCATGCAGCCACCGTTGTATGCTCTTTCCCTTGAGTTTTAAGAGCGGCCAGGATTCCGGTGGCTGCCGCTGCTGTGGAGGCAAACGTCACATTCAGGCAGGGAAGTTTTGTCGATGCAATCGGGAAAAGCCCTTGAAGAACCGTAAGACAGCTCGGTGGCACAATAAGAATTGTGTCTTTCCCCAAGGCTTTAAGACCCACCCTATATGCGATAGCCAGGCCGCAACCGGTGCAAGCTCTTGTCCCCGGATGGACAAATTCCTCTTTCGGTAAACTTAAAATAGTGGTCTTCGCCTGCATTTGATTCTCCTATAACTTAAGCCCTATCCACACGGGCTCTTTCGCCACCCTGCTTTTTGTCGCCGCCCGAAGGGTTTGTGTCAAATCTTCCGTTCGAATATCACGGCCGCCGATTCCCGCAATAAAATTTTGGACCATCGGCAAGTCTCCTGTCCCGGCAAGATGTTCATAAAGTGCGGACTTTAAATCCGAGACCAGCGCACCTTCATAACCATAACTCAACGCCTTTTCAAAAACGATAACGCCTTTTTTCCCTTTCAGGGCATTGGCAATCGCAACATCTGGGAAAGGCCGGTAAAAGCGAACGCCCATAACGCCTACCTTTAGACCTTCTTTTCTCAAAGCATCCACGCAAACACGCAATTGGTAGGTCAGAGAGCCCAAGCCCACGGCAATATATTCCGCATCATCGCAAAGATACGGTTCTATATATGGGTCGCCGCCCCGGCCGAATATATCGGCAAATCTTTTTTCCGCTTCGGCAGCGACGGCAAGCGCCGCCCGCATTTCTTCCTGAAGCAGATAGCGAATTTCCATGTATCCGTGGGCAAGCTCACCTCTCACATCCATTCGCACGTCGGGAAGAGTCACGGTATTGAGATTGGCGGGCTTCTCAGTGTTGAGCGCATAGTCCGGCTTAAATGGCGGCAGAAAGGCATCAACCTGTTCCTGATCTGGCGCATCAAACGGCATGTATGTGTGGGAAAGGATATATCCGTCATAGCAGACCATAATAGGGATGCTCACCTTCTCCGCAAGCCAGTAGGCTTTGATGACCGAATCAATGATTTGCTGGTGGTCGGAACAATACATCTGTATCCAGCCGGTGTCGCGCTGTGAAATCGAGTCCTGCTGGTCATTCCAGACATTCCACGGAGCGCCTACCGCTCGGTTGACAACGCACATCACGATGGGAAGTCTTGCACCAGCCGCCCATTGGACCTGTTCATGCATATAGAGAAGCCCGTTGGCGCTGGTTGCCGTAAAAGATCTGGCGCCGGCCGATGATGCGGCAATACATACGGCTAAGGCGGAATGTTCGCTCTCGACAGGTATGTACTCGGCCTTCATTTCACCTGATTCCACATACTCGGAGAGTTTTTCTGTAAGAGGGGTTTGCGGTGTGATGGGATAGGCGGCGATGACATTGGCACGACAAAGTTTGACGCCCAAAGCTGCGGCGACATTTCCGTTTTCGATAATATGCATGGCGTCTACTCCTTGTCCTTGTCTTCTTCTGAAAACGCCGCTTCGTCCACCATAGTGATGGCCTTGGTCGGGCATTCTTCAGCGCAGATGCCGCATCCCTTGCAGTATTCCAGGTTGATTGCCGGTGGTATCGTCCGGGAGATGACAACCTCAGGACAGAACAGCCAGCACATGAAGCAGGCTTCGGTCTTTCTTTTGCAGGGAATGCAGAGGCTGGTATTCAATACCGGCCGCTCCACCCTCCATGATCCAGTCCTTCCGCCGTCACCCGGCCCGTGATCACTGTGGGAAGTTTTTCTCCTGTAATTTCGAGTGCCCATTTTCAACCTCCTGTCACAGTTCTTTCAAAGGCAATTTTTGCCGCTAATGAGTTCTTTTCCGGCTTTCTTGTGCTGAATTCTTCTTCAATGCCTTTGATGAGTATTTCCATCCCAACGAGGTTTATGGCCCGTTCGAGCGATCCGATAATCCCTGTATTTACCATGCCGTGAGGAAGACCTGCCTCAACTGATATTGCTGTAATATCCGCGGTTGCAAACCTGTAATCTTTCAAGTTGTAGGATTCAAAGGATTTAGGCGTGTTCAAAACGATGATCCCGCCGGGTTTGAGGCCGTGCGTAACATCCGCCTCGGCAAGCAGCAGGTGGTCAAGTACGACAATAATGTCCGGTGTTTCGATGGGTGACAAATCGTATATTTTGTCTCTAGATATTTTCAGAGATGTCATCACCGGCGCGCCCCTGCGCTCTGTGCCAAAGCTTGGCGCCATGACAACTCCCGGATAGCCGGAGACGAAGGCAGCTCCCGCAAAAATCTTTGCCGCCGTTATGGCTCCTTGACCGCCCCGCCCGTGCCAGCGGATTTCAATAAATTCCTTATTCATAAATAAATCCTAATCTACTTCTTTTTCATTAGCATAAAATTGACGGACTGGAAAGTAATGGTTGCTGGCAAGCATTGATTCTATTTTTTCCATCAATTCGAAGAGCGTACGTTTATCCAGCGCCGAAACAGCAATGGCGTCCAACCTTCGACATAGGGTTTGGAGCAAATCTTTATCGGCAACGCAGTCGGACTTATTCAATACTCTTATGGTTGGCTTGTCGTTAATTTCCAACTCTTCCAGAATTTTTTCTACGGCGACAATCTGGTCTTCAAATTGACTATTGCTGACGTCAATTACATGCAAAAGTATATCCGCCTCGAGCAGCTCGTCCAATGTCGCCCGAAAGGCGGTGAATAATTCTTCCGGGAGATTGCGGATGAAGCCTACCGTATCGGTGATAATGGCTTCGGTATCCTGAGGAAAGCGTAGCCTGGCGCTTTTTGTATCCAATGTGGCAAAGAGTTTGTCTTCAACCAAAACGGAGCTTTTGGTGAGAGTGTTAAGGAGTGTGGATTTTCCGGCATTTGTGTAGCCGACGATGGAAATGATCGGCAGGCCTGTTTTTTCTCTTTTGCCGCGGCGCTGCCGCCGCGATGTTGTTATCGCTTTTAAATCTTTTTCCAGACGATGAATGCGCTCGCGAATACGGCGGCGGTCAATTTCCAGCTTTGTTTCGCCGGGACCGGTACCGCCGATGCCGCCGGCCAGCCGGGAAAAAGAAGTATCCAGGTGCGTCAGCCGCGGTAGCAAATATTTCAGTTGCGCCAGTTCTACTTGAATTTTCCCTTCGCGGCTGTGGGCGCGCCGGGCGAAAATATCCAGAATAATTTGAGTGCGGTCGATAATTTTTAAGCCGGTAAAGTCGTTGATAGAGCGCACTTGCGCCGGCGTCAGTTCGTGATCGAAGATGAGCATGTTGGCGCCGATTTGCGTGGCCCGCAAGTCGATGGCGGATAGCTTGCCACGGCCCACCATGAATTTGGGGTCGGGCTGCGGACGGTACTGCACAATAGAGTCGAAAACTTCCACACTGCAGGTGCGCGCCAGTTGGGCGAGTTCCTCCAGTGATGTTTGGGCGTTGGCCAGCGGATTCTTTTCCACACGCAAAAGAATGGCTTTATCTGTCGCCTCCATTTTGCGCGATTTTTGTTTTTTAGCGAATTCATCTTCAAGCGCCTGGATAAAGGAAAGAAAATTAATTTGGATCCGGTGCGGCTCCGCGGGATTCATGATTAACCAGTAATCTCCCACCGGATTTTCCGGAACAAGGTGCGCCCAGTGGAGTTTTCCGGGAGAGCCGTCCGCGCGTACTTCCAGCGCGCCGATAAGATCGAGCCTCAGGTGTGATAAATCGGTTAAATCTTCGTCGGACAATTCTTCGCCGTTTAAGTGTGTGTGAATCAGCCGCAAGCCTTTAAACCGCTGTGAAGACGAGCGGAACCCTTCCAGATTGGGGATTAATATGCTTTTGTGGTCGCCGATTATTGCGGTGCTGATTTCTCCTTTGCGGCTGATGAGCAAACCGATTTGCCGGTTTATATCGCGGGAAAGAAAGGATAATTGCCGGGCCAGATCATGGCTTATGATATTTTCCGGCGGGATTCCTTTGTAGCAAAGGCGTTCTACTTGTTTAATTTGCGCGGCTCGCAGTCCGGTTGTATTTCCAAAAATTTTATTGATAGCCGTTTTTCCTTTTTAATATATCCCATGCACAATATCTACCTCCGTCAGCGGAGGATACATATATCCAAGCTGATTTTACCTACCACATTTTATCTGGATTAGTCAAAAGGCAAAAACCCCCGGAAGGTTAGCCCTCCCGAAGGTTTTTTAATTAAAGTTAAACAACAGCTTTCTTAGAAGCTCAGAGTAAGTTTGTTCATTAGAATGTAATCATCGTCAACTTTGTTGTTTCCATTTTTACCATTGAAGTAATCACCGGTGAAGAGATAACCGAAGCCCAGCATGTAGGACAGGTTGTTGGTGATTTTGTAGGTGCCGGTAAGATCAACTTCCGTACCATAGGTGCCGCCGGTAAAACCGACAGGTTTCTGGTCCGCTTTAGCGTAAGAAACTGAAAGCATGGTATCCAATTCGGGAATAGGTTTTACGCCAACTCTGCCCTGGAAGAACCAGGCGTTGGTCATAGGACCGTCAATCATGCTGGTTCCCGGTTTGCCCGGGCCAGTCGGAGCAGTCGCATTGTAACCATAAACAGGGCCAACCCACTTAGTGACATCGTAGGTGCTGAACAGAAGCAGACAGGGATTCCAGTCCCAGCCGCCGGTTAATGTGCCGCCTTCCTGTTTATCTGTGGTGTTGGGATCATCGCCGGATACGTAAGCAAGAGTGCCGCCTACATAAATTGGGGCGAAGTTAGCGGTAGCGTCAAGAAAAGCAGCCAGATTTGAAATAGAAACGTCCTTACCCGATATTCCGCTGTCATAAGATTTGTATTTACCTGTGGCATAGTCTACTTCAGCCTGTAGATTTACAGGACCGATTTTAGCCATAACATAGGGTGTAAAAAGTGTATATTTTCCAGCATAGTTGTATGTAGTTGAGGTAGAAGTGGTTAGATACGGCTCGGTACTTGCGTAATCATAATATGTGATTTTCATGCCGCCCTTGCCGCCTTTCCATGTATAATATCCTTCAAGGCCATATTGATTATTGTCGGCATTGGTGGCATTGGTAAAGTAAGTGGACGAATTTACAGAATTATAACTATTATCTGCTATTTTTGTAATGTCGGCCGAGATAGTAAAACCGCCAAACGGGTTAGAAGTAAATTTTATCCGTGGTCCGGGAGTCGAATTGTTGCCGAATACTGTTCCTGTGGTTGAGATCATCATGTAACCTACATCAAAGGTTCCGAGGGGAGACACATAATCAATATAAGCCAAATCGAAGGCGATGTTTTCATTTTCCGCCGTTGTTCCTGCGGAATCTATCGCCAGTGGAGAATACCCCTGTCCAGTAATAGGCGATAAGGTTCCGCTTGCGGGAGCGCTTCTTGCCCCGCCCCAGATTCTTTCCAGCGCGTCAAAGCGGGTGACCAATTTCAAACTCGGAGATACGATAAAGTCTGTGCCAACGCGCAGTCTTTGATAAAAGAATGCCGTGCTGGGCCCGGGATTATGATACGCAAGCCATCGGCTTTAGCTAATGGCTTGCGTATGTTACTCTATTAAATATCGTAATAAAGCATGAATTCATATACTATTACTATCAACCCGGATATTTCCCCGGAGGATCACTCCCCCGGGGTTTGAAGCTAACCACTGGCAGTAACCTTGCTTGCTCTTAGAAAGAAAGAGTAAGTTTGTTCATAAGCAGGTAGTCATCGTCAACTCTGTTGTTTCCACTAGTGCCCTTGAAGTAATCGCCGGTGAATAGATAACCGAAGCCCAGCATGTAGGACAGGTTGTTGGTAATTTTGTAAGTACCGGTGATATCAACTTCCGTACCATAGGTGCCGCCTATGTAATTTAGCGGTTTTTGATCCGCTTTCGCATAAGAAAGCGACAGCATTACATCCAACTCAGGGGTGGGTTTGACTCCTATTCTGCCCTGACCGAACCAGGCATTGTACATAGGACCATCAACCTGGCCATTGATCTGCTTGTTAACCGTTGAGGGGTCGTAACCATTAATAGCACCAACCCAATTAGTTAAATCGTAGTAGCTAAACAGAATCAGGCAGGGATTCCAATCGGTACCGCCGTTTAGCGTGCCGCCTTCCTGTTTATCTTTGGTGTTGGGATCGTCGCCGGATACGTAAGCAAAAGTACCGCCTACGTATATCGGGGCGAAGGTAGCGGTGGCATCAAGAAAAGCGGTCAAATTTGACATGTCCATGTCCTCGCCCGTAATGCCGCTATCATATGACTTAAATTTACCTACGGCATAGTTTACTTCAGCCTGTATATTTACAGGACCGATCGTGGCTATAGCATAAGGTGTGAAAACGGTATATTTTCTTGAATAGTTGTCTGTTGGTTCATCACCTGCGTAATCGTTATATTGGATTTTCATGCCTGCCCTGCCACCTTTAAAATTGTAAACTCCTTCAAGACCATATTGATTTTCGTCGGCATTGGTATAGGGAACGGGATTATTATAACTATAACTACCATCTGAATGCTTTGTTATATCAGCCTTAATAATAAAAGGGCCAAAGGGGATAGTAGTATATTTTATCCGTCCTCCAGGTACAGTACTGTTGCCGAATATTGTTCCTGTGTTTCCTATCTCCTGATAACCGACATCAAAGGTTCCGATCGGCGATACATAATCAATATAAGCCCAGTCAAAAGCGATATTTTCATTTTCAGCCACTGTTCCCGCTGAATCTGCCGCCAGAGTTGTTCCGGGAGCGCTTCTTGCTCCGCCCCAGATTCTTTCCAGAGCGTCAAAACGGGTTACCAGCTTCAAACCCGGAGATACGATAAAGTCTGTCTCGACGCGCAGTCTCTGATAAAAAAAGGCTGTGCTGGGATTAGCGGTAGTAGTTCCTACCTTGTAATTATCATCCACACTGATTTTATTTAAATACAATCCGCCGACGTAAAACGATCCGCTAACATTAACGTCAACCGCAAAGGCTGACGCGCTGAAGGCCATAATCAACCCCAGTGACAACAAAACTAACCAAATTCTCTTCATTGTTCCCTCCTTAAATTTAAAATATTTTCAAACAGACTCCGACTTTTATAACAGGAACCGAAGATTCCTATCACCTTTTCAGTCAAGCAATTTATACAATTCATCTTTTTTAACCTTCCCTGTTGAGGTCAAAGGTAGTTCTTTAACTATTTTAATTCTCGGAACCTTATATGTTGCCATTTTCTTTTTACACCAGGCAAGTATTGTATCCTCTGTTTCCTTACCATCATATGAATCTCTCAGCTTAATGAATGCCACGGGCATCTGCCCTTTTTTGTCATCTGGTATTCCAATTACGCCACTGCCTTCAATTGCCGGATTTTGACCTAATAGCGACTCAACCTCTAAAGGAAAAACACTCATCCCTTTAACTTTTAACATCTCTTTTGTTCTACCAAGCACATGAAGATAACCATCTTCATCTAACATGCCGATATCACCGGTAAATATCCAACCATTCTGAATCACCAGGTTCGTTTCTTCTGGTTTTTTCCAGTAGCCCTTCATCAATGAAGGACTCTTCAAAGCAATTTCACCCTCTTCCCCAAGAGGTAATACCTCTCTAGTATCAAAGTCAGTAACCTTTATCTCAGTACCACCAACTGGCAAACCACAGAATATTGGGCGTATATTTATGTCCATATCGTTTTTCTGAGCACCTAGAGTAAAAGTGTCAGATGAATTTGTTTCTGTCATTCCATATGACAATTCTCTGAGAACAGTACCTGTCAATTCCATCCATTTTGCACGCATTTCCAGGTTAAGCTTCATTACAAATGACGTGACGAAAGAAGTTATTAGTGACAGTGCTTTTATCCGGCATAGTGATAGTACTGCTTTGATCATTAATGCCGGTTTTATTTAAATACAATCCGGCGACATAAAACTCGCCGCTAACCCTGACATCGACCGCGAAGGCCGATGCACTGAAGGCCATGATCAACCCCAGTGACAGCAAAACTAACCAAAATCTCTTCATTTTTCCCCCTCCTTAATTAAAGAGTTCATAACTTCCGCCTTCGGAAAACGGGCATTTTCTAAAAGCGGCTCCAACTTCACTAATATCTGTATTCCAATGGAAAGACCGATAAGATATTTTTTACGACCGGATTATATGAAGGACGGTTTTGCATGTCAAGAAAATATTTATGTCAAATATGACATATGGTGTTAATAAGCAAGGAAGGCGTGCGTCTGATCGGCCAATTTTTCAATCCCGCGGTTTGTACCGTTTGGAACCCCCTGCTCAAGCCGGGGGAGGAATGCGCCATAACTCGCGGGAGGTCGCGTTATCCTCTGCTTCGCGGGATAATTTCCAATAACCTTTGGCTATTGAAAATTCGACTAACAAACTTTAATGCGCCTATGGTGACCTTTAGGTTATTCGCTTCTGAAATTGGAGTCTCAAATCCCGCGTCGCTAAGGTAAAACCCCTGCAAGCTGCGCTTGCGGGGTAATTCCGCTTGCGCTTCAAACTTCGCTATGCTCGTTTTCAGAGAGCGTCATTAAAAAACCCCGGGAGGTTACCCGCCCTCCCGGGGTTTTAAATTAACAGTTAAACAACAACGCTCCTGCTCTTAGAAGCTAAGAGTAAGTTTGTTGATGACCATGTAGTTATTGTCGACATTACCACTATTTGGCGCATTCGCTTGATAGTAATCACCGGTGAAGAGATAACCGAAGCCCAACATATAGGACAGGTTATTGGTGATTTTGTAAGTGCCGGTAACATCAATTTCCGTACCATAGGTGCCGTTGCTGTAAGCGACCGGGAGACCTGCGGTGCCGTAACCCCACTTCTGGTCGGCCGTCGCGTAAGCAACTGCAAGCTGCACATCCAACTTGGGTATTGGCTTCACACCAATTCTGCCCTGAAAGAACCAGGCATTCTGCATCTCGTCGTCGACTGATTCGGAGCCGGCGCCATTAATCATGCCTACCCAGTAGGCTGTGGTATAAGTGTTGAACATAATCAAGCAGGGATTCCAATCCAGACCAGCGCTATTAAGACCAATACCACCTTTTAGTGTAGAACTATTAGTGTTTGGGTTATCAGCGCCTTCGAGGTATGCAAAGCTGCCGCCTATATAAACCATGCCTAAATTGACGGTGGCATCAAGGAAGACGCTCAGAGAATTTATGGTAACATTAGAAGGTTGATAAGGACCAGTACCGTCAGTCTCAAACTTCGCAGCGTCACCAAATGAATACTGGATTTCCCCCTGAATGAAGACTGGTCCAATTGTGGCCTTAAAATAAGGCAGTACACTGTATTGGTTCGTCAAATAGCCAGGATAATAGCCAGAGGGCTTATTCATCGCATCACGCTGATAGAGCAAGAGAGCGCCAGCTTCGCCCTTAGCTTGACTGCCATTAAAGTTGAAAATAGCACCCAACCGGTAAGAGTCGAAATCATTGTCGGTTGAGGTGGTGTTAGTTACAGCACTGTAGTTATTATTTTTTTCCGCAGCATAATCGGCTACAATGGTGACCGGTCCGACAGGTAATATATACATGATTTGACCGGCAGGAGTTCCGTTGGTTCTAGCCGCAAAAGGTGTTCCCCATTCGTAATCTTTCTGATAACCAACTTTGAACAAACCGATGGGTGAAGTATACTCAACATAGCCCAGACGCATGGCGAAGTTTTCACTTTCCGCCCTGGTTCCTGCGGTAGCCATAGACCCGTATACGGTATCACCCCCATTTCCTAAGACACCAGCCCCAGATCTATTGCCGCCCCAGATTCTGTCCAGTGCGTCAAAACTGGTGACCAATTTCAGGCACGGAGCTACGATAAAGTCTGCTCCGAAGCGCATTCTTGAATAAAAGAACGCTGTGCTTGGATCACCTTTAGTTTCTCCTACGCGGTTAGCATCATTTACACTGATTTTATTTAAATACAATCCGCCTACTTCAAAATCGCCGCTGACTTTTACATCGACCGCGAAGGCCGACGCACTGAAGGCCATGATCAACCCCAGTGACAGCAAAACTAACCAAAATCTCTTCATTTTTTTTCCTCCTTAATAAAGAGTTCATAACTTCCGCCTTCGGGAAACGGGTATTTCCTGAAAACGACTTCCGCTAGGCATATTTTGTGGTCTACAGGAAATTATTTCTATAGACCACGGGTCAAAATATACCTTTGGGAAGGTAGCACCTTATAAAATGTTTTGTCAAGGGAAATTTGTATGGCTAATTTTGAACAGTAGGCGAGTGTTTATTCGCGATATTTTTCATGAATCACGGGTATGAACCCCAAAGCAAGCTTTGGAAACAAATTCCGCCTCATAGTCCCACTTAGCTTCGCACGTGGGATAATTCGACTACCGCTTCAAACTTCACTTCGTTCGTTTTCAGCAAGTCTCATTAAATTGGAGTTTCAACAATAACGTAGTCCTGGTATTTTTTTCAGATGAAGTTCGGGTCACAGCGAGGTCACGAAAGCTATGCATTACGTAATTTGTAATTGTTCTATGTTGTTTTGTGTCAATCATCCGCCCCTTGTATTGGTTCAAAATTCTGAGTTGAAACATAATGCTTTGTGCTAAATGCAACAGGGGAATGTCATTTCATATGTCGGGACAAGTGATAATTTAAAGCTCTCTATATCAGAGGATGAACTAAGATGCACGGAACTTTTAAATATTTCTTGACATCAAAGCAATCTTAAGGTAGGGAAATTGCGAAGTAGATGTGACTTGCGGTCAAATTGTGACTTCTGTTCAGAAAACATCATATAATATAATTAGTTATGGTAATTGTGTTGTCGGTATCAATACGTTAGAAAAACGTTTAAAATCATAAAAAATTCTAAAAATTAGGGAGGTAGAAGTTAATCATGGCTGATGCAACAAAAGTTCAATTAAAGGAAATATATCCGATTCCGGAAGCGGCGAAGAAAAAAGCTTGGGTAAGCGGTAGAGCGGCTTACGACAATCTCTGGAAGCGTTCAGTTGAAGAGCCTGAGAAATTCTGGGCTGAAATCGCCGAGCAGCAGGTAACCTGGTTCAAAAAATGGGACAAGGTTATGGACTATAACTTTGACATTAAAAAAGGTCCCATCTATGTTAAATTTTTTGAAGGCGGCAAGCTCAACGTCTCTTATAACTGTCTCGACAGACACCTCGAAAAACGCGGCAATCAGGTCGCGATTCAGTGGGAAGGCAACGAGCCGGGTGAAGAAAAAGGGTTGACTTATAAGATGCTGCATGAAGAAGTCTGCAAGTTTGCCAATGTTCTGAAGGCCAATGGTATTAAGAAGGGCGACCGTGTTGTTCTTTATATGCCGATGGTTCCTGAACTGGCTATCTCCGCTTTGGCCTGCTCCCGCATCGGCGCCGTTCATTGTATCGTTTTCGGCGGATTCAGCGCGGATGCTCTCCGTGACAGAATTGTCAATGGTGGAGCTAAGTTGCTGGTGGTTTGCGATGGAACTTTCCGCGGCAACAAGGCAGTTCCCGCGAAAACAATAGCTGACGAAGCATTAACACAGTCTCCGTCTGTAAAGACTGTTATTGTTGTCAAGAGAGTCGGTGATAAAATTAAGTGCGAAATGACCGCCGGCCGCGACAAATGGTGGCATGAAGAAATGAAGAAAGTAGACGCCAAGTGTGAACCAGAGTGGATGGATGCCGAAGATCCTCTGTTCATTCTTTATACCTCCGGTTCTACCGGACAGCCCAAGGGCGTTACGCACACAACGGGCGGCTACCTGGTTTACGGTTCTTACACCCAGAAGATTATTTTCGATTATCATGATGGTGATGTTTACTGGTGCACAGCCGATCTGGGCTGGGTCACCGGTCACACCTACATTCTTTACGGACCTCTCTGCAATGGCGCAACATCCGTCATGTTTGAAGGTGTTCCCAATTATCCGACCTACAGCCGTTTCTGGCAGGTTGTGGAAAAATACAAGGTCAACATTTTCTACACCGCTCCGACCGCTATTCGCGCGATTGCCAAGGAAGGCGACGATTTCGTGAAGCAATGCGACATCTCTTCTCTACAGACTCTGGGAACAGTCGGCGAACCGATTAACCCCGAAGCCTGGAACTGGTATTACAACGTTATCGGCCGCGGTGAATGCCCGATCGTGGACACCTGGTGGCAGACCGAAACAGGCGGAATTTTGATTACTCCGCTGCCCGGCGCGATTGATATCAAACCCGGTATGGCGACACTGCCCTTCTTCGGCGTACAGCCTGTGCTGGTCGATGATGAAGGCAAAGAATTCAAGGATACAGTTGCCAGCGGCGCTCTGTGCATCAAAGTCCCCTGGCCCGGAATCATGAGAGGCGTTTACGGCGATCCCAAGAGATTCCAGGAAACCTACTTTGAACAGTTCCCCGGCTACTATGTGACGGGTGACGGCTGCCGCCGTGACAAAGATGGTTACTATCAGATCACCGGCCGCATTGACGATGTTATCAATGTTTCCGGTCACCGCATGGGCACCGCCGAAGTCGAAAGCGCTCTGGTTGCCCACAAGGCTGTCGCGGAAGCCGCCGTTGTTGGCATGCCCCATGACATTAAAGGCCAGGGCATTTACGCTTTCGTAACCCTGAAGACCGGCGTGGAGAAAACAGATGCTCTGAAGAAAGAACTGATTGCTCATGTCCGCACGATCATCGGACCCATCGCGACACCCGATAAGATTCAGTGGGCCGATGGTCTTCCCAAAACACGCAGCGGCAAGATCATGAGAAGAATTTTGAAGAAAGTCGCCGCGAATCAGCTCAACGAACTGGGTGATACCAGCACACTGGCTGATCCATCCGTTGTTGAGGACATTATCAAAAACAAGCAGTAAAAATGAAGTCCGGTTCTCCTTAAAAGGGAATCGGACTTTTTTATAAAACTTGTAAAAAGAAAAAATAAAAATGCATGTTCGTTTTTCCCAAAAGAATGACATGCAGAAGAAGGAGGTTGGACAAAGTGAACATTATCGCATGCGTGAAACAAGTACCTGATACGGAAGCCCAGATCAAAGTGAAAGCCGACGGATCAGGAATCGAAGACGGCCAAATCAAATGGGTCATGAATCCTTATGACGAGTATGGTGTGGAAGAAGCTCTGCGGCTGAAAGAAAAAAACGGCGGAGATGTAACAATTGTTTCCGTAGGACCGGCGCGGTCAATGGAAACAATCAGAACGGCTCTGGCTATGGGCGCGGATAAGGGCATTCATATCTGCGATGCAGCTCTGGATAACGCAGACGCCTTTGTCACTGCGTCAGCTCTGGCCGCCGCTATCAAAGGAATACCTTATGATATTATCTTCTGCGGACAGCGCGCCATTGACGATGACTCCGGTCAGGTAGGAGCAATGTTGGCCGAGCTTCTGGGAATCCCCCAGCTGACTTTGGTCACGAAATTGGACTTCGCCGGATCTTCCGTGAAAGTAATTCGGCCGATTGAAGGAGCACAGCTCTCAATAGAAACCAGCTTACCCTGCGTGGTAACGGCGCAAAAAGGTCTCAACGAACCCCGCTACGCGTCGCTTCCCGGCATTATGAAAGCCAAAAAGAAACCAGTGGATGTGAAAAACGCGGCGGCTTTGGGAATAGCTTCAGATGTGAAAGCCAAAGTAGCCAAAGTTGTTCCGCCTCCCGCCAGAGCGGCAGGAAAAATAATCTGCGGTGATGATGCAGCGCAGAAGGCGGCGGAATTGGCCCGGTGTCTCAGGGAAGAAGCTAAAGTTATTTAATTTTAAAGCGGAGGAATTGAAAAATGGCAAAAGGAGTATTTGTAATAGCGGAACAAAGAGACGGCGCCCTGCGTAAAGTGAGTTTTGAGCTTGCTTCCGCGGCCAGAAAATTGGCTGATCAGACGGGAAATGAAGTCAGCGCCATTCTGCTTGGTTCAGGTATAGAAAGTTTGGCTGCCGAGTTAGGTAAATTCGGTGTAGATAAAGTTTTTGTCGGCGACAATGCGGCTTTGGAACCATATGTTACCGAAGCGCACGCACAGGTCGTTGCTAAAATATTAAAAGACAACGATGCGTTGATCGCCCTGTTTGGCGCGTCAGTTCAGGGCAAGGATCTTTCCGCCCGCGTAGCCGCTAAACTGGCCGGTGGTCTGGCCACGGATTGCACGGATGTAAAGGTTGACGGAGGCAAACTGGTTGCCATCCGCCCGATGTATGCCGGTAAATGCTTCGGCGAAGTGGTCTTCAATACCACCCCGGGAATGGCATCGCTTCGTCCCAACGTGTTTCCGGCTGTCGAAAACGCCAAAGCCGGCGCGGTAACAAAAGTGGATGTGGTTATTGACGCTGTCAAGAGCAAGGTTCTGGAAGTGCAGAAAGATACCAGCGGTAAGGTTGACTTGACCGAAGCCAACATTATTGTTTCCGGCGGACGTGGTATGAAGGGTCCGGATGAATATAAGATTCTGGAAGAATTGGCTGACGTGCTCAAAGGCACGGTCGGTGCGTCCCGCGCCGCGGTTGATGCCGGCTGGAGACCACAGAAAGATCAGGTTGGACAGACAGGAAAGGTTGTTTCTCCCAATCTGTATATCGCCTGCGGAATTTCCGGCGCGATTCAGCATCTGGCTGGCATGAGCTCATCGAAGTGCATAGTGGCTATTAATAAGGATGCGGAAGCTCCCATCTTCACCAAAGCCGATTTTGGTGTTGTGGATGATCTTTTCAAGGTCGTTCCCGAATTGACCACTGCCTGCAAGAAATTGATGGCCTAGAATTAAAGTTGTAAGAAAAAATATGAGTTTCCAGCAAAGACGTTGAGTTGGTCTTTGCCGGAAATTGAATAAGTATCAGAAAAAATGTCATTCCGAATCCGCCTAAGGCGGGTGAGGAATCTTTAAGGATTTCTCACCCGCCGTTGCTCCTCGAAATAACAAGAGGTAAGATTCCAATGACATAAAAGTTAATTATATAACAACAGTAAGCAGACTTGGGGAAAATTCTCCAAAAATAAATTAACGGATTAATAATCAACCCTCAATATTTAGGAGGATAAATGGAACATAATATAATCCCAATAGGAATAGGAAACGAAGGTCGTGAAGTTTTCTGGAACGCTCAAGGTTTTGAGACGATACTCTTTATTTTAACTGCCGTGGCAATGGCAATATTTGCTTACGGTGTTTACCAACGCTGGACGCTATGGAAAGCGATGGGCAAGGAAGAAATCCGCTGGGATCAGCTTCCCTTGAGATTGAAATCTCTTTTCGTCAACGGCTTTTTGCAGATCAAGACATGGAAAGACGCCTATCCGGGCATTATGCACGGCTTAATCTTTTTTGGTTTTTTTGTTTTAATTTTCGGAGCCGCTTTCGATGCCGGAGAATTCCATATCACGGAACCTTTATTGGGTTGGTCATTTAATCGCGGCAATTTTTATCTGGGTTTCGCTTTCCTGATGCAAGCCTTCGGTCTTTGTGTGTTGATCGGGGTACTTATGGCAATGCTGCGCAGATACGTAATCAAACCGGAGCGTCTGGCTTATAAGGGAAAATCGGACAATACTGCCGATGACGCGATCGCCCTGCTCTTCATTCTGGGCATCGTCGTGACAGGGTTTCTCATCAGCGCCTTGCGAATCCGTGTAACTTATCAGGAAACTCCCTGGGAATCGGTCCGGTTTGTCAGCTGGGGCATCGCCACCTATGCACTTGCCGGCGTCGAAACATCCACAGCTTTGACTCTTCACAAGGTGATGTGGTGGACGCATACTTTTATAGTTCTTGGTTTTATCGCGTACATTCCGTATTCGCGGCTTTTGCACATAATTACGACACCGGCCAATCACTTCTTTGCATCCCTAAAACCAACCGGATATATAGAGCCGATTCGTGATATTGAAAATCAGGAATCCTTCGGTGTATCCAAACTGGAAGAATTTACCTGGAAACAGATTTTTGATTCCGACGCCTGTACGCGTTGTGGTCGCTGTCAGGACGGCTGCCCAGCTTATCTTACAGGTAAACACTTATCTCCCAAGAAGCTGGTTCAGGATATTAAGACGCATTGGCTGGAAATAGCTCCGGCTGCGATTAAAGCTAAGGTTGCTGCTGTTCTCGCCGCGGAAGGCGCGGGAGTGGCAGCACCGGTTGCTGAGGCCACGGAAGGCACAGCTTCAGGGAAAGCATTGTTGGGTGACGTCGTTAGTATGCATGAACTGTGGGATTGCACCAACTGTATGTATTGTGTGGAAAACTGCTCAGCTTCAATTGAACATGTACAGAAAATTATCGATATGCGCCGCTATAAAGTTCTGACCGAGGCGGATTTTGCTCCGGAACTTCAGTTGACTTACCGCAATATGGAAAACAATTCCAATCCTTGGGGCATTGGCGCTCATATGCGCGCCGACTGGGCCAAGGAAATGGGTATCAAAACTCTGGCGGAAGATGCCAATGTGGAATATCTCTTCTATGTTGGTTGTGCCGGTTCTTTCGATGATCGCGGCAAGAAAATTTCCGTTGCCTTTGCGAAGATTCTGCAGGCGGCAGGTGTCAGCTTCGGTATCTTAGGCACTGAAGAAGGCTGCTGCGGCGATTCGGCTATGCGCGGTGGAAATGAATATCTGTTCCAGTCGCAGGCTCAGGCTAATATAGAAATAATGAATGGCTATGGCGTAAAGAAAATTATCGCCATTTGCCCGCACGGTTATAACTGTATAAAGAAAGATTACCCCAACTTTGGCGGCAATTATGAAGTTTATCATCACACCGAAATCATTGCTGACTTAATCGCCAAAGGTAAGATTAAACTCACCAAGTCACAGGATGGAATATTCACTTATCACGATTCCTGCTTCCTTGGCCGTTACAATAAAGTTTACGATCAGCCGCGCCAGATTTTAAACGCTATTCCCGGGATGAAACTTGCGGAAATGGATCGCAATCTGTCCAAGAGCTTCTGCTGTGGCGCCGGCGGAGCCAGAATGTGGATGGAAGAAGAGGGAGAGCGCATAAACAACGCGCGCACCGATCAGGCTATCGCAACCAACGCCAGCACTATCGCTGTCGGATGTCCTTTCTGTCTCACTATGCTTTCGGATGGAATCAAAGACAAACAGCAGTCGGAAAAAATGGTCGCGCTGGATATTTCCGAAATCGTTATCAAGGCAATGGGATTGGAAGAAACCAAAGCTCCTGTTGATACTTGCGCAACCTAAGTAACTATTTCCAAAATAAGATTTATAAAAAGTCCGATCTGGATAAAGATCGGGCTTTTTTTATGCAAAAATTACAGATATTCAACCCAACTTGTGCGGGATAATTTCCAATAGCCTTAGGCTATTGGAAAGTTCGACTTTCTCTTCAAACTTCGCTATGCTCATTTTCAGAGAGTCTCGCTATGACTAACGCTTTAATGAGCCTTGATTTTCCGAAACGTAGTGCTCTGAAAATCTTAGAGCGAATTATCCCGCCACCTTTAGGTGGCAGGGACAATCTTCGTTCGTTCTACCACGGCGGCGCTACGCACCTGGTATAGTTCGCCTTACGCTTCAAACTTCACTTCATTCGTTTTCAGCTTGGCTCATTATCAGCGAGTGTCATTAAAAAAAATTGTTTTAATTTTTTTCGCGGCAGAGTATAATGCGCCATTAATCAAAAAATTGAGAAAGGGAGGGTCGTAAATAATGGCAGTAAATATCAGTTATGAAAGTAAACCCTGGTTGAAGTCTTACGAAAAAGGTGTTCCGGAAAACATTAAGTACGAGGAACTCACCATGCCGGACTATCTTGAAAAATCGGCAAAAGATTTTCCCGATGATACAGCGATGGTTTTTGTCGGTTATAAGATGACATACCGCCAATTCAAGGATCATGTGGATCGCTTTGCTACCTGCCTTACGGAATTCGGTATCAAGAAAGGGGATGCGGTATCGATTCTCCTGCCCAATAGTATTCCCTGCGTTGTCGCCTACTATTCTATTCTGAAGATAGGCGCCATCGTTGTCATGAATAATCCCCTCTATTCGGATCCGGAGTTGGAACATCAGTTCAAGGATTCTGAATCCAAAGTCCTCATTACTATTGACGCTCTCGGTAAGCGCATGATCGCTCTACGACCGAAGACAAAGATCAAGCAGATCGTTTACATGGGCATCGGCGACTTTCTGAATCCAATTAAAAGGTTTCTCGGGAAGAAGCTGAAAAAATTCCCCTTCGCTGATGTTCCGGACGCCCCGGACGTCTATCGCTGGATGGATTGCATCTCCAGGTACCAGCCCAACCCGCCGAAAGTAAAACTCTCACTCGATGATATTGCCATGTACCAGTATACAGGTGGAACGACCGGCGTTTCCAAGGGTGTTATTCTGACCCATGGAAATATCAGCAAGCAGGTCCAGCAACTCGACGCCTGGTTTCCGACCTTCGGAAGAGGACATGAAACCATGCTGGGTGCTCTGCCCTATTTCCATGTATTCGGACTATCCTGTTCCATGAACTTGGCCGTTTTCGCGAGCTGGAATCAGATTCTGATTCCCAGGCCGCAGCCCGAACCGCTGCTGGAGGCGATTCGCACCTACAAACCGACTTTCACGCCCATGGTTCCCACCATGTACATAGGAATGATGAATCATCCAGATCTGGCCAAAACGGACATGAGCTGTATAAAGGGAGCTTTTTCCGGCAGCGCGCCCCTTCCCGTGGAGGTCATTCATGAATTCCAGAAACTCACAGGGACATTTATCTCCGAAGGTTTCGGCATGACGGAAACATGTCCTGTTACGCATACCAATCCTTTCAACGGAAAACAGAAGGTTGGCAGTATTGGCCTCCCCCTTTCCGATACCATGTCTCGGATCGTCGATCTTGATGATGGTGTTACAGACATGCCCATTGGCAAACCCGGCGAACTGATCGTCAAGGGGCCTCAGGTGATGAAGGGTTACAAAGGGATGGCTGAAGAAACAGCCAACGTCCTGAAGGATGGCTGGATGTATACGGGAGACATCGCCACAATGGATGAAGACGGCTATTTTTATATCGTTGACCGCAAGAAAGATATGATCATCTCCGGCGGCTACAATGTCTACCCCCGTGATATCGACGAGGTCTATTATGGCAATCCCAAAGTTGAAGAGGCCTGCTCCATCGGCGTTCCCGATGCAAAACGCGGAGAGAATGTGAAACTCTTTGTCGTTCTCAAGGAAGGCCAGACAGCAACGGCTCAGGAAATGATCGAATTTGGCAAGGCTCATCTGGCTGCTTACAAGTTGCCGACGGAAGTTGAATTCCGTAAAGAGTTACCCAAGACCGCTGTGGGTAAAATATTGCGCAAAGAATTGCGGGCGGAAGAATTAAAGAAAAGAAAAGGTTAATAAAATTGGAATACGGAGAAGCTAAGAAGTATCGCTTCTCCGTATTTTTATAAGAAAGAAAGGGATAATGGAATACAAAAACATTCTTTTTAACGTTGAAGAAGAAATCGCGACCATAACATTTAACAGACCTAAAGTTTTAAACGCCATGATTTTGAAGTGCTCACGGAAATTCTCGACGCGGTAACAATCTGCGAAAAAGACGATAACATCAAAGCGCTGATTTTAACCGGCGCGGGAGACAAGGCTTTTGTCGCCGGAGCGGATATTTCGCGGATGCAAAATTCCACATCGGTGGAAATTCTCCCATTAATGGAACTTGGTCATCGCACTTTACGACTGATTGAAACAATGCCCAAACCTTCTATTGCCGCCGTTAACGGTTTTGCCCTCGGCGGCGGAACAGAAATCGCGTTGACCTGCGATATCAGATTCGCGTCGGAGAAGGCAGTTTTTGGCCAGCCGGAGATTTTAATCGGTGTTATTCCCGGCTGGGGCGGTACCCAGCGTTTGCCGCGTCTGGTTGGAATGGGGGAATAGCCAAAGAAATGATTTTAGGCGGCGTGCAGATTAATGCCCAAAGGGCTTATGAAATTGGTTTGGTCAATAAAGTATTTCCGCCGGAAAATCTTTTGGAAGAGGATAAAAAATTTGCCGGGAAACTGGCAAAGCTTCCGTCTTTTGCCCTGAAGATGGCCAAGGACGCGATTAATTACGGATTTGACATGTCGCTGGACAACGCCAACAAGCTGGAAGTAAGCTGTATTGCGCATTGCTTTAGCACGCAGGATCAGAAAGAAGGTATGAAGGCGTTTCTGGAAAAAAGAAAACCGACATTCATAGGGAAATAAACGTTCAAAGTTCTAAGTTGTCCTGACCTACTCTTGACTTGATAGATAGTGTCCAATCAAGATGTGCCTTGACAATTGTTACACCTATAAACAAATTATTTTGAAAAATCTTGATGTTGTGAATTACTACTTGAAAGGTGCAAAGGTGAGTATACCACTGACAATAATAACAGTATCTTTATCGCTCATAAAAATTTCCCTAACCTTACGCCGGCGCGTTTTTAAATTGCCACCGGCGTAAGTCATAAATCATACCTAAAACAAGGGGAATTTTATTTTCTTCCCCATCAATCTATCAGTCATTGTAAAGGGCTTTCAGTTGTTCGCCGTATTTTTTCATGACATTGCGGCGAACAAGTTTCATCGTCTGGGTCAGCATGCCGTTGTTCACGGAAAAGTCCTCGGCAATATAAAGGAACTTCTGGGGGATTTCATATCCGCCGAAAGTTTTGCGCAAATGTTCGGTGATCTGCTGAGAAATAAAATCCATGCATTCTTTATTGGCAATGGTTTCTTCGGGTGTACCTTGAGCCCATGCGGAGGTCCTGGAATCAGTTTTCAGCGTCTCAAAATCCGGCACAACCAATGCCACATTATACAGACGACCTTCACCGTAAATGATAACATTGGACACATACCGGAGGAGTTTGATATCGTTCTCTATCGATTCCGGATGCACATATTTGCCGTTTTCCAGTTTATATTCATCCTTGAAGCGTCCGGTGATATGCAGGTAGCCGTCTTCGTCCAGCCAGCCGCGGTCTCCGGTCCTGATACCAGGGAAACCGTTCCAGGTATCAGGCATCATCGCATCTTTGGTGGCTTCCGGTTTGTTATGATAACCCTGCATAACTTGCGCGCCGTACACCACGATCTCGCCGTCCGGACTGTCTTCTCCCACACGGGATTTATCGATAACCACGTTCGTATCCTTAAAAGGCTTTCCGACCGTGCCGTATTTATTGCCCCGCTTGGGTCCGTTGTTTGAAATGACCGGTGTGGTTTCCGACAAACCATAGCCGTCATAGGTGGGCACGCCGACATCGCTGAAGAACATCGCGATTTCCGGTTTCATCAACGCCCCGCCGGTGACCACCTGTTTTAATCTCCCGCCGAAAAGGTTCCGGATCTGGGAAAAGACCAGAGCGTCATAGTCTTGAAATTCTTTTGTTTTTTCTTTCAGCCCCCGGTTCTTGATGGCTTCGGCGCAGGCCAAATCAAAGAATTGTTTTTTGACCGGATCCGCCGCCACACCCTGTTGGATTTTGTCGTAAATAATGTTGAAGACACGCGGCACGGCGGACATGTGGGTGGGTTTGACTTCATTAAAATTGACCATGAGTTTGTCGGCGGATTCGGCAAATCCGAGTTGCCAGCCGCCAAGGATAAAGGCATGCAGATCGGCGGTCAGGCCGAAACTGTGCGCCCAGGGAAGAATGCATAAACCGATCTCTTCCTCCCCTACATCGAAAGTCGTTTGACACTCCCGGGCGTTGTGCGTCATGTTGCCATGATGGAGCAGCACGCCTTTCGGATCACCGGTGGTACCCGATGTGTAGATGATAACAGCCGTTTCCGACCAGTGCGGTTTGTAGGAAGGAACAGGATTTGCCTTGCCCATTTTTTCCAGCGCAGCCAGAGAATTTTCTCCCTCGCCGTATAGAATAAATATTTCTTTTAAATCGGGAAGGTCTTTTTGAAAGTTCTTAATGATATCGTAAATGCGCTGATCACGGACAAAAAGATATTTTATAGCCGCGTCCTTAAGGATGTATAGCCAGGTCTTCTGCAGTTCTTTTTCATACATGGGGACAAAAACGCCGCCCAGACCATGGGTGGCATTGGCACACACGAACCATTCGACCGAGTTGCTGACAATGACGCCAATTTTCTCTCCTTTGCTTAACCCCAGTTTTTTCAAAGCGCCCCTGAGGTTATTTACCCGCTCGGCCACAGCGCCGTAAGTTACCCATTCATACTGATTGGTCTCTTTATTCTTGACTCCAAACAAATTACGGGAAGCAAACTTGGCCAAAGAGTTCTCGAAGAGATCTACCAAGTTATTTGGTTTGGTGTAAAAAGCATCAAGGTTTGGTGACGGGACAACTACTTCTTTGTTAGACATAGATTACCTCCTAAAATTTGAAAATTGACAATCGCTTGAAATCATATTTATGGAAAATTAACGCAACTGTTGGCTCATTATCCAAGGGGCCTCCCGCTGCACTGTGTTTACCTAGAGCATCAGCTCTCATCATCATGTTCATCAACAAGTTCTATTGATCAGACTTTGCATTTTGTTATCGTTGCCGATATTGTAACATCCATATCAGGCGCTTCTTTATGTTTGATAAGACATTGCGTCTAGCCATGTGTTCTATAGGAAGTTGTTTCTTGAATGTCAAGAATATCTTGACCTCAAAATGTGGGGTCCAGTATCGATGTTTATAGAACATGAATGTTTAGTCGGGTGGCGCAGTGGAATTTCACCCCCACG
>PLGI01000191.1 GCA_003139775.1 Syntrophaceae bacterium | reverse complement strand
AGTCCGAAGAGATGCGCAGCATGATAGCGGGGTTCAAGTTGACCAGCAGCGCTGAGTTAACCCAGACGCTGCTGGCTGGCAGCCAATCGGGGCATATGCTGCATGATTCCGGCCTGCAGAGAAAAGGCGGCAAGGCCATATCCAGCCTCCAGCCTGATCCTCGCAAGGTGATACCATTGGACGACAAAGACTACAGTATATTAAACAATTTCTAATCTTCCAAACGGGTATATTTGAAAGCCCCTTTCTCTCCTTTTCAATAGGGAGAGAAAGGGACGATAAAAATGTGACAATAAAAAAATATGATGGATTCAGAATTAAAAAATATTTCGACAGATTATTATTCCTTAAAACTTTCTTCTCGGCAATTTGATAAGATCAGCCGGCTTGTCTATCAAGTTTCGGGGATAGATCTTCACGAGGGCAAGGAAGAACTGGTCAAAGCCCGGCTTATAAAACGGCTCAAGCATTTGAAGATTTTTGGTTTTGATCGTTACCTTAAATACCTGACAAACGATAAAAGCGGGGCCGAGGTTCATGCCATGGTGGACGTTCTGACTACCAACAAGACCAACTTTTTCAGGGAGTCCGAGCATCTGGATTATTTAAGGGATGAAATAATCTCCGAATTGGGGAAGGAACAAATCAGAATCTGGAGCGCCGGCTGTTCTTCGGGCGAAGAGCCCTATTCCATAGCCATTACTTTATGTGAAGCCATTCACGATATAGGGAAAATTGACATCAAGATTCTGGCTACCGACATCTCGGAGCGAATGATGGAGCTGGCCCGCCAAGGCTTGTATGATGAGGAAACTCTCAAGGGTATGTCTCTTCAATTAAAGCATAGGTATTTTGAGCACGCTGAGGCGGGGATCAGCCACATATACCGGGTGGTTCCCCAACTGCAGTCCATGGTCAGATTTGCTAAGCTTAACCTGATGGAGGAGTGGCCGATGAGAGGGCTGTTTGATGTCATATTCTGCCGCAATGTGATGATTTATTTTGACAAGCCGACCCAGGAGAAACTGGTAAAAAGGTTCTGGTCTCAGTTGCGGGCAGGCGGATATTTAATGGTGGGGCATTCGGAGAGTCTGACGTTTATGGACCACGATTACCGCTACATAAAACCGGCCGTGTACCAAAAGGTTAAAGTACCGGTTACGGTCAATAAAAAGCCGGCCATGTCAGATGGGAAGTAACAGTTTATGGTTTACACAATAGGCGTGGCCGACATGAAAATATCCGGCGACAATCCGGATATGTTAATTACCTATGCTTTGGGTAGCTGCCTGGGGATAGCGGTCTATGATCTCAAGCTGAAAAGGGCGGGCCTGCTGCACTGCATGTTGCCGGATTCCAGCATTGACCGGAACAAGGCGGCCGGAAACCCTTATATGTATGTGGATAGCGGGATGAAAGCTCTGCTGGACAATTTTTACCGGAACGGTTCCCGTAAAAATAACCTTATTATCCGGGTGGCCGGAGGATCCAGCTCAAAAGTGAATGAGGAAGAAGACTTTTTTAAGATCGGCCACCGCAATTTTGTAAGCCTGCGCAAATATTTATGGAACGAGGGCCTGATGCTTAAGGCTTATGATGTGGGGGGGTACGGTTCACGAACCGTTACCCTGGAAGTAGAAAACGGAAAGATGCTAATAAAATCAAAAGGTTCCTTTAAGCAGCTGTAAGCAGTGGCTGATTTTTTAGCAAAAAGGTATCAGCTTAAGATATAAAAACAGGAGATGGTAAAATGGCATTAAATACTCTGGTGGTCGACGACAGCTCGGTGATGCGTTCGATCATTATAAAAACCCTGAAACTGTCCGGCCTGCCTTTGGGCGATATTTGGGAGGCAAAAAACGGCGAGGAAGGCCTGCGTATTATACAAGACAAATGGATAGATCTGGCCCTGATTGACATCCACATGCCGGTCATGGATGGGGAGGAAATGTTGACTCGGCTGAGGGAGAATGACCAGTATGAAAATCTGCCGGTGATCGTAGTCAGTTCGGAGAGCGCCCCCGGCAAGATAGAGAAGATGCTTAAACTGGGCGCCACCTTCATCCATAAGCCATTTACACCGGAAATCTTGAAAGAAGTAATAGTAGCAGTTACGGGGGTGAACAATGAAAACACAGATTGAGAAGGTTCTCATAGAGTCTACGGTTAGAACTTTTGAGGATCTCTGTTTTATGTATCAGGAGCCGGAGCTCAAAGATGCTCAAAAAAATCTGCCACTGGAGGCCGCATCCGAGGTGAAATACCGGAGCGACGATTTTACCGGTAAGCTGCTTATCGAGACCCGGGGCGGTCTGTCTCCAGCCATCGCCACCAATATTTTAAGCAATGACGATCCCAGCGCCCAGCAGAAAAAAGACGCCCTAGGGGAAATCGCTAATATAATTTGCGGAAATATTGTACCCTCCCTAGGCGGGGGCGGGCGGGAGTATAAAATTGAACCCCCCAGATCTTTAAGCAAAGATGATCTGCTAAAAGAGGAAGGGCAGGAGGAACCCGTGGCTGAGATTACTTTGAATTTCAACGATGGGCGGGTCGACATCAAATTATTTGTGGATGGCTACTCTGCCGCCAAGGAGAAAAAGAGTGATTAAGGTTTTGGTGGTTGACGATTCGGCTCTGGTTCGCAAGCTGCTGACCGAGGAACTTTCCCGCTATAGCGACATTGAGGTGGTAGGAGGGGCTATTGATCCCTACGTGGCCCGTGACAAGATAGTCCGGCTTAAGCCCGATGTGATCACTTTGGACCTGGAAATGCCGCGGATGGACGGGCTTTCATTTTTATCCAAGCTGATGAAATACCACCCGTTGCCGGTGGTAGTGGTAAGTTCTTTAACCCCCAGCAATAGTCAGAACGCCATCCGGGCTTTGCAGTTGGGGGCGGTGGAAGTGATCTGCAAGCCTGGATCCAGCTTGTCGGCCCCAGACCTCTCCCATAGCCTGATCAAAGCTATCCGGGCGGCATCCCGGGCCAAGGTGGCCAGAACGGCAGTGGTGGTAGATCTTGGGGATGAAGAAAGCAACCCGGGATATAAAATTTCGCTTAAAACCACCCACAAAGTTATTGCGATAGGCGCTTCCACCGGTGGGACAATAGCCATAGAAAACCTTCTGACCAGGATGCCCTTGAACATTCCCGGGATCCTGGTAGTGCAGCATATGCCGGAATATTTCACCGCCAGTTTCGCCAGCCGCCTGAATACCGTCTGCAAAATCGAAGTGCGGGAGGCTAAGGATGGCGACACTGCGGCCCCGGGACTGGCTCTGATAGCTCCCGGCGGGTTCCACATGATGTTAGAGCGTAGCGGAGCCTTTTACCAGGTCAGGATCAAAGGTGGCCCCATGGTCCATCATCAGAGGCCCAGCGTAGACGTCCTGTTCCATTCGGTGGCCAAACAGGCCGGGGCCAATGCCATGGGGGTGCTGCTGACCGGAATGGGGTCCGACGGAGCCGACGGGCTTCTGGCCATGAGGAAAAGTAAAGCTTATACCATAGCCCAGGATGAGGCCAGTTCAGTGGTCTATGGAATGCCCGGGGAGGCAGTCAAGCTGGGGGCCGCCTGCGATGTCTTACCGCTGGCCGAAATTTCCGGGCGGATAATAAAGCGGTTGTCGGGAGAAGAAAAAGACGAAGAATAAAAATGGCGGTTTCATAATAAAAATTCTTTTATAGAATACGGCCTGCTCCGAGAGGCCCTTGTTCGATGAAATACTACCCTATTGAGAAATTTGCTCACCTTCTGGTCTGTTCATCTGCCCAAAAGGTATTTTATACAAAAATTCAGACCAACCTCTCCTGCACGTCTCTTTCACAAAGCGTCATGGCTGTATATCCCATACCCCTAACCCTGAAGGGCACAATGGGGTCACTAGGGGTCACGCTAGGAGGGCACGTGTGTGTATTCGAGGTTACCATTTTTCTGAATCAGTCTTGCCCAGCTTTTCCTGAAGATCTTTTTATCTCCTTTCGGTTTGAGGATGCATGGGGTGACGGCATCAATGTCGCGCAGCGTATTATGAGTTTTGCAGAACCGCGGCAGTTGCTGGTGTCTCGTTCTTATTATGATATCATATTTTGTCTGTTGCAGGAATATGCCCAACTTTTTCAATACAAGGGGGCAAAAGCAGACAAACTCATCCACGAACATGATATTTATTCTATGGCATTAAAATTTTTGCCCTTCATCCTTTCATCTATGTCGGCAGAAGTTGGAAGGAACATGACTTACCCCTGAAAAACGGTTCATAGCCAGAATTCAACTTGTGTTTATTCTACCTGATATGTTAAATTACTCATAAACGGGAAAAGGAGATGGAGATTTGCTGGCTGCTGAAGTTTCCAGACAGGATTTGTTCAAAGCCTGTGAATCGCTTTTCGGAACTGATATTGATGTGTCGGTCGAGTTTCTGCGGTATCTGAAACCGGCCGGCGTCAGAGCGGCCTATCGCAAAAAGGCGATGGAGACTCATCCCGACCGGGCAATCCTTGCTGCCGTTGAGCCGGACTTTTTGGAGAAACGTTTTAAAGAAGTCAATCTGGCCTACCAGTTGTTGCAGGAATTTCTTATCGCTCCCTGGAAGTATTATTTGCTGGATGAAAGGGGGACACTTTTCGAGCGAAAACGGCAGCCCCTGCGTCCTGCCTCCCGCAACAAATCCGCCTCTGCAAAAGTGGAGCCTCTCTATGCGGGGAGGATGCCGTCCCGGAGGCTTTTGTTCGGCCAGTACCTTTACTACGCTGGCCAGATATCCATTTCCACGCTCATTAAAGCGATTGTCTGGCAGAGATTGCAGCGGCCTTCGGTTGGAGCCATTGCTGTAAGCTGGGGTTGGATGGAGGGCGGTAATATTATCGATATTCTGCGCCGCCGGAAGTATGGTGAAAAATTTGGGGCCTGTGCCTTGCGCTGTGGTTATCTTTCTAAATATCAAATACTGCGTCTGCTGGATAAGCAAGGAATAGTGCAGCCGCTCATTGGAAAATATTTTATTGAGCAAAATATCATACCGTCCACGCAGGTATTCAGACTAATCGTTGCCATGAATATGCACAATAAAAAATACTGGTCGTATTAATCCCGCATCTTGGAATTCTCCGGCTCCAGCCGGGGGAGGAATGCGATATAATCCGCGGGAAGTCGCGTTATCCTCTGCTCTGTGGGATAATTCGACCTACAAGCTTCAGGGCACTTTGTTTCTAAAGCTTGGGTCTCATTATTATAGGGAGCCTCTGGTTCCACATATTTTTGATAAGACATTGCTTCTGCAGGGTTGAGCTATAGGAAGTGCGGTCTAATGTGTTAAGGAAATCTTATACCAATTCTAAATCAAGGCGCTATTTTTGTTGGCGTCGTTGTCGGCTTCCTCAATGTATTTATAATACGCCTCGTCGCCTCCGCCTAGCCGCCTCAATATCATCTTTGATTTAGAAATGGTCTTAGCCACAAAATGTGGCGTGCGGCACTGATGGCCGTGCCGGAGGTACATTGCGACATCTGTCCTTTTGTGAAATCTGCTCACCTGCCTTTTTTGAAATTTGAGTCTCACGAGTAATATCAATGACATGAAATTATTTTATAAATGTATCCTCAGAATATTTATCCATAGACAGAGGTTTTTTTTTATGTTACGGAACTCCATATTTTGAGATTTGAGTCAATGAAAATAATAAAAATTAAAAAAATAGGCATTGTCGCCAATATTGAAAAAGAAAAGATTGCCGACCACGTCATATCATTAAAAAAGTGGTTGGAAAAAAAAGGCGTAGGAGTCTTTTTGGAAACGGAAATTTCTGAAAAAATTGGTTTCCGTAAAGGACTTAAATGGAACGACCTGGCGCGAAAATCAGAACTGATAGTTGTCTTAGGCGGTGACGGCACGATGCTTCGCACGGCGCGTTGTGTGGCCAAGTATAATGTTCCTATTCTGGGAATCAATATGGGCAGTTTTGGTTATCTTACCGAAGTGAATTTAAATGAAATACACTCCACTCTGGAATTAATTATTCGCGGAGAATTTGTGACGGAAAAAAGAATGATGCTTGATGTAAGCATCAAACATGGCAGAACTGTTACCAATGTCGGCGATGTTTTGAACGATGTCGTCATCAATCGCGGCAATCTGTCCCGCATGAATGAACTGGAAATGGCGGTTGACGGCGAGTATCTAACTACTTATAAAGGAGATGGTCTGATTGTTTCCACACCAACTGGTTCCACCGCCTATTCGCTTTCCGCGGGCGGGCCTATCGTCTTTCCCGGAAAAGATTTAATTATTATTAATCCTATTTGTCCCCATACTCTGACTAACCGTCCGATCATTTTTTCAGAAGATTCGAACCTGAAAATAACTCTCTGGTCCGAGGATAAAGGCGCCATGCTGACGCTGGATGGACAGGAAGCTTATAAGATCATATCCGGCGATGTCGTGACTATAAAAAAATCGAAACATGTAATAAAGCTGGTTCTTTCACCATACCGGAGCTACGGAAAAATTTTACGCTCCAAACTTGGTTGGGGCGATTTACCTCCAGGAGCTAGAAAAAAGAAAAATGCTTAGTGAATTGAGCATTAAAAATTTTGCCATCATTGATGAACTCCAGGTTTCCTTTGGTGACGGCCTGAATGTTATTTCAGGAGAAACCGGCGCCGGAAAGTCGATAATTATCGGCGCTGTGAGCCTGCTTCTGGGCGATAGAGCGACAACGGAGATGATCAGAACTCAAGCTGATTCGGCGACTGTGGAAGCGTTCTTTGATATCGCCGCTAATAAACCACTGCAGGATAAAATTACAGCGATGGGCTTTGCCACCGGAGAAGAATTGGTTATCCGCCGGTTAATATCACACACAGGTAAAAACAAAGCGTTCATCAACGGGCAAATGGCGACTTTGGTCAACTTGGCCGCCGTCAGCGAATTGCTGATTAATATTTGCGGCCAGCACGAACATCAGGTAATTCTCAATACCGAAAATCATATAGATATCCTGGATGAATTTGGCGGTTGCCTGCCTGCCAGATATGCTTACGCGGAGATTTACAATCAGTATCAGCACATCAGAACTCAAATGGAGAAATTGAAAAATTTGCGATCCAGTAGTGAAGAAAAAACGGATTTGTTTAAATTTCAATTAAAAGAAATTCAGGATATTAATCCGCAACCGGCGGAAGACACGGCGCTGGCGGATGAAAAAAAGGTTCTCGTTAATTTTCAAAAGTTATCCGGTTGGGCAAAACTTGCTTATGATTTGCTTTATGGTGAAAAGGATTCTGTCATTGTTAAATTAAAAGAAGTTCAGAACCAGGTAAAAGAAATAAAAAAAATAGACGCGAATTTAAAACTTGCCGATACGGATATTGAGAGTAGTTTTATCACTCTACAGGAAGCGGCCTTGACGCTGCGTGATTATGGCAAGAACCTTTTCTTTGACTCCGAACGGCTTGTCGCTATTGATGAACGTCTTGAGTTGTTAAACCGGCTCAAGCGTAAATATAGTGGTTCTCTTGAAGGTGTTTTTCACAAGAAGCAGGAAATAGAGGAAGACCTCAAAAGAGTATTTTCTGTAGAAGAAGAGTTGGAAAAACTGTGCAAAAAAGAAGAAATAATCAAGGATGATTTGCAACAAAACGCGCTCAAACTTTCTCAAATTAGAAAGCAAGCGGCGAAGAAATTGCGGGAGGTGGTGGAGAAGGAAATTCACGCTCTGAATATGCCGCATGCTTCTTTCCATGTTAATTTTAATAAATGTGCCGCTGATAAAACCGTTGAATCATTTGAACAGACGGGAGGCGATGAGATTGAATTTTATCTGGTGACTAATAAAGGTGAAGAATCCAAACCTTTAAACAAGATTGCATCGGGCGGTGAATTATCGCGAATAATTCTAGCATTGAAAAATGTTTTGTCGCGCACCGGCTCTGTGGCGTCAATTGTTTTTGATGAAGTAGATAACGGCATTGGAGGGGCCACGGCAGAAATTGTCGGCCGGAAATTAAAAGAAGTATCCGCCAACCATCAAGTTATCTGTATCACCCATTTGCCTCAAATCGCCTGCTTCGGAGATAAACACATGTATGTTTCCAAAAAAGTTGTTAAAGGCAGGACGATCACGTTTGTGGAAGAACTTGATGATGAACAGAAAATTGAAGAAATCAGCCGCATGCTTGGCGGAGTCAATGTGACAAAAGCAACACGGGAACATGCCAGTGAGATGATCAATGGTTCGAAAGCATACAAATTAGGTAATTAAGGAGAAAGAAAATGCTGAGAAAAGCGCGCATTGATGATGTGAAAACTATTCACCGCATGATAAATTCGTCGGCGGCGAAAGGTGAAATGCTGCCGCGTTCTCTGATGGATATTTATAATTCTTTAAGGGATTTCTTTGTTTATTATGATGAAGACAAGTCACTGGTGACCGGTATTTGCGCAATGAATATCATTTGGGAAAATCTTGCGGAAATACGTTCACTTTACGTAGATGAAAATTATCGCGGAAGAGGTATTGGCCGGGAACTTGTGGAAGCGTGTGTTTCCGAAGCCATTACTTTGGGCCTTTTTAAAATATTCACCCTTTCTTACAAAAAGGATTTTTTCCTTAAATTAGGGTTTAAGGAAATTGACAAGAATTTGCTTCCTGAAAAAATCTGGTCGGATTGCTTCCATTGCTCCAAGTATCCCGATTACTGCGATGAAGTAGCGATGATTGTCGAACTATGAAATGCTGGCGCAATATTTTCCTTCTAATAATAATTGCTGCTTTTTTCAGCGGGTGTATGCGGGCTGTTCCGAAAGCTTCTGTAAAATCCCTACAATCCTTTTCTCCAGTTGTTGCCGCGGATATTAATTTTACCGACGATCTTGATCCGGCTTCGCTGGAATTGGCGATTGAACGCAGCATTAATTATTATGAAAACGCGGGACGGAACAAAGTTTATCGCATTGCGGACAGATTGATCGGCGCGCAACAATTAAAAGAAACACTCACAGCGTTTCGCACGATTCTGCGTAAAACGGATAATGCCGCCGATTTAAACAAAAAAATTGCCATGGGATTTAACGTTTATCGTATCGCCGGCACTGGTGATTCCAATCATTCGCTTTTTACCGGTTATTACGAACCCCTGCTTAAAGGCTCCCTTAAACGCACCGAAAAATACAAGTATCCGCTTTATCGAGTGCCGCCTGATTTGATTAAAAATGAAAACAATGTCGGCCGGATGGAGGACGGTAAATTTATTCCATACTATAACCGCCGTGAAATTGATGTTGATGGAGTTTTACAGGGGAAAAATTTAGAGCTTATCTGGGTGGCTGATCCGGTGGAGTTGTATTCTTTGCACATACAGGGTTCCGGCAAAATTAAACTGGAAGATGGAATCCTTTTAACAGTTGGTTTCGCGCAGACTAATGGCCGGCCTTTCCGCAGTATAACAAAATTCATGTTTGAGGGCGGCAAAATAAAAAGCAGTGAAGCTTCTTATCGTCATGTTTTTTTGAAGGGAAAGGATGACCAGGAAATATATGATATCTTAAGCCATAATGAAAGATACACATTCTTTCGCTTTTTAGATAAAGAGCCGGTGGGATCTTTAGGCGAACCGGTAACTCCGGGCAGATCGATCGCGACCGATCCTGACTTTTTCCCGGAAGGAGCGTTGGCATTTATCCGCTTGCGCAAGCCGGTTTTTGATACTGAAGGTAATGTTAAAGAAAGAGTCAATTTCTCCCGCTTCGTGCTCAATCAGGATAAAGGTTCGGCCATTGAAGGGCCCGGCAGGGTAGATCTTTTCTTCGGGTTTGGTACAAAAGCGGAATACACCGCGGGGACTCTCAAAGAAAAGGGCGAACTGTATTTGTTAATAAAAAAATAACAAAAAATAGTTTTGCTTTAGAATTGGAATTAAAAATCAGTTTGTGAAACCCTTGCTAAGTAAGTATTTGCAGGATACAAAAAATATGATGGAAAAACGAATTTTTTTCATCCGCCATCCTCTATCATTGTCTATCTGTAATCAACAGATAGACAATCCGGACTAAAATGCAACCTTTCCCCTGAAAATG
>PLGI01000058.1 GCA_003139775.1 Syntrophaceae bacterium | reverse complement strand
ACGCCAGTTCTCTACTCTACTGTTAAGCCTTTCTCATTTGTTGGCGTGATAAATTTCGTAATGTCTGTATTTTGTTTTTCTTCTATGAGGGGTAATGTCTTAATAGCTTTATTTAAAGTCGAATCTATCTGTATGAAGTAATCTGCCCAATATCCAGTTCCCTTTTCCATCCGAACTATAGCGCTGTATGGAACATTAGACTTTTCGGCTAATATTTTATTAGACCATCCGAGCCTATTTCTTCTTTCAATTATTGATTGTCTTATTGATTCCACTTTTTTTAACCAACCCCACCTTCCCCGGCATCCCCAGGCATTCGCCGGGGTTCCCTGCCGGGCTTTGCCTATCGCTCCCATTTCATTGCTGGCGGACATAAAGCGTCCACTGGAGCTCATTACTTGCCCTTCCCTTTTATGGAAAATATTATTTAAACGCAAAAAGTGTGCTTTGCAAAGCTCTCGTTTGATAAGCACTTTGCTCCAAAGTAGATATATGCCTATGCCATCTATAAGACCCATCCGGGCTCTAAATTTTCTTGCTTGTTCTTCTGACCAGAAGAAGATGGATTTCCGTCAGAATGCATCGATAATACTCGGATCGGCGAGCTTGGCAAAATCTACATGCGGCACAAAGACCAAAGGATCTGTTCCTCCCTCCACAATATGATACTTAAGCTCGCTGTCTATTTCAATGATGATCGGCTGAGATGAATAAGCACATTTTGTTCTAACAACAACCGATAGGGGTTTTTCTCTTAATCGCCCTTGCACGAAGGGCGTCGCTATCGCGTCGATTGCTCAAGCCGCATACAACTTGCTCGCCTGTGCTGAAGGTGACATGATGCGGTGTAGTGTCGGTAGTTACCGGATATGCCCAGGCGGCCGCGCCTTGTTCATTCCGAAATAAGAACGTCAGATGCTTCTCAAGGTCTTCCAAAATGATGTTCACACATTCGACAGGCAAATTAAGTTTATCGGCAATAAACTCTGGAGAAAGAGGCTTTCCAACATTAGGGAGTTCCCGTACTGCAAAATTACATACGCGACGATGATCTGCCGACATAAAACTGAGTCCAGCTTGCATTTGTTTTGAAACTGCTGATACGCCTTGTTCCCAGTCCTTACGTGGAATCTCTATAATTTGATCTCCCTGCCCCATCAGTATTGTTTCACTCATATAATTTCTCCTTAACCAATAGCCCTGTTTTTAAGTAAATCAAACTAATTCCACCTCTCCTATTACTCCCATTTCATTTTCCATGATAATTATTATTCCTGTAACGCCAAGTAACATTATTTTATTAGTTGCGCGTAAACTTCATCATGCAACGGTGTGGGAACTCCTGATTCCCTGCCCTCCTTGCAAAGATATGCGGTCAGTGCGTCTATTTCCGTTTGCCTCCCTTTTTCTCTGTCGAGTTGCATGGATGTTTTTGAGTTGTGACCAAAACCGGCAACCATTTCCATCGATTTATCGACTGCATTATCCGGTAGAAATACATGACGTGCTTTGGCAACTGCCGCTACTTCCAGCATCATATCCGTTGCCTTTTTCCTGAGCGAAGAATCCGCCCAGACAGCGCCGTATGTCTTATTGGTAGCGGACATCAGTGATGCCAGAGGGCACATCAGCAAATATTTTGTCCATAAGACTTCGGAGATTTTGTCCGTTAATATGGCGTTAATTTTCGCCTGCAATAAAATATCTAGAATGTATTGATATTTTTTGGCTGATTCATCATCCGTGCCGAATGTTAGTATGCATGCGCCGTCCTCCTGATGGATAACACCCGGCTTTTCAATGTGGGTGATGATATAGACACTGCCACTTAAAACATTCGTCTGAAGCAAAACAGCGCGAAGCCTTTCCGCGCTGTTAACGCCATTCAGCAGAGGAATCACAACTGTATTTTTATCGATACAGGAGCTGAATTGTTGCGCGGAACTTTCCAGTGAATAACTTTTTGTGCAGAAAAAGACCAAATCAAAAATGCCAGCCTCGGCAGGATTGTCCGTGGCAAGCGCAGGCCTCGCAACATAATCACCTTCCTGCGTCAATAACTGCAAGCCTTTTTCTTGAATCGCTTTTAAATGTTCGCCGCGCGCGATAAAAATTATATCGTGCTGGTCAGAGCCTTCGTATTCAATGGCCAGTTTTCCGCCAAAATATCCCCCTACCCCGCCTATGCCTATAATGCCAATTCTCAATTTATTTTATACTCCTTTTTAGATTGCTTCGTCTTTAGATTGCTTCGTCTGTTTTTGGCCTTCTCGTAATGACATGCAAATAAATTTCATCCTGTCCTCGCTAAATCCAGTTTCCCCTGCCATTTCCAAAGCAATGTTTCTCTCAAAATTATGTGCTCAGGCTTTTCTAAAAATGGATCTCTTTCCGCTAATTGAAACGCGTCCTCTTTGGCATCATTTAAAATGCGGGCGTCACGAATGATGCTGGCTATGCGAAAATCAGGCAAACCGGATTGCCTTGTGCCTAAAAAATCACCGGGGCCGCGAATGGCCAAATCCTCTTCGGCAATGGCAAAACCATCGTTAGTTTTTTCCATCACCTTTAATCTTTTACGCGCGTCCGCCGAACACTTATAATCCGCCAGTAAAATACAGCTTGAAGGAATATCACGGCGCCCTACCCTGCCGCGCAACTGATGCAATTGCGAAAGGCCGAAACGTTCAGCATGTTCAATAACCATCAGCGATGCCCGCGGCACATCAATACCCACTTCGATAACGGTTGTTGCCACAAGAATATTAATTTTATTGGCCAAAAAATCTTTCATCACGGTATCTTTTTCTTTTTCCTTCATTTTGCCGTGAATAATACCAACTTTATAATCAGGGAAAATATCTTTTTGCAGATGCCCAGCCATGTTGGTGGCATCTTTTAAATCCAGATTTTCCGATTGTTCCACCAGAGGATAAACGATAAAAGCCTGATGGCCTTTAGCCAGTTCCGAACTGATTGTCTGATAAACCTTCTCTCTTCTGTTTTCTGATACTAGGACAGTGCGCACAGGCTTTTTACCGGGAGGCATTTCATCAATTACGGAAACATCCAGATCGCCGTAAACAGTCATCGCCAGTGTCCGCGGAATGGGAGTCGCGGTCATAACCAGCACATCCGCGCTGATTCCCTTGCCGCGCAAAGTCGCTCTTTGCATGACGCCAAAGCGGTGCTGTTCATCAATGACAACCATGCCCAGTTTATGAAAATCGACATTTTCCGCAATCAAAGCATGTGTGCCGATGATGATATTCGCTTCTCCGCTGGAGATTTTATCCAGCGCCTCTTTTTTTTGAGAAGTGTTGAGGCCGCCGATAAGCAAAACCGCGTTCAGCCCCAGCGCGGACGCCCAGCTTTGAATATTTTGATAATGCTGTTGAGCTAAAATTTCAGTAGGCGCCATTATCGACGCCTGATACGAATTTTCACAAGCGGTAATCATTGCCGCCATCGAGACAATCGTTTTGCCGCTGCCGACATCACCCTGCAAAAGCCTGTTCATCGCGGTTTGTTTAGCCATATCAGCTTGTATTTCGTTGATCACTCTTTTTTGCGCGGCAGTCAAATCGAAAGGCAGAAGTGCAAGAAATTTATTTAAAAGAGTTCCTTCAATATTGAATTTAATGCCTGCTTCTAAAATCCGTCCCGTTTTCTTTATGGCCATTCCTAATTGAAAAAAGAAGAATTCATCATAAATCAAACGTCTGTGCGCTGACGAATGCGCGGATATATATTCATCTACTGATTCGTTATTGCCGGGAAAATGAACAGACAGCAGAGCCTCGTGGATATTGAGCAAATTGCGCTTTTCACAGATATTATCCGGTATCGGCGAAGCCACATAGCGGGAATAATTTTCCAGTGCGAAATTCATTACCTTGCGGAAATATTTCTGATGCAGTCCTTCTGTTTCCGAATAAATCGGCACTATTCTTTTGAAATTTAAAAAATTTTCCGCTTCATTTTCTTCCAATATTTCATATTCGGGATGAACCATTGTTTTACCGGAATAATTAGGCGTCACATTTCCCGTAAACATTACCTCAGTCCCTTTTTTAAAAGTGCCAACCAGATAAGATATCGTGCCTTTGAACCACTTGGCAGTTAAATTGGCGGTATTATCGCTGATGGTAACCTCTAATATACGTTTTTTCCCGTAGTATCTGACTTCTGTATTAATTACCTTGCCGGCAATTGTTTGAGTTTTACCAACTTCCAATCGACTGATCTTCTTGATCTCACGCCTGTCCTCATATGTCCGTGGTAAAAAATAGAGCAAATCTTCGACGGTAACGATTTTCTTAGCGGCAAAACGAGCGGCCATTTTCGGCCCGACACCCTTTAAATATTGAACCGGCTGGTTAAGTTTGGCCAAAGCTTCTTTTAGATCGGATATCCTTTGTATTGTCTGCTGGTCATGAGGATGACCTTGGCCGGGCGCGGGTGATGAATTAATAACTACTTTTAGTTTTTCCAATATAATCTGTGCTTTTTCTATCTTATATTTTTTTAATTCCAGCTTTTGCCAATCATAATCGGAAAATATTTCCAACAATTCCTCTACCGGAAAGGAAAAATCATTATTGGAGGCAGGTGGTAAGGAACCTTTGAACAATGACAACAAACTTAAAAGAGATTTGCCTAAATCTTTTATGTGAGACAAGTTTTTATAATTATCTTTAGAAGCAAAACTCAAAGGCTGTTCTATTTTTTGCAGAATCTCTTTTAGTGAATCCATTTAAGTCTCCGCATGGGAAAGTTGGCAAACCTAACCCCAATAAATGGGATAAGCCCCGCACATTCGGGATAAATTCGTTATTGAATTTGCTTTCTACAAGAAAGCAAATTCTAACTCACTAATGCATTAACGAAATTATTTTCTGCCGGAAAAGCGCAGAAAATAATTTCTAACTTACTAAATAATTTCCGATGAATCGATTGCTTTTTGTTAACAAATATATTTTGTTTGCGCAAGGAATGATTGACTTAAACGCTGATTTACGTTACACGAATTTATATTATACTTTTATATCACGAATCAAATCCATAAGGGGTAACATGTCAACTAAAATTACATATAAAGATGCGGGAGTAGATATTGATACCGCTAACGAGTTTATTGATCGCATTAAGCCGCTGATTAAAACAACGGCACGCAAAGAAGTTATTTCCGGCATTGGCGGTTTTGGCGGCCTTTTCCATTTTAATTCAAGCAATTTAAAGAATCCGGTATTAGTTTCTTCTACAGATGGTGTGGGCACTAAACTGCGGATTGCTCAATTAGTGGATAAGCATGATACCATCGGCATTGATCTTGTAGCAATGTCGGTGAACGATGTCGTTGTTCAAGGCGCTGAACCTTTATTCTTTCTCGATTATCTCGCCACAGGAAAAATAGAACTGGAAAAAAGTGTAAAAATTATCGAGGGCATTACTGAAGGGTGTCGACAAGCCGGATGCACCCTTCTGGGCGGCGAAACCGCTGAAATGCCCGGTTTTTATAAAACTGGTGAATATGACCTTGCCGGCTTTTGTGTTGGTGTGGTGGAAATGGATAAATTAATTAATGGGTCCACCGTTAGCGTCAATGACCGGATTATTGGACTTGCTTCCAGCGGTTTGCATAGTAATGGCTTTTCTTTAGCCCGAAAAGTTCTTTTGGAAAACGGGAAATTAGGTATTAACGACAAAGTAGCCGGTTTAGATAAAACGATTGGTCTGGAGATGCTGGAACCGACTAGAATTTATGTCAAACCACTTTTGAATCTTTTAAAGGTTTTTAATATAAAAGGTCTCGTGCATATCACCGGTGGCGGATTTTACGACAATATCCCGCGAATAATTCCTCAATCTTGCAGTTGCGTTATTAACAAAGGCAGTTGGTATATACCGCCTATTTTTGATGTTATTCGGGAAATAGGCGAGATCGAAGAAAAAGAAATGTTTCGTGTCTTTAATATGGGCATAGGGATGATGATCATCGTTGCGGAAAAAGAATGTCAGGGAGTTCTTGACCAACTGGAAATGCTGGGTGAGAAAGCTTCTCTAATTGGTGTTATAGAAAAAAGAGAAGATAAACAGGATCAAGTTTGTCTTTCTGAAGGTTAGAAATATATGGCTGATTTATTGAAATTGGGGATTTTGATTTCCGGAAATGGTTCCAATCTACAATCAATTATTGATCATATTGAAAAAGGATCATTAAAAGCAACCATCAAAATCGTTATCAGTAATAATCCCGATGCTTACGGAATCACCAGAGCAAAAAAGCACGGGATTCCCGTTGTTGTTTTAAAAAACGGGGACTTTAAAAACAAAGAAGACTTTGATTTAGAATTAATAAGAATTTTAAAAAACAATAGTGTGGATTTGGTTATTTTAGCCGGATTTATGCGTATTATTACTTCTACCTTTTTGAAAGCTTTTCCCCAAAAAATAATGAATATCCACCCAGCCCTCCTTCCATCTTTTCCCGGGATTCATGGACAGAAACAGGCTTTGGAATACGGCGTCAAATTATCCGGCTGTACCGTGCATTTTGTTGATGAAGGCGTAGACACCGGACCGATCATAATTCAAAGTGCCGTGCAGGTTTTTGATGACGATACCGAGGAAACATTAGCGGCAAGAATATTAAAGGAAGAACATAGGATTTATCCGCTGGCAATCCAATTTTTTGCTGAAGGCAAAATAGAAATAAAAGGACGCAAGATAAGCATTAAAACTAAAAAATAAATATCTCTCCTTGCGTTTCATCTTTCGACTTTTATTATTACTATTGCATTATGAGGAAATGAATTAATTGATGTATGATCTAATTGTCATAGGAGATGATCTTTCTTCTCATGTTGCCGCGGCAGTTTCTTCCCGTAATGGCATCAATACAGCGCTGCTTTCAGAAAGCGGAATCAGAGAAGAAATATGTTTAACTGACGATTTTGTTTTTAACATTGATCCTACACCAATTACCGGGCTTGGAACCGGTCAGACCCTTCTTTCTCTTTTAACCGAACTAGATATTCCTCCCAGCGAAAGAGAAAGCGTATTATTGAATCCCGCTTATCAGGTAATATTGCCGGAACACAGATTGGATTTTTTCAATGATAAAGAATCACTAGTAAAAGAAATGGTAAGAGAATTTCCCGACCTTGCTTCGGAAATAAATTCATTTTATAATTCCGTTGAAAAAAACTCAGCTATCGTTGGCAAATGGCTGCACGATCATCCCTTTATTCAACCGAATAGCTTAAAGGATTGCCTTGACTATCTTAACTTAACACCTTATTTAATCAAGTATAAATATGACAATGTTAAACTGAAGCATAGTATGTTTCGTAATGCTTCTTTTAAAAAAGTTATGGAAGCACAACAAGCATTGCTTTCTTTCAAAACAAAAAATAAAGATTCTATTTTCTCACATTTTCAATATTCCGCGCCTCTGCGTGGTGTTTACTATTTTTCACAAGGCAAGCAGGTACTCTTTAATTCTCTAATAAAAAAAATAGAATCTACAAACGGTTTGTATCTTAATAATTGCGAAGTATTGTCCATCAAAAAAGGCAAATTAATCGAAGTAACTGTTATGGATAAAAACGGTGTTGCCTCAAAGATTGAGGCTGACAACTTAATTGTAAGTACGAAGTGGCAAAACATGCATTTACTGATCGAACGTAAAAAGAAAATTAATTTAGGTGATTTTATCAGACCAATTAAAGTTTCTTATTATCCATTTACAATTCATCTGGGTATTCGACAAAATTCTATTCCTGAAAAAATGGCTAGGCATGTTGCCGTAATTAGTGATGTAAATAAAAATATTTACGATGATAATCTGATCATTTTGGAATTAAGCGCGCCTGAAGATGAAAAAACTATCTCCACAGCAAAAAGTTCACTGTCAGCAACTGTTTTTCTTCCTGATGATCAAATGACTTGGTCTAAAGAAAACTTAACGGCAAATGCCCGATCAATAATTGAGCGCCTCGAATATTTTCTTCCCTTTTTAAAAGAAAATATTGAATTCTTCGAGATAAAAGAATCAATTAATATTTCAAAAAAACAACGCGATGTTATTAATCCTAAATATCAGTTACAAAATTCCTTTATTTCCGGTTTTGCCGCGAAAAGTAATAAAACCAAATTTGGTAACATTTATCTCACCGGTGCTTCATTATTAACAGATGCCGGCTTCGAAGGAGAAATTATTTCCGGTATGAATGCCGCAGCCCGGGTAGTAGGTAAAAGGAAGTGATTTATGGAATACGATTTTTTCATCACCAATCTCGGAAAGAGATTATTTAAATCTCCGCTAAACATCAGCAATTTTACACAAGACAAAAAAAGATTATTATTCAACACCTATTTAGATAATTACTTATCCTGCACTGATAAAGAAGGCCAGCCGCTTTCTGTAGAACTTGCCGGACCTCGTGATAAAATATTTTTTGATCCGTCCCAAACAAAAGCGGCAATTGTTACCTGCGGCGGGCTTTGTCCGGGTATCAATGATGTCATTCGCTCACTCACGATGACGCTTTTTCACCGTTACGGTGTTAAAAAAATTTTAGGAGTTAAATACGGCCTGATGGGGCTAAATCCCGCATCCGGCCTTAAATTAATTAATCTGACCCCCGAATTTGTCAATGATATAACAAGTATCGGAGGCAGTATTCTTTCTACTTCGCGCGGCCCACAAGATGTAGATGTCATGGTGGATTATCTTGTCAGATTAAATATCAATATTCTTTTTTGTATCGGAGGTGATGGCACGATACGGGCAGCCGAAAGAATAATTACTGAAGTAACCAGGAGAAATTTGAAAATTGCCATAGTCTGTATTCCCAAGACAATTGATAATGACCTTAATTTAATCCAGAAATCATTTGGTTTTGATACGGCAATAGAAAAAACAGTTGAAGCTATCAAAAGCGCCCATGTAGAGGCCAAAGGAGCATTCAACGGTATTGGTTTGATTAAAATAATGGGTCGTAATTCCGGCCATATCGCTACCCACGCGGCGCTGGCACAAAATGATACAAATTTTGTTTTAATCCCCGAGGTACCTTTTGATCTGGAAGGGGAAAACGGATTTTTAACAGCATTGAAAAAACGCATAAAATCCAGAGGGCATGCGGTAATTTTGGTTGCGGAAGGAGCAGGTCAGGATATTTTAAGGAACAATATTTCTCCCATGGAAAAAGATCCTTCAGGAAATATTCGTCTGCTCAATATAGGATTATTTTTAAAAAACGCCATAGAGGACTATTTTAAAGAAATTGATCTGGAAATTAATCTAAAATATATTGAGCCCAGTTATCTGATCCGCTCAGTTCCGGCAAATGCCTCGGACAGCATCTATTGCAACTCGCTGGGGCAGTATGCTGTGCATGTGGGGATGGCCGGAAAAACCGGTATTCTGGTAGCTTTAATGAAAGACGAATATGTTCATCTTCCTTTAAATACAGTTACTTCCAGCCGTAAAATTGATTCTCAGGATAATACTTGGTTACGTGTTTTGGAAACGACTGGACAACCACCTTCCATGAAAAATTGATGGCGCCGTAAAATATCATAAATAATATAAGGATGTTAAGTTCTATATTTCCCCGTTTTGCGGAAACAGTTTACCTAAAATCTGCACAAAAGTAGGCCTCATTCTTCAATATTTAAATAAAACGAAAAAATGCTTGCAAAATACTGCCTTATGGTTTAGTAACGACGCACAATTTTAGGAGGATCTTCTAATGTCTCGTGTTTGTGAAGTATGTGGTAAAAAGCCGTCAATTGGCAATCTGGTGAGCCATGCTAATAATAAAACAAAAGTGGTGTGGTATCCCAATTTGCAAAGATTACGTTGCGTTGATGAAAAAACCGGATCGGTAAAGAGAGTCAAAGTTTGCACTCGTTGTATTCGCTCTGGATTTGTAAAAAAAGCTATATAAAAGTCGGAAGCCAACCATAATTCTTTATTGTCTGGACGGTTTCTCGAAAAAATAATTCATCGTCGTCAATTAAATCTTTAGCTTGTTGAAATAAATTTTCAAGACCATCATAAAATAATTGATCATTGCTTTTCAAGCCGAATTTATCTTTATAAAGATGAATTCGGCTTTCAATATTCATGATGCCCTCCATTCTTTCTTTAGTGATATTGACGGAAGCGTTTTTCATTACTTCACCGATTTCAGTTTTCTCTACATCATATAACCAATTGATTGTGGCAATGAATTCATCCATTTTATTTGTTACGGTGAAATTTATCGCTTCTGCTAACAGATCAATAGTTTTAAATGAATTAATCTGATTTAAAATAACAAGATCATAGATCATCTCGATAATTAAATGTGATTGGTAAGTCGCTTCCGTATAAGAAATTTCTTTGTTGATTATTTTGTGTAAATCCAAAATGGAATTGATTAGAGGCTTGCCTTTGAGATAGGAATATCCTTTAGAGTTAGAGTCGAATTCTTCCTGACAATTAGAACAAATATATCCATAGTGAGATAGGTCATCGACTAAGAGATGAAACATGACGTAAGCCGATCGTGGATATTGAGCTGGTATGTGCAGAAACCTTCGTATTTTGTGAGTTCTATTTGAGCTTATTTGTGGATGAATTGTTAATAAATCCGGAACAATGTTATAAACATAAATATCCAAGTCAATATTTTTTACATCTGCCGCACCTAAAAATTTTTGTAAAAAATAAGTATGTGTTAACATGAACATAAAAAAACATTCCTATTGGAGGTCTTTCTTATTTCTCTGGACAATTAATTTCTTCCATTTTACATTTATTTTTTAGATCTTTAATGACAGCGTTCATATCTAAAATAAAATCAGAAATAATTGAAATTTGGATTATTGCGGTGTGAGAATCTATTGTTGTTACCGTGGCCATTTCCTCATATCCTTCAATAATAAATTGGACTATGGCAATATCTTTTCGCTTTAATTTAAAATATTTTTTTATCATCTTCTTGGATTTTACATTTATCACTCATCACTTTAAAGATCAAGAATCAAAGACCAATTGACGCCGACAGATAAAGACTGTATGATTAAGTCAAATTTCGGAGTAGTTTATGCGCATTTGAGCTTAAACCAATCATTCTACTCGCGGGAAAATTACTCCTATGCATTTCCCGCAGGATTTAAAATAAAAAGTAAATACGAAAGCAAAATAATGACCATATCTAACCAATTGCCGACAACAAAATGGAAATTAAACGATGCAGGTAATAAAAATACAGAAAACCTATTGAGTAAAGAATTTGGAATTCACCCGATTATATCTCAAATTCTGGTCAATAGGGGCATCGAGGACTTGGAAGCAGTCCGTCATTACCTCTACCCTTCCCTCAATGATCTGCATAGCCCTTTTTTAATGAAAGATATGAAAAAGGGTGTTTTGCGTTTACTGAAAGCAATTTACGATCACGAAGAAATCATTATTTATGGCGATTATGATGCTGACGGGATAACTTCCGTTGTTATTCTTTTTAAGTTTATCAAGGAAATAACACCTCATGTAAATTATTATATTCCCGACAGATTGCAGGAAGGTTACGGTTTAAAAATACCAGCCATTGATAAGTTCAAAAATAACAATGTCAAACTGATCATTACGGTTGATTGCGGCATTTCCGACATTGAACAAATTGCTTATGCCCAATCACTTGGCATCGATACGATTGTCCTGGATCACCATGAAATATCAGGTATGCTGCCTCCTGCCGTAGCCTCAATAGATCCGAATCGTGAAGATTGTACTTTCCCTTTTAAAGGACTTGCCGGTGTGGGCATTGCTTATAACTTTCTCATTGCTTTGCGCGGCAGTTTGAACAAAGAGGGCTTTTGGAAAAATAAAGACTATCCCAATTTAAAAGAATATCTCGATATTGTCGCATTGGGAACTATTGGCGACATCGCGCCTCTTGTTGATGAAAACAGAATTTTTACCAAAATCGGATTGGAATTAATTACCGAAGGTCAACGGCCGGGAATCAAAGCACTTAAAGAGGTTAGCGGCGTTGATAACCAAACTATTGATTCTTTTAAAGCCTCTTTTTCTCTTATTCCCCGTATAAATGCCGCCGGACGCATTGCTTCTCCTCTGGATGCGGTGAAATTGCTTTTGACTGATAATATGTCGGAAGCTCGTATGTTGGCCGAAAGGCTCGATTCCTATAATCGCAACAGGCAAACAATGGAAAAAAAGATTCTCAATGAAATTCTTGAAAAAATAAGCAATACTCAGGATATCGAAAAAATGAATGCGCTTGTCTTTGCATCTGATAAGTGGCATCAGGGAGTTGTCGGTATTGTCGCTTCGCGTCTCGTTGACCTTTTCAACCGTCCGGCATTTGTCATTAGTTTAAATAATGGTGTAGGTAAAGGTTCCGGAAGAAGTGTTTCCGGTTTTAATATTTACAAGGGAATTCAGCAGTGCGCTCCTCTTTTGCTTTCCTATGGCGGGCATTACCATGCCGCCGGCATTTCCATCAAAGAAGAAAATATATATGAGTTTGCCTGTCTTTTAGATGAAACAATTCGCAATAGCATTCAATTTCCGGAACTTCTTTCCCAAACGGATATTGATTCGGAATGTCAACTCAAAGATATTAATCTGAATTTGATGGAGCAGATTGAAATGCTCGCGCCTTTTGGCAGTAAAAATCCGGAACCGGTACTTTGTGCCCGCAATATCAAGGTTTCCTCTCCATTTATTGTCGGCAATAACCATCTGAAAATGTGGCTCAAAAGCAATGGCATGTCTTGCGATTCCATTTGGTTTGGTATGGGCAAACATCTGCCCGCGATTAACGGCGCCAATATTGACATTGTCTTCACACCACAAATTAACAACTGGAACGGATCTTCCGATATTCAGTTGAAGATGAAAGATGTAAATATTATTCCTTAAAAGAAAATTTTAAGCATATGAGGGGAATATATGAATTTAGCCACTAAAGCAGCATTATTTAATGCGCTCCTCTTTCCCGGCTGGGGGCAGATTTATTTAAGAAATTATAAAAAAGGAATCTTGATAATAATCGCCATTATTGCCGGAGTTTTATCTATGATATGGTCTGTGATTCAAACAACAATAAATATTTTGAAAATCGCTCCCTTTAAAAAAGGAACGGTTACTTTCAACGCTGTTATCCAATTGACAATCAATGCGATAAAAGCATTGAATTTGTCTTACCTGTATTTAATTTTGTCTTTCATGATTCTGCTTTGGATTTTTTCAATCATTGACGCATACATATCAGGGAAAAAAGAAATGGCAAAGTACAGTGCCACCAATGAATCAATTTAATGTATTTATATTTCTGAGTTTCATTAATCCAGCGTCGCTTTGCTTTGCTGGATAATTCGACTTACAATCTAACTTCGCTACGCTTGTTATTTTGGAGTCTCATTAATATTGTCGATGATCAACAATCAACTTCTCCTGAGGCTTGATTCCACCTGCATTAATGTATTCCAGAGTATCAATTCTAACGGTGCAGATTTCCCTGAATATTTTTTTAAAACCTTCCTCCCACGAAGTGCTACCAATTTCGGGCGATACTTTTTCAATTCGCAGTTTCAGAATATCTTCATGTCCTGTGCGGCTCACAACCACCTGCAGTGGCAGATTATTGAATTTTGCCTGAATCATTTTAATCTGACTGGGCGCTACAAATAATCCGCGTACTTTTACGGCGTCGCCTACCCTGCCCGCAATTCCGGCCAGACGATAAGATGTCCGGCCACAGGGGCATTTATCTACAATAAAGCGCGATAAATCCCCAGTTCCAAAACGCAATAAAAAGAAAATTTCATTGAGCCTCGTGACTACTACTTCACCCAATTCTCCATTTGGAACATTTTTGCCGGTAGCGGGATCGACTATTTCCACTATTGTTTCTTCACAGATGTGCCATCCTTTTTTTTCGGAACATTCATACGCCACGTCGCCGACTTCAGTTGCTCCGTACATCTGGTAAGTATCAATACCGTAATCGTTTTCAAACATCCTTCGCAAATCCGGTAGAAGCGGCTCCGCCGCAAAGCATGCTTTTTTCACACGGAAGTCTTTTTTAAAATCATGCCCCATCTCTTTTGCTTTGTTGATAATGGCCATTAAAAAGCTGGGTGTGCCCACATAAGCCGTCACTTTCAAATCTTTAATTAATTGCACCTGAATCTGGGAAGATGAAGAGCCAGATGGAATAACAGTGGCGCCGATTTTGCGCAGGCCATTATGAAAAGTTAATCCTGCGGCGACCAGATGATAAGAAAAGGCGTTGAGCGCTATATCATTCGGACCAATGCCTGCGGCAAAAAAGGCTCGCGCCCATAAATGATCATCTTCGGATAGATGCGGTTCATATACCGGCCCGGGTGAGGTAAAAACGCGATCAATGGAAATATCGGGATTTTCTAATCCGGCGTAAGGTGGATCGAGTTGTTCCATTTCCACTAATTTTTCGCGGGAAGTAACCGGCAGACACACTAAATCTTCACGTGTTTTAATATTGGCGGGATTAATTTTATGAGCATCCAACATTGCCTTAACATGCCCTGACTTTTCGTAACCGAGCTTTACCATATAAGCCAGAGCCTTATCCTGCTGGCTTTTTCTCTTTCTCTTTCCCCAAGATTCTTTTTTATCAAATAATTGATTCATATGTTTCCTATGTTATGCAGCATTATTTTTTAATATATTCCCCAATAAATTGAACATTCATTCCGAAGAATCCAGCCCAATTCTTTTCTTTTACGACCAATCCATTTTTGTGAAATTCGATATCCAGCACATAATATTCTTTTTTGCCTTTCCAAATTCCTTTATAGCATGTGTAATGAATACTGCCTTTATTAATTCTTGATATAAAATCTAATTCACCAGTATGCGGTGCATTAGTACTTTTAGTGCCCCATAACGCAAAGCCTTTTATATGATATTTTCCATTATTAAGTTTATTAATAACAATATCAGCACTCTCGTTTTCAGTTTCTCTGATGTATTTTCCGGAATAATCACCTGCTATTGCTACGCCATCACTTAGACCTACCATAAAATAAATAATAAATAGCAATCTAAATAATATTGATTTATCAAGATGACTTCGCACTTAGTTCTCCTTTTTAACTTTCGCTTATTTGATTATGCAATTTAGCATAACCGTTTTTTGTTTAAAAGGATTTTTAGAAATTAATTTCTTTATATAACCTTTCGCTTTCAAAGGATAACGCGACGGCAAGGAGGATGCGACGAGGCGCATTACTAATACGTTGAGGAAGCTGACGACGATGCCAACAAAGTTAGCCGAAGAAAGCGGAAGGGTTATAACCAGCGTTTGCGTCTTCTATAAGATTTAACATCCTTATAGGACTTGGCAATTCCTGATGCCGCCATTCCAAGATAGAATTCCTTGATATCCGGATTGTCGGATAATTCTTTGGCCGTGGCTTCCATCATGATTTTGCCGTTCTCCATGACATAACCGTAATGAGCGACCTGCAATGCCATCCGGGCGTTTTGTTCCACCAGAATAATTGTCGCTTCCTGTTCTTCATTTATTTTTTTGATGATGCGGAATATTTCCTGAACAACAAGCGGAGCCAATCCCAGAGAAGGTTCATCGAGCAGTAAAAGCTGTGGATGCGCCATTAACGCCCTTCCAATGACCAGCATTTGCAATTCACCGCCGCTGCAGTATCCAGCCAGTGATTTTCTTCTTTGAACCAGAGCGGGGAAATAATTATAAACAAGTTCCAGATCCTGTTTATAGGGTTTGCCGAATCGAGTAGCTGTGCCTACGCGCAGGTTCTCTTCAATTGTGAGATATTTAAAAGGCTGACGGCCTTCGAGCACTTGAATGATGCCCTGACGGGTAATGAATTCCGGTGCCTGATTTTGAATATTGACACCGTTATACAGAATCGTCCCCTCCGTTACTTCGCCGTTTTCCGGTTTAAGTAACCCTGAGATAGCTTTGAGCGTGGTTGTTTTCCCGGCGCCGTTACTGCCCAAAAGCGAAACGATGTGATTCTTCTCAACACTTAAAGAAACACCTTTTAATACCTGTATAACATCTGAATATACAACAGATATATTATTTAACTGTAGAAGAATCTCTCCCATTTTTTATCCTAACTATCTCTGTACTAACCCCGCGTCGCTTCGCTTTGCGGGATAAGTCCCACCCATGTGGGATAAGTGCGTTAATGAATTTTCTTTCTTACAGAAAGAAAATTCAAACTTACTAAAATATCTACGAAATATTTCTGCTCAAAAAGCAAAATATTTCTTGATTTTTATCCTAACCCCGATAAATCGGGATAAGAAAATTTATGTATTTGCTTTCAGCAAATACTAATTTTCTAATATGAAAAAGGCCAGAGTCGGAAACTGGAACGGATGATCCTCCATATTTCGGCTAAGCCCTTTGGTTCAATTAATATAAATAATACAATGACCAGCCCGAAAACAAATTCTTTAAGCGGAGCCATGTTTAAACCCAAACTGGTAATTGCTCCGACATTCATTAACACGCCGGTTAAAAATCGTAAAAATTCATTGAGCAGGGTAATAAATGTCGCGCCAAAGATCGCGCCGGGAATATTGCCCATACCGCCGATAATCACCATCGCGATATATTCAACAGAAAGCCCCAGATTAAAAGGTTCTGTCGTAATGCTCACCATGTAGTAAGCCCAGAGAGCGCCGGCAAAACCGGCATAAAAAGAACTGATGCCGAAGGACAGCAATTTGTATTTAAAAATGGGGATGCCCATACCTTCCGCTGCGCGGTCATTATCACGAATGGCAATGAAAGCCCGCCCGTATTTGCTGCGCATGATATTTACCGCGAACCACGTCATCAGAACAAGGCTTACGAAAATCAGAAAGAAAAATGCCTTGTCTCCCGATATTTGCCAATTCATTATTTGCGGCGCAGGAAGTGTAATTCCCATCGTACCTTTCGTGAGACTATCCCACTGGATTAAAACATATTCAATAATAAATTGTCCGGCCAGAGTGGCAATCGTCAGATAAAGACCTTTCAAGCGGCCTGACGGTATGCCGATAATCATACCAACGAGAGCGGTAATAATACCCGCCACCGGGATGGCGATATAGAATCCCACTCCCAATCTGGTAGCCATAATTGCCGCCGCGTATGCGCCCACGCCGAAAAATGCGCCATGACCCAGAGATATCTGCCCAGTATAACCGATAAGGATATTTAGCCCGATGGCGGCAATAGCCGCGATACCGATTGTATTCAGAATGTAGAGCATGTAGGGGCTGACAACAAATGGCGCGACAAAAAATAGCAAGGTTAGAAATATACCTAGACAGACCCGGCCGAAGTCAGTTTCAAAAATATTTAATTCCTGCGCGTAATTCTCGTGATAATTGCCGCAGGGATGAAAAGAAAATTTTCTCATTTTTGTTTATTTCCTAACCCCGATAAACGGGATAAGCGCGTTAATGAATTTGCTTTCTGCCAGAAAGCAAATTCTAACTTGCTAAACCCTTTCAATTTCCACCAAGCCAAATAATCCGTAAGGTTTAACCATCAGAATAAATACCAAAACAATATAAGGAACAACATCGCGCAAAGATGGCGACAAATAACCACCTGTAAATGTCTCCAGAACCCCGATGATAATCCCGCCGATTATCGCGCCGCCGATGCTGTCCAGCCCGCCTAAAATAACCACGGGAAATACTTTCAGTCCAATAGAGCTCAAATCATGAACATTGACGCCGTTGATAATTCCGAGGACAATGCCGCTCATAGAGGCCACAAGCGCGGCAATCGCCCAGGAGAGCGCGAACACTCGCCGGACATGAACGCCCAGCGAAAGAGCCGCCTTCTGATTATCGGCGACAGAGCGCATATAAATACCTTGCGCTGATTTTTTGAAAAACAGGCCGAACAGGACAAGAAAAATAACGCTGATGATCAACGTGGCCGAATAGACGGGGGCAATATAAATTGAACCAAATTTCAACCCCATGGCTTCGGGCAAAAATTCCGGATAGGTATACAAATTGCCACCCCAAATCAGTAAAATAAAACCTTTGAACATGGCGGCTAATCCTACTGTCAGCATAATAACAAAAATAAGTTTTTCGCCGATTAACGGGCGCAGAAAAAATCTTTCAATAAGGAATCCCAGAATAAAGCAACCGATCAAAGTCAGGATGAAAGCAACAATGATAGGTAGTTTTGCCCAGGTCACCAGCGATAGAAAGAAGAAAGCTCCCAGAGCCAGAAGTTCGCCGTGGGCAAAGTTCAACACGCTCGATGATTTAAAAATCATGACAAAGCCCATCGCGGAAATGCCATAGAGCAGGCCTACACAAACACCGTTGACTAATAATTGCAGAAAAAATTCCATGGATTAATTCCTTATAGCAAGTTGCTTTCAAACATTAAAATATGAATTATGGAAAGCTTACTTGGTATTATGCCAATAATCAATTAGCATCAATTCACATTGATAATATTTATCGTTGTTTCTATTTCACCTATTCGTCCATCACGGTACCGGACTTTTCCGGTTACCTGAACATTCTTTTGGTTTTGGTACATAGCTTCAATAATTTTTATATACAAACCGTAAACAAAACGGCGTCGGACTTTTCCGGTGCGGGTAAGCTCTTCTTCATCCGCATCCAGAAGCTTATAGAGCAGGATGAATTTATTAATCTTCATCACCTCGGGAAGCTGTTCATTGACCTGACGGATTTCCTTCAAAATCAACTCTTCCACAGCCTGCTGCTGGGAAAGGTCCATATAAGTTGTGTACGGGATCATTTTTTCTTCCGCCCAATTGCCGACGTTGCCCAAATCGATATTAATCATGGCTGTGATATAAGGGCGCGCCTCGCCAAACGTTACAGCTTCTTTAATATAGGGGCTGAATTTCAGACGAGTCTCAATAAAATCAGGTGAAAAAGCCTCACCACTTTTATTGCGGATAATATCTTCCTTGCGGCCAATGATTAATAAATGACCATCGCCATCGATATATCCTGCATCGCCGGTTTTTAGCCATCCGTTTTCAAACGCGCCCTGTGTTGATTGGTAGTCGTTATAGTATCCGGAAAAATTGGCCTCGGATTTAACCAGCACTTCCTGATCCTCGGCTATCTTTACTTCGGTCAGGGGCAGCGGTTTGCCGACAGTTTCCAGTTTAACTTCGTTATCCGGTTGGATTTGAAATATCCCCCCGGACTCTGTCAGACCATAGCATTGTTTTAAATTCAAGCCGATAGCCCGGAAGAAAAGAATAACATCCGGACTGATGGGATGGCCGCCGGTAAAGGCGCTGTGAAAATGAGAGCAACCCAGACGATCCAGAAGAGGCCGGTAAACAGCAATAGACATGACTTTATATAAAGCCCTTAAGAATAAAGGTATAGGTTGCTTGCGTGATTGTTTTTCTACAACCATTTTACCTGTTGATTCACCCAAATAAAATAATTTTTTCTTTAACCAACCGGCATCGGATATTTTGACTCTAATACTCGAAGCCATATCTTCCCAGAAGCGTGACGCCGTGATAATTATCGAAGGGCCGATGTCCCGAAAATCTTCCAGAACAGTTTCCGCTGTTTCCGGAAAATTCATAATCATCGCACTTTCGAGCGCTACTCCCATTCCCCACATCTGATCGACAATCCATGCCGGAGGAGACATCGATAACCAGTTTTCTTCCGGTTTGATTTTTGTTTCTTCTACCCATTGAGCCGCCATAGCAGTTAGATTGCGATGCGACAACATGGCCAGCTTCGGAACGCCGGTAGTTCCCGATGTTTGAATCATAACAGCTATATCTTCCGGTCGACCTTTATTTATTTCCTCATCAATAAAATGAGGATTTTCTAAATTAAACTTTTCACCTATTTCTAAAAGATGAGCATAGCTAATCAGCCAGGGATCATTCTCGTAAGACGTCATGCCCGTGGGATCGATATAAACAACTTTCTTTGTCTGGGGCAGCTTATCTTTTACCTCCAGAAGCTTATCAACCTGTTCCTGATCCTGAACGACAACGACGGGCGAGTTAATACGTTTTATGGAAAAAGCCAACTCATCGGCGATAGAGGAAGTAAACAAATTAAGGGTTGTTGAACCCAGAGCGTGTGCTGCAAGTTCCGAAAAAAGCCATTCCGGATGATTATGAACAATCAGACAGACATTTTCGCCACGCTGCAGATTCAGCGTGGCAAACCCCGCCGCCGTGATTCGCATATAGCGGCAATATTCAGCCCAACTGTATGTCTGCCAGATGCCGTATGCTTTTTCCCGGATTGCCGTTTTTGCATCACCATACCGGGCGGCATTTTCCATTAACAATTGCGGCAGCGTTACTTTGCTTTTGCCGGGTTTATGTTGCTTTGCTCTATCCAAAATATCACGCCTTAAATATTTATAATTCTTCAGCCTCGCCGAGATAAGCCTTGATGACATCCGGGTTGGCACTGATCTCTTCAGCGCTGCCTTCACCCAGTTTTTCTCCAAAGTTCAAAACCATAATTCGCTGGGCGATACTCATGACTATAGACATATCATGCTCGACCAGAATCATCGTGAGGCCCCATCTTTGATTCAACTCCAGAAGAAAGCGTACCATGTCTTCTTTTTCTTCCATGTTCATGCCGGCAAAAGGCTCATCTAAAATAAGCAAGCGCGGTTCCAGAGCCAGCGCTCTGCCCAGTTCCACTCTTTTCATCATGCCATAAGGCAGAGAACCAACTGTTTTTTTTCGAATGGACTGCATCTCCAGAAAATCTATGATCTCTTCGAGAATTTGTCTGTGACGGATTTCTTCTTTTCGGACAGCACCCGAAAAAAAGCAGGAGCGGATAAAACTATATTGGCAATGAATATGACGGGCCAGTGTCATATTGGCGAGCACTGTCATGCCAGGAAAAAGTTCTATATTCTGGAAAGTTCTACCAATGCCCACGCCGACAAGCTCGTGAGTATGCAGATTGGTAATGTCTTTTCCATTGAAGATTATTTTACCCTGCTGGGCTCGGTAAAAACCGGTTATACAATTAAGCAGGCTTGTTTTACCCGCCCCGTTGGGGCCGATAATCGCCATCAATTCACCGGTATGAACCTTAAGATCAACATCCTTAACGGCAATAACGCCGCCGAAGCTCAAACGTAAGTTCTGAATATCCAATTCAGCTTTTTCATCTTCTTCCCGCCGGTTAATCATTATTGATGGCCGGCTGCGAAAAGCTTTCATCAAAACCTCTTTGCTTATAGGCGTTGCCGGAAATTATATAATTTCCGGCAATACCTTTTTTATAATCTCTTATTTCTTTAACAGTTTAATTTTATCTTTTCCCGGAATATAAAAATTAGTCAGAGGTATATATGTTCCATCTTCTTTTACCCTGACCATGCGCGCGGTAAAAGATGCGCCGTGATCATCTTTTGTATAGGTTATTGCCGGAACTAAACCGCCGAAGTTTTCGTTCTTGAACGATTCCAAAGCGGCATTGACTGTTTCCGGATTAATGTTTTTACTCTTTTCATAAGCGCGGATAAAGGCTTTCTCCATAATCATACCGACAACAACACCTTCCCAATAGGAAGCATCGAATTTATCCACTGTTTTATAACGTTTCCATAATTCTTTCATGACATCCATTCCTTTGGATTTGTCAGTGGGTAATCCACCGGGGAATTGGATTACAAGGCGGTCTTTAATCAGACCCTTGCCCATTTTGAAAAAATCGGGGTCCGTTGACGTCCATGTTCCCAGAAAAATAGGGCTGAAATTTATACGGTCAGCACTCTTGAAAGCCGTGATGATTGCGGAAGGAAGCATCTGCATAAAGACGTATTCTGCGCCGGCTTTCTGTAAGCGAAGAAGCTCTGTGTTTAGATCAACCGTCTTGGGCGGGAATTCTTCCACGGCAACCAGGTCAATGCCCAGTTTTTTTGCATATTCTCTGCTCGGTGCGTGAATAGAACGGCCATAGGCGTTATTGTAAGTGAGAAGACCAACTTTAGGTGCAGTTTTCCCTTTGTGAATGGCTTTAATGTATTCGAACACGGCATAACAATCCATTTTGTAGCTGCCGAAAGGCAAATACATATAATCGACTGGTTTTTCCAATATTTCCCAACTGGTGGAATAGTTGATTGTCGGCACCTTGTATTTTTGTACAATGGGTTTTGCCGCCAGTCCTTCACCTGCGCCCCAGGTCGCTATCATATCTACTTTATCCTGCAGGATGAATCTGTTAACTGCCGCTTGTGCTTCGGGTACTTTGTAGGCTGTATCCACGGTAATCATCTCAATCTTGTTGCCAAATACACCGCCTTTAACTTCGTTTACATAACGGAAATAATCGCGTTGACCTTTTTCATGAAATTGTCCCCAGCTTGATGCAGGGCCGGTCAGATTGATTGCCGCTCCCACTTTAATTGTCTTGGCCTCTACACTGCCAATACCGGCAACCAGAAAAACAGACGCTAAAATTGTAATCCAGAATCTACTTCTCATGTTCATTTCCCCCTCCCCTTTTCTTTTTTTTAACACGCCATAATCATGGCAAAAAAAAACCGTGAGCTGATATTTATCTGCCCACGGTTCATTTCCCTTTGCAAATGGTCATGATTCCTTCAGGCAGACCTTAAAATTAATAAAGCTAAAAAAATAAAAGAATACTGCCCGTTTAAGAAAATAAATTTTTAACATCTTCGCTGTCACCTCTTGCATGTTTAATGGCGCATATAGAGCAAATATGCCCGAAAAGTCAAGGAAAAAGTAAATCATGGTTATACTATCCCGCTATGCGGGATGAATTCAATTTACAAATATTACTGCACTGCGTTTGTACTATTTGAGTTTCATTCATTCCACGCCAAGTTTTTCAATACGGTGTCGTAATGAATCGAACGTTATTTTTAATAATTCAGCCGCTTTCTTTTTCGATCCTTTCGTCTTTTGTAAAGCTTTTTCAATCAGCATTTTTTCGATTTTGTCTAATTCTTCATTCAAGTCTATTCCGCTCTCCGTAATATCAATATCAAATTTGGGCACACCAAATGTCAAACTCTCCGGTAAAATTATATTGGAGCTCTCCATAGCTACACCGCGTTCAATAATGTTTTGCAGTTCACGGATATTTCCGGGAAAATCATAATTCATCAATAGTTCGATCGCATAAGAAGAAATAGTCCGGATTTCTTTACCGAACATTTGTGAGTATTTTTCTATAAAATTATTTATAAGAAGCGGAATATCTTCTCTGCGTTCTCTTAGTGGGGGTAGAAAAATGGGAATAACATTGAGCCGGTAATAAAGGTCTTCGCGAAATTCCCCCTTCTTGACTTTTTCTCCTAGATTTTGATGGGTTGCAGAAATTATACGCACATCAACTTTGATGTCTTCCGCACCGCCTATGCGTCTGAATGTTCTTTCCTGAATTACCCGTAAAAGCTTGACCTGTAAAGATGGTGATAATTCGCCTATTTCATCTAGGAATATCGTACCACCGCGCGCCATTTCGAAAAATCCCTGCCTGTCGGCATAAGCCCCTGTAAAAGATCCTTTCATATATCCGAAAAGTTCACTTTCCAGAAGATTCTCCGGTATTCCTCCGCTGTTAATAGCAATAAAGGGCATTTTAGAACGCGAAGAGTTTTCATGAATAGCTCGGGCAACAAGTTCTTTACCTGTTCCGCTTTCTCCCAGGATTAAAATATTCGCCAGCGTATCGGACACTTTTTTAATTGTAGTGAATATTTTAAGCATCTCCCGATTTGTTCCTATCATACCGCAAAATGAATTTTCTGCCGTTTCCTTTGTTTTTGTTTCTTTTTTTAGGGGCTGATTTTCAATCATCAATCCTTTTTTCAGCAAAGCTGCCCGCACAACTTTTTTGAGATCCTCAATGCTGCCGCCTTTTTCCACATAATCATAAGCGCCTTCTTTCATCGCATTTATTGCTGTTTCTCCTGAAGCATAAGCCGTAATAAGAATAACTATTGTTTCCGGTCTTTGGTCTTTAATAGTTTTAAGGAATTCAATACCGTTGATTTTAGGCATTTTTAAATCGGTGATGACCAGATCAAAGGCCGTCTTACGGCAGAGATCAATTGCTTTTACCGGCTCTCCTGAACTGGTTACATCATAGCCCTCTTTTGTCAGCATGATTTCCATGAATTCTCTCATGCCCTGATCGTCATCAACAATTAAAATTTTTGCCATAATTTCACTCCATTTAATTTCATCTGCCGATTAATCTTATAAACGTCTTTACATATGTTCTTCTTTTTTGCCGGGCAGCCATACAGCGCAAATGGTACCTTGATTTATAGTACTCTCTATTTTAATTTTTCCATTGTAACCATCAACAAGGTGACTGACAATCGTCAATCCCAAACCCGTTCCTTTTTCTTTTTTCGTGAAGAAAGGTTCAAATATATTTTTTAAATCATTTTCTTTAATACCGCATCCGGTATCCGAAACTTTAATTTCGGCATACTCTTTCTTGTCCTCTAATTTTATCCTTCTGGTTTCAATAGACAAAACACCATCTTCTTCCATAGATTGGACCGCATTGAGCACAAGATTATTGATAATTTGCCTGACTTGTTCCTTATTGGCAAAAGCATGGGCATTGCTCGAAAATACTTTCACAATTTTTATTGTACTTGTCCAGTCTTTGTTTAATTTTATATACTCCAAAACTTCTTCGACAACTTCGTTTAAATCAACTAATTCTCTGGACACCGGAACCGGACGTGCCATTGAAAGAAAATCGCGGGCAAAGCTATCTAATTGATCTTTGCCGCGTAAAATTATTTGCATTAATCGTTCATCAGTTCCATCCAACTTCAATCCTTGTTTTAAAAGTTCAATCGAACCGGTTATTGCTGCTAGGGGATTTCTCACTTCATGGGCCCACCCCGCCGCCATTTCACCAATTAAAGCCATGTTCTTATTTTTTTCTATTTTATTTTCCATCTCCTTGATTTTCGTGAGATCCTGAAAAATTAAAATATTACCGATTTGATTATCATGCTTGCCTATCAATGGAGAAACCGACAAACCCAGATTAATTTTATTACCTGTTTTCCCTGTGATTATAACTTCCAATCGTTTTTGGGTTTGTTCATTAATCGTCTCTAAAGTCAAAAAGGGCACAAAATCCGGAAATACATCTTCAATTTTACAATCCTGAACTTTGGCTCGCGGAAATCCGGTGATTTCTTCAGCCGCATGATTAAAAGTCTTAATCGTGTTGAGTAAATCAATTGTCATGACGCCGGTATCAACCGACTCAACAATGCTGCGAAAAAGCAAATCCAGTTGATTAAATTCCGATTCTTTTTTTTCTAATAACAATCTTGTCTTCTTTTCCTGCTCAACAACAAAACTGGCTAAAAAGGCCAAAACATAAAATGATACAATATGTACCAAAATGTTTGTTAATAAATCGGTTGAGTTAAAATCATAATCATGTTGAACAAAAGAAACGAAAGGCATTAACTTGTAAAATTCAAGGTCCAACAATAACCCGTAAAATATGCTGGAAGCTGAAGCGACAATCAATCCTCCCCTACGGCCAAGAAAGATTACCGAATAAATTATTACCAGCGTGTAAAAAAGAGAATAATCAATCTGGGTATTGCCGGTTAGGCCAATAAGAAAAGTGATTAAAATAACATCTATGGTCATTTGTAAATTTATATTATGTTTTAAATTTTTCACGAATTTAAAAAGCAAAATATAAATAATTGAAAAGAAATAAATTGCGGCAGAGATGAGATAAATAAAGTTAAGAGTTATTTGTGATATGGTAAATATTTGTTTTTTAATATCGATAAAAATAGTAATACTGAGTAAGAGCGTTACAATGACAATTCTGGATATGATTAAAACGAACAACCGTCGTGCATTTATTTCTTTTGTTACGGCTTCGCTATAGAGTATAGGCATTTAGTTTCCTTTTAGTCACGAGTATGAACACCACAGCTTGCTTTGGGGTTCATACCCTTAATATAGCCCCACTTAGCTTCGCACGTGGGATAATTCAACTTACAGATATTATTGCACTGCGCTTGTAATATCTGAGTTTCATTAAAATCATATTATAATATTTTAGCAGTTTTAGCTAATAAATTTGAACTATTTTCCTTATAGAGAAAAATAGTAGAGCGCCACCCGGCAGGAGCCGGGAGATTCCAAGCAGCGGGATTAAAAATATGCGCAGACCATTAATTTATCTTTTAATCGCATTAATCGCCGGAATTATTGCCGGCAGCCACTTCGCTGTTTCCTATTATTTATTATTGGCTGTACTCGCTTCAATTCTTTTACTTCTTTTTGTAACCATAAGAAATCACGGGTATAAAACCCCGAAGCAAGCTTTGGAAACAGATTCCGCAGCGCTTCGCCCAGCATGCGCCGGGTTATACTTTCGGAATTGGAGTTTCACGAATAAATGGTCAACCGCCGACTTCTTTTTAATTATCAGTTTTATTTTTATGCTTGGTGTCTTTGACATTCAAAAGCAAAATTATTTCATCGAAGATGAATGGAAGATATTACAATATATTGATAAAGGCAAAGTTACCGTGGAGGGAATTGTCATAGAAAGTCCCCTCGCCTACCTCGATAAAAACGTGTTAATTATACGCTGTCTGCGGGTAATTAAAGATAAATCATATATTCCGGTCTCGGGCAATATTCGTCTGGTAATTCCACCGGATTTAAATTTCCAATACGGTGATTTTATCCGCTTTCATTCAACCTTAAAAAGAATACATAATTTTAATAATCCAGGCGGCTTTGATTACGAACATTATTTGAACCTTCAGGGCATTTATGCCGCAGGATTTGTCGCCGATAGTTCTGGTATTGTAATGCTGAGACAAAATTCCGCCAGCCCGATAAGATTAAAACTGGAATCATTCAGACTTTACTTAAAACAAATAATTTATAAAAACGCTCCTTCGCCGCAAAGAGAAATCATCGAAGCCATGACGATCGGCAATCAAAAAGCAATCCCTGCTGACGTGCGGGACAATTTCAATAAGACAGGCACCTCACATATTTTGTCAATTAACGGTCTGCATATCGGAATAATTGCGGCTTCCGCTTTTTTCTTTGTTTTTCTTATTTTGAAGTCCTCAGAATACCTGATGCTTAGATTTAATATAATCAAAATTGCTGCGGCAGCAGCGTTCTTTATGGTATTAATTTCCGCTTTTATTGCGGGAATGGAAATTCCCGTGATGCGGTCAACTTTTATGGCGCTGATTTTTCTGATTGCCTTGATCTCAGGAAAACAAAACGACCTTTACAATACGCTTGCCGGGGCAGGATTAATTATTCTGGTTATTTTACCGGAAGCTGTGTTTGATAGTTCTTTTCAACTTTCTTTCATGGCCGTGTTAATGCTCATTTACATTGTTCCGCGTTTCCGGAATCTATCTTTCCCGCAACTTGCGCTTCTTCCGTTATGGGGTCAAAGTATTATCCGGTATATATATTTGTCGGCTCTTGTATGCAGCGCGGTAACCATCGGCACTTTACCTTTGATCATGTATTATTCCAACCGTGTCTCTTCCATAACAATTATTGCCAATCTGATCTTAGTTCCACTTTTAGGAACATTAGTGCTAACGATATCCATGTTTTTTATTTTATGCGCCTTCTTTTCCCCGGTAATTGCCGGTTATTTAATTAAAGTGGCTTCTTTCTTTGTGCAAATATCTGTAAATATAATAAACAAATTAGCGGCGCCTTCCTGGTCTTCTTTCAATTGCATCACACCCAACATCATTGAAATTACATTATTTTATTTATTTATTTTTCTTGTTATTCAATTTATCGAGGCGAGGAAGAAAAGAAAAACCAAGAAAGGATTCTCACCACGCCGTTTCCTGATTTTAAAATATTTATTAATTACTACTGTTGTCTTTTTTGCAGCTGATATAATTTATCTTTCCTTCAGGGATAAATTATCCCCTGATTTAAAAATTACGGTTATTGACGTCGGACAAGGAAATTCCACCCTGGTACGGTTTCCCGGCGGGAAAAATATGCTTATTGACGGCGGCGGTTTTTCGGATAGTTCCTTTGATACTGGTAAATCTGTCCTTGCTCCTTTTCTTTATCATGAAAGAATCAGCAATGTTGACACGGTAGTGCTAAGCCACCCTCATCCTGATCATTTACTGGGACTGATTTACATTATGAATAATTTTAATGTCCGGCAGGCCTGGAGATCAAACCTGCCCATCGACCTGGAAGATTATCCGGGGTGGAAAAAAGCGATTAAGCGTAACAATATTAATGTATCTCTGGTTTCCAATAAATTCCCGGAAAAAATATTTAACGGTGTCAGGGTTAATGTCTTGTGGCCGTCAAATTATTCTATTTATGAGATGAATAATCTTTCTTATGATGAAGTCAACGACACTTCTTTGGTTTTGAAAATAACGTTCGGCAAGGTAAGTTTTCTTATCCCCGGCGACATTTCCGCCGATGTTGAAAAACAGCTAATTGAATCTAAAATAGATTTACGCAGTGATGTTCTGGTGGCTCCTCATCACGGCTCAGGTTACTCCAGCAGCGCCGAATTCATTAAAGCTGTAGCTTGCCGTTATGCAATAGTCAGCGCCGGCAAAGCGAATGTATTTCGCCATCCGCATCCGTCAACTCTCCAAAGATATAACGATGCCGGAGTTAGTATTTTTCGCACTGACCGCGATGGAGCGGTAACTTTAACGACTGACGGAAATAATTTAAGAATAAACACATTCGTCAAACAAAAAAGATGAATAAACAATATTCAATATCCAATGATGAAGGAAAAAACATAATCCTCTCCCTGAATTTTGGATATTCGCCGGGTCAGTGACCCGGCCTACAAAAACGGTATAGGCCGCATGACCCCATGCAGCGTGAAACATGGTTATGTAGGCCGTGTCGCGTGACCTTCAGGTTAGACCCCACATTGCGCAAAATATTATTGTAGGTCGCGTACCCTCACGCGGCGGGAATATTCGCCTACAAATCAACGAAAAAACAATATCTTACGATCATAAATAATATTGACTTTTTGGTTTTTCAATGTAGAATATTGACAAAAGCATAAACCAAAGGAATATTATTTTACCACAGGGGCGGCAATCCTGCGGAACTCATAGTCACCCGTAATAAATATTAAGGGAAAATTAAACTATGAAAAACAAAACCAAACCTGTATCCCGTCAAAAAAAGCAGGCCAACGCCATACCGAAAGAACCACCGCCACCACAATCGACTGAAGAGCACAGCACGGATGTCAATTTTCCCATCGTCGGCATCGGCGCTTCGGCGGGCGGATTGAAGGCGTTTGAAGCCTTCTTCTCCGGCATGCCCGCCTGCACCGATCCCGGTATGGCCTTTGTGCTGGTGCAGCACCTGGCCCCGGACCATAAGAGTATCCTCACCGAACTCATCCGGCGCTACACCCGCATGCAAGTCTTTGAGGTCGAGGATGGAATGACAGTACGGCCCAACTGCGCCTACATCATTCCCCCGGGCCGCGACATGGCTTTTCTGAAAGGCACGCTGCAATTATTGGAACCCTCCTTTCCGCGCGGCAAGCGTCTGCCGATTGACTTCTTCTTCAGGTCGCTCGCCCAGGATCAGCATGAGCGGGCCATCGGCATTGTGTTTTCGGGCACCGGCTCTGATGGCACCTTGGGCGTGAGAGCCATCAAGGGCGAAGGCGGAATGGTCATGGTCCAGAATCCCGATTCCACCGAGTACGACGGCATGCCGCGCAGCGCCATCTCCACCGGTATGGTGGATTACGAGCTTCCTCCGGCGGAGATGCCCGCCCAAATCATGGCTTACGTGGCCCATACCTTTGGCAAGCCCCCTTTGCCCGACACCGTTTCGACGCCCAAGGCCGAGAACACCTTGAAGAAGATATTCATCCTGCTGCGCGCCCAGACTGGTCACGACTTTTCCCAGTACAAACCATCCACCATCCATCGCCGGATCGAACGGCGCATGGCCGTAGGGCAGATCGAATCGATAGACGAATACATCAAGTATCTGCAGCAGACACCGGCCGAGGTGGAAGCACTCTTTCGCGATCTGTTGATCGGCGTGACCAATTTCTTACGCGACCCGAAGATATTCAAAGCGCTTGAAGAGCAGGTCATTCCAAAGCTCTTTGCCGGCAAGCCCGCTGGCGGCGTTGTCCGCGTCTGGTCGCCGGGATGCTCCACCGGCGAGGAAGCCTACTCTCTCGCCATCCTGCTTACCGAACATCAGGAGACGCTGAAGCAGAGTTACAAGATAATACAGGTTTTCGCCACCGACATAGACCCCCAGGCGATTGCCATAGCCCGGCAAGGCCTCTATCCTGCCAGAATCGCCGCCGACCTCTCGCCGGAGAGGTTGGCGCGATTTTTTACAGCCGAGTCCGACGGCAGCGCGTACCGCATCCACAAACGCATCCGCGACATTATAGTCTTTTCCGAACATAACGTCATCAAAGACCCTCCCTTCTCCAAACTCGATCTGATCAGTTGCCGCAACCTCCTGATCTATATGGGTGGGGATTTGCAGAAGAAACTCATTTTTCTGTTCCACTACGCGCTTAACCCGGACGGTTTTCTTTTTCTGGGCACCTCGGAGACCGTGGGCGAGTTTGGCGATATGTTTACCACGCTGGATCGCAAGTCGAAAATTTATCAACGCAGAGAAGATTTTCACGGAGATTACTCTCAGCGGACGGCTATAAAACGTTATATCCCACACCTGACGGCGATGGAGGAGACACTTCCGCAGTCCGCGTTAAAGGCTGTATTGCCACGGAAACTGCCACTGCGCGAACTGACCGAACAGGCGCTCTTGCAGCAGATCGCCCCAGCCGCCGCGCTCGTCAACGGTCAGGGCGAAATCCTCTACCTGCATGGCCGCACCGGGATTTATCTGGAACCGACCCCTGGCGAGGCCGGAATCAACAACATCCTGAAGATGGCCCGCGAAGGATTGCGGATTGACCTGATCACGGCCCTGCACAAAGCCATATCGGGCAAAGAGATCGTTCGGCGCCCGGGCCTCCGCGTCAAAACCAACGGCGATTTTACCACAGTCGACCTGACCATCCGCCCGGTGACGGCAGGCACCGCCGCGACACTTGACGCGCCCCTATACATGGTCATCCTCGAAGAAGCGCCACCGCCGGACCCGCAGATTATTAATCAGTCGTCAGTGAGCGGCAATCAGACATCGGATGCCGATGCGCGCATAGCCGCGCTCAAGCAGGAATTGCAAGCCACAGAGGAAAACCTTCAGACCTCCAACGAAGAGCTCAAATCCTCCAACGAGGAGATGCAATCGATCAACGAAGAATTGCAGTCCACCAACGAGGAGTTGGAGACCTCCAAGGAGGAACTGCAATCCACCAACGAGGAACTGTCCACGGTCAACACCGAGCTGCAAACCAAGGTGGTCGATCTGTCGCGGGCCAACAACGACATGAACAACCTGCTGGCCGGCACCGGCATCGGCACCATCTTTGTGGATCATCAACTGTGCATCATGGGCTTCACACCGTTCGCCACCTCGATTTTCAACCTGATCGGGAGCGACGTAGGAAGGCCATTGGGCCACATCGTCTCCAACCTGACGGGCTACGACAGCATTATGGCGGACACGCAGGCGGTGCTCAACAGCCTTATTCCTAAAGAGGTAGAAGTGCAGACCAAGGCGGGCACGTGGTACACAATGCGCATCCTGCCCTACCGCACGCTTGACAACGTAATCGAGGGTACGGTGATCACCTTCTTCAACATCACCGAGATGATACACACAAAGGAATTGCTGCGCAAAGCGAATTCCCTGAACCGTCTGGCCATCGTGGTGCGCGATGCGCACGAAGCCATCACGGTTCAGGATTTGGAAGGCCGCATCCTGGCCTGGAACCCGGGCGCAAAGAGAATGTATGGTTGGAGTGAAGCTGAGGCGCTGGCAATGAACGTCCGCGACCAGATCCCGGAGAGACAGCGAGAGAAAGCGGTGTCCATAATTCATCAGCTTAGCCGGGCTGAAATTCTGAAGCCGTATCGTGCACAACGGATCGCCAAAGACGGTACCGTCGTGAATATCTGGATGACCGTCACAGCTTTGATGAATGAGGCCGGGCAAATATATGCGATTGCAACAACGGAACGGATGATAAATAAAAACGGTGAATAACCAATATTCAACACTCAATGTCCAATGATGAAGGGAAAAGACAAATACAGAGCCAACTAAAATCAGTAATTGGGTATTCCTTGTTGGACATTGGACATTCAAATAAAAAGTGGAACGGAAGCGAGAGCGACATGAAAAAGCCGGTTAAGAATACCAAATCCATGACTCCGCAGGCTACTGCCCTGCGCCGGCGGGCCGAAGAAATGGCCCGTAAAACAAAGGCACTGTCGCCGGAGAACCCGGAAGCCCTGTCGTCCGAAGAGGTGCGGCAGACGCTCCAAGAACTGCGCGTGTATCAGATCGAGCTGGAAATGCAGAACGACGAGCTGCGCCACACACAGGTGGAGTTGGACAACTCGCTAATCCGGTACTTTGACCTGTACGACCTGGCACCAGTGGGCTATGTCACCGTCAGCAAGCAAGGGTTGATCCTAGAGGCCAATCTCAGCGCCGCCACCATGCTGGGTGTGGCCCGGGGTACGCTGGTCAAGCGGATGCTGACCCAATTCATTTTCAAGGAAGATCAGGACATCTACTACCTGCACCACAAAAAACTATTTAACACAGGTAAAACGCAGACGTGCGAACTCCGGATGGTGAATAAAATCGGCACGCAATTTTGGGCGCATATGGTGGCGGCCGCCGGCAATGATAAAGACGGCGCGACGACCATCCGCATCGTGATGAGCGATATTACCGACCGCAAGCAGGCGGAAAAGAAATTAAGAAACAGTGAAGAAAAATTCCGCATGCTGGCCGAATCCAGCTCTTTTGCCATCATGATGCATCAGGGAGACCGTTGGATTTATGCGAATCGTGCGGCTGAGGAAATTTCCGGTTACACGGAAAAGGAACTCTGCGGCATGCACTTTTGGGATATTGTGCACCCTGATTACAGGGACATGGTAAAACAAAGCGGTTTCAATCGTCAACAGGGAAAGGTACTGCCTCGTGCTTACGAATTCAAAATCATTGCAAAAAACGGCTTGGAAAAATGGGTCATTCTGACCGGAAGCCCCATCCAATATGAAGATAAAGCCACGGCTTTGATTTCCGTAACAGACATTACAGAACGTAAAATAACAGAGGCTGCCTTGATGGAAAGCGAAATCAAGTATCGGCGGATTTTTGAATCATTCGAGGACCTCTACTATCAGACAGATGAGAAGGGTATCATCCGAGTCCTCTCTCCATCGCTGTATCGGCTCACGGGATGGTCTCCTGATGAACTCATCGGAAAGCCGGTCACGGATGTCTATGTTAGCCCGAAAGACCGGAAAAAACTTTTAGCAGAGATCTCCCGGAGTGGATTCCTCCGGGATTATGAAGTCTTTCTGAAGAAGAAGGACGGCACACAGACATACGCATCACTCACGGCAAGCATACTTACCGATTCAGATGGCAGACCATGTGGTACTTCCGGAACCTTGCGCGATATCACCGAGCGCAAGCGGTTGGAGTCACAAAGGGAGGTTATGCTTGAAGCGTTGCGGGATAGCGAAAAGAGATACTTGGAATTGAGCATAATCGACGACCTCACTCAACTTTACAATTCCCGGCATTTTCACGCTCAACTGGAAAGAGAAATAGAGCGGTCGAACCGCTATGGACAACCTTTGACTCTTCTGCTGTTGGATATCGACAAGTTTAAAGATTTTAACGACACATACGGCCATGTTCAGGGAGATTATGTGTTATCGCGACTTGGTCATGCAATAAAACGAAGCTTGCGCGAGATCGATTCCGCCTATCGTTACGGCGGCGAGGAATTTACGATTATCTTGCCAATGACCATGAGCGAGGAGGGAATCGTAACGGCGAAAAGAATCCAAAAAGAATTAAGGAAAGAAAATTTTTCCCCGGTATTGGGTCAAGAGGTTTATATAACGGTAAGCATCGGTCTGGCGCAATACAAGCCTAAGGAAGAGATAAAGGCATTTGTTCACCGGGTAGATCAGTTCATGTACAAAGTAAAAAAGAACGAAAGAGGCAAGATTTGCTCTGATGATGGGAATATACGATAAAAAATGGAGGGAAAGATATTAAAATAAAAAGTGAGATCAACATGAAAAAGCCGGTCAAGAATACAAAACCCGCGACTTCGCAGGCCGCATCCCTGCGCAAACTGGCCGAAAAAATGGCCCGCAAAAAAGTGGCACTGTCGCCAAATAAACCGGGCACGATGTCCCCCGAAGAGGTGCGGCAGACGCTTCACGAACTGCAGGTGCATCAGATCGAACTGGAGATGCAAAATGAAGAAATGTGCCGGACGCAGGTCGAACTTAATGCCGCATGGGCGCGGTACTTTGACCTCTACGATCTGGCACCGGTGGGCTATTGCACAATCAGCGCGCAGGGGATGATTCTCGAAGCTAATCTTACCGCCGCCATCATGCTTAACGTAGCCCGGGGCAAGCTGATGAATCAGCTTCTGACCCGCTTCATCATGAAGGAAGACCAGGACATCTACTACCTGTATCGCAAACAACTCCTGGACACCGGTGAACCGCAGACGTGCGAACTGCGGATGGTGAAAAAAGACGGCTCTGTATTCTGGGCGCATCTGGCGGGGGCAACCACCAAGGACGAAAGCGGCGCAACGGTATGCCGCGTCGTGATGAGCGACATCATCGAGCGCAAAAGCATGGAGGAGAAATTACGAAGCGAGGAACAGCGATTCCGGGCTCTTGCGGAGCAATCTTCAGATATCATTGTTCTCGTGAATAGAGAAAGGATTATCACCTATGAAAATCCGGCTGTGGAGAAATATTTGGGATTCAAAGCGGAGGAAAGGATTGGCATCAAAGTATTTGATCGTATTCATCCGGATGACTTGAAGTTTGCAACTGATGCATTCAATGCGTTCATATTGAATACGTCCTCCAAGGATATAAACGCTCCTGTTCGACAAATACGTCTTCGTCATCAGGATGGAAGCTGGCGTATGTTCGAAGCTGTGGGAAGCAAGCTGGTACACGATAATTTTGTTGAATTTGTCATTGTTAATCTCCGTGATATAACCGAGCGCAAGCAGGCGGAAGATGAGCTGCAGCAGAGCGAAATAAAATACAGGACACTTTTCGAATCTGCTAATGACGCCATTTTCTTATTGGATCATGATATGTTTATCGATTGTAATCAAAAAGCCCTGGAGATGTTTAGATGTACAAGAGAACAGATCATCGGGCAGCCTCCTTACCGGTTCTCGCCGGAAGTTCAGCCTGATGGAAGGAACTCCACAGAACAAGCACAGGAGAAGAACAACACTGTGCTTAAGGGTCAGCCTCAGTTTTTCGAGTGGAAACACTGTCGTTACGATGGGACGCTTTTTGATGCAGAAATCAGCTTAAACTTTATCAGCGACATGGGTAAAAACTACATCCAGGCAATTTGTCGCGATATCACCGAGCGCAAGCAGACGGAAGAATATCTAAAAAAATACCGCGAGCATTTGGAAGAACTGGTGCGCGAACGTACAATCAAACTCGAATCGTCCAATAAGGAACTGGAGGCTTTTTCCTATTCAGCCTCCCACGACCTGCGCGCCCCCCTCCGGTCAATTGACGGGTTCAGCCAGGCGCTTCTGGAAGACTGCGAGGATAAACTGGATATGCAAGGCAAGGATTATCTGATAAGAATCAGGGCAGCCACTAAGCGGATGGCGGATCTTATAGAAGATCTGTTGCAGCTTTCCCGGCTCACGCGTACGGAAATGAACATTGAAAAGATTAACCTGACCCGGATTGCCCGGTCCGTAATAGATGAATTGCAAAAGTCTCATCCCCAAAGGCATGTCGAGATAAAAATTGGCGACGGTCTGGAAGACACTGCAGATTCGAGATTAATGCGTATCACCCTTGAAAATCTGCTGGGCAACGCCTGGAAATTCACCGAAAAGCAGGTAAAAGCAGTAATTGAGTTCGGGTGTACAGAGGAAGGCGGGAAAAAAGTATATTTCATCCGCGATAACGGGGTTGGTTTCGATATGGCTTATGTGGACAAGCTGTTCGCCCCGTTCCAGCGCTTGCACAATGAAGAGGAATTTCCAGGAACGGGAATCGGGCTGGCTTTAGTGCGGCGTATTATCCACCGCCACGGAGGCAAGGTCTGGACAGAGGGACAGACAGACAAAGGCGCAACTTTTTATTTCAGTCTTAATGAAAAGTAAAATTAAGAGGTATGCTCTATGTCCAACAACAAGAAAATATTACTGGTGGAAGACAAAGGCGATGAAAAAGTGAATGCTTTGCTTCGCGTTCTAATCGTTGATGATTCGGAAGATGACGCCAAGCTGATCATACGTCAGTTGCACAAAGGAGGCTATAACCCGAAGTGGGAAAGGGTGGAAACCGCTGAAGCCATGGAGGCCGCCCTTAACCGGGAACAGTGGAATGTTATTCTCTGCGACTATAAAATGCCGCATTTCAGCGCGCCCGCGGCCCTGAAACTTGTACAGAACAAAAATATCGACATTCCGTTCATTATTGTGTCCGGTGCTATCGGAGAGGACACGGCTGTGACTGCAATGAAATCCGGCGCGCACGACTACCTGATGAAGGACAAACTAGCCAAGCTCGTAGTCGCGATAGAGAGAGAAATTCGCGAAGCGAAAATGCGACAGGATAAGAAAAAGACGGATGAACGGTTGAAGAAGAGTGAGGAAAACTTCCGCCATTCCCTTGATGATTCCCCACTGGGCATTCGCATTGTCACCACTGATGGCAAAACACTCTACGCCAATCAGGAGATTTTGAATATATATGGCTACGATAACTTTGAAGAGCTGGCCTCGACTCCCCACAAAAAGAGATACACCCCGGAGTGCTATGCCGAATACGAGATCAGACAACTAAAAAGGCGGCGAGGCGAATACGTTCCTCCGGTTTACGAGTTGAGTATTATACGTAAGAATGGTGATATTCGCTATCTTGAGGTATTCCGCAAGCAAGTACTTTGGAACGGCGAGATGCAGTTTCAGGCACTCTACGCTGATATCACCGAACGCAAGCAGGCCGAAAAAAATCTGCAGGAAAGCAACGAGCGATATCGTATTGTCGTGGAAAATGCGCATGAAGCCATCATCATCACTCAGGACATGAAGTTGGTTTTTGCCAATCGTGCCGCTACGGAACAGATAGGTTATTCCAAAGAAACATTAACATCCGGGGTTTTTACGAGCTTTATCCATCCCGATGACCGGCGGATGGTCGCCGATTACAGCATAAAGAGATTGAATGGTGAGATCGTCCCCTCCGTTTATTCTTTCAGAATTCTTAGTCAGGATGGAAAAGTAAAGTGGGTTGAACTTAATGCCACTGTTATTGAATGGAACAAAAAACCGGCTACCTTGAATTTTTTGAATGAAATCACCGAGCGTAAGTTGCTGGAGGAAGAGCGCATCGAAGGTTATAACCGGATAAAAAAAACCTTGAAAGCCACAGTACAGTCGATCGCCCTGATTGTAGAAGCGAAAGATCCCTATACGTCTGGTCATCAGGAGCGAGTATCCCATCTGGCTGAGGCAATTGCCAAAGAGATGGGTTTAACGGCAGATCAGCAGGATTTCGTCGGCACCGCAGCCATTATTCATGACCTCGGCAAGATATCTATTCCATCGGAAATTCTCAGTAAGCCGACAAAGCTTAGCGAACTGGAATTCAACTTAATTAAAATTCACTCCATGTCAGGGTATAATATCCTGAGGGACATCGATTTCCCCTGGCCTGTAGCCGATGTCATCCTTCAGCATCATGAACGGATGGATGGATCCGGCTATCCACAACATCTTCAGGGAGAGGCTATTCTTCTGGAGGCGCGGATTCTGGCTGTTGCCGACGTCGTAGAGGCCATATCTTCTCACCGTCCCTATCGTTCCGCCCTGGGAATTAGTTTTGCTCTGGATGATATTTCCAAGAGTAAAGGCATCCTTTATGATGCAAACGTCGTCGATACCTGCCTGAAATTATTTCGTGAGAAAAACTTCGCCTTCAGCTAAAAAATGTCCCCGCCTTTTCCCTTCTTCACTGGAGATTCAGATTTTTCTCAGCTAATCAGTCCGAAGCGGCTGATTTTTTTCCCATTGCCAAACACCACCGAATATGTTAAAAAATCACGATTTAATTATGGTTATAAATTATGGAAAAAATTACAGCAATTCGAGGATTTAAAGATATTTTACCGGAAGATGCCCGTCGCTTCTGGGAAGTTGAATCTATTGCCCGTCAGGTTTTTAACTCTTTTGGTTTTCAGGAAATCCGTACTCCTATTATGGAAAAAACAGAACTTTTCCAGCGGAGTATCGGAGAAACAACGGATATAGTCGAAAAAGAAATGTACACTTTCGCCGACCGGGACAATGAATTTTTAACTTTGCGGCCGGAAGCTACCGCCTCCGTCATCCGTGCCTATATCGAACACAATATGTCCGCGGCTGAACAAATAACCAAGCTTTTTACGATTGGTCCGATGTTCCGCCGCGAAAGGCCGCAGAAAGGACGTTTCCGTCAATTTAATCAAATTGATGTCGAACTTTTCGGCGAAGACAAACCGCAATCCGATGCTGAAATAATTTTTATGCTGATGCATTTTTTAACCAGCGCCGGCTTAAAAGATTTGCAGTTGGAAATCAATTCTCTTGGTTGCGCCTCCTGCCGTCCTGTATTTTCCCAAGCCGTTATTAATTTTTTAAAAGGAAGCGAAAAAAATCTCTGCCCTGACTGCCAAAGACGCATAAATACCAATCCTCTACGGGTTTTCGACTGCAAGGTAGAGACCTGTGCCGATACCATTGCCAATGCGCCCACGATTCTTGATTTCTTATGCGCTGACTGCGAAAGTCATTTTGCACAAGTGCAATCATTTCTCAAAGATTTACGTATATCTTTTGCAATCAATCCCCGAATGGTTCGCGGACTCGATTACTATACCAAAACGGCGTTTGAAGTAAAATCAAACGCCCTGGGCGCGCAAAATGCAGTTGCTGGCGGCGGCAGATATAATGGTCTGGTTAGTTCTCTCGGAGGACCGGAAGTTGCAGGAATCGGTTTTGGCGTCGGTTTTGAACGTCTTATTGTCTGCCTGCCGGAAGATGGAAAAAATAAATTTAAAACCGATTTATTTATTGCCACGCTGGGTGAACAGGCACAAAAGTTCGCTTTCACTCTGACCAACGAACTGCGGCGCTCAGGAATATCCGCGGAAATGGACTATGCGGATAAAAGCCTGAAGAGCCAGCTAAAACGGGCGGATAAATTAAACAGCTCCTTTGCTGTTATTATAGGCGATAAGGAAATTTCTGAAAAACAGGCCATATTAAGAAATATGAAAACAAAAGATCAACAGACAATACCATTGGATGATCTACTGAAATCAATAATAAAAATTATTAAAGAGAGGTAATAAGTTTTGGCTGATTTTTTAACAAAAGATAAGAGAACGCATTACTGCGGAAATCTGGATATTTCTATGGCCTCGCAGGAAGTGATCCTGATGGGCTGGGCGCATCGCCGGCGCGATCACGGCGGCGTTATTTTTGTGGATTTACGCGACCGTGAAGGGATTGTGCAGGTGGTTTTCAATCCTGATGCGGGAGAAGATGTTCACGGTGAAGCGCATAAAATCCGCAGCGAATTTGTTCTCGCCGTTAAAGGAAAAGTGCGCAAACGGCCGGAGGGCATGGATAATCCGGCGCTGAAAACAGGCGAAATTGAAGTTATCGTCTCCGAGTTGGAAATCATGAACGAATCTAAAACACCTCCCTTTTCTTTTGACGATGAAGAAATTTCGGAAAATGTCCGCCTCAAATACCGCTATCTGGATTTACGCCGTCCGGCGATTCAGAGAAACCTTTTTTTACGCAGTCGTCTGGCCGCCGCGACCCGCCGCTATTTTGAGGAAAACGGTTTTATTGAAGTGGAAACGCCGTTTCTGGGTAAAAGCACACCGGAAGGAGCGCGCGATTATCTGGTGCCCAGCAGGATTTCCAAAGGCATGTTTTACGCTCTGCCGCAATCGCCGCAGATATTCAAACAGCTTTTAATGGTTTCCGGTTTCGACCGTTATTATCAAATCGTTAAATGTTTCCGCGATGAGGATTTGCGCGCCGACCGTCAGCCGGAATTTACACAGATCGACGTGGAAATGTCTTTCATTACGGAAGAAGATATTATGAATATGATGGAAGGTCTGATGAAAGCCATCTTTAAGGCCTGTCTGGACAAGGACATTGTCCTGCCCCTTCCCCGGCTGACCTACGCCGACGCGATCAGCCGCTATGGTAAAGACAATCCCGACGTGCGATTCGGTATGGAGATCGTTGATCTTACCGCTATTGTCAAAGATTCAGGATTTAAACTTTTCACGGAAGTCGCGGCTTCCGGCGGCGTGATCAAAGCGATTAAAGCCGAACAGGCCTCCGCTCTCTCCCGCAAAGATCTTGACGGATTAAAAGATTTTGTGGCCATTTACGGCGCCAAAGGCTTGGCCTGGGCCAAAGTCAACGCTGCCGATTGGACATCGCCCATTTTTAAATTCCTTAAACCTGAGGAAGTGACAGGCATCGCTAAGGCACTGAACGCTAAAGAAGGAGATATTATTTTCTTTGTCGCCGACACACCCAGGGTTGTCTCCGACTCTCTGGGCAATTTACGTCTGAATCTCGGCAAAAAACTGAATCTGATTGATCCCGACGCATTGGCTTTCACCTGGATTACGGAATTTCCACTGATGGAATATTCGGAAACGGAAAAACGCTTTATGTCCACACATCATCCATTCACGTCACCATTTCTGGAAGATCTGCCTTTGATGACCACCGATCCGGGAAAAGTTCGCGCCAAAGCCTACGATCTGGTACTTAACGGTTCGGAAATCGGCGGCGGCAGTATTCGTATCCATAATAAGGAAGTGCAATCTCAGGTCTTCAGCGCGCTGAAATTGAGTAATGAAGAAGCGAGGCTAAAATTCGGTTTTCTGCTGGATGCCCTCGAGTACGGAGCTCCGCCTCACGGAGGACTAGCCTTCGGTCTGGACAGACTCACCATGATCATGACCGGGGCGGAATCGATACGCGATGTAATCGCCTTCCCGAAAACGCAGAAAGCAGCTTGTTTGATGACCGATGCCCCTTCTAAAGTTAGCATCGAACAATTAATGGAATTATCGCTGAAAATTGTTTCATAGTAAATTATTGGAGAAAAAGATGGTAAAATCCAAGAATGAAAAAAAAATAACCGCTCAAAATAAAAAAACTAAAAAGTTTAATTTAAAAGAACTGGATAAACCAAATTTATATAAAGATATATTCCCCTACAGTGAAGTAAGCAAGATTGTTTTCGATAATAAAATTGTTCCGATGTGTCCGGCTAAAGAAATTGTTATCACAGACACAACTTTTCGAGACGGACAACAGTCCCGTCCTCCTTATACAGCTGAACAAATTGTTAAAATATTTCAATTGATGAACAAGTTGGGCGGCCCCAATGGAGTCATCCGTCAATCGGAATTCTTCCTTTACAGTAAAAAAGACAAGGAAGCCGTGGAAGGATGTCTGGAGCTTGGTCTGCGTTATCCGGAAATTACCGGCTGGATCAGAGCTGCCAAAGAAGATGTTCGATTGGTTAAGGAACTCGGATTAAAAGAAACCGGAATTCTTACCTCGGTTTCCGATTATCATATTTTCCTAAAGCTTAATAAGAAAAGAAGCCAGGCCATGGATGATTATCTGGGCATCGTTAAATCCATTATGGAATTAGGCATAATTCCCCGCTGCCATTTTGAAGATGTTACCCGCGCCGATATTTATGGCTTTTGCATTCCCTTCGCTCAGGAATTAATGAAACTCCGGGAAGAAAGCGGCATTGATGTTAAAATCAGGCTGTGTGACACAATGGGTTATGGAGTAACTTATCCCGGCGCGGCTCTCCCCCGCAGTGTGGATAAGCTCGTCCACGCCTTTATTAATGATGCCGGAGTTCCCGGCAATCTTCTGGAATGGCACGGCCATAACGATTTTCATAAAGGCATGATTAACGCCACAACAGCATGGCTCTATGGCTGCAGCGCTGCAAATTCAACACTTTTGGGGCTGGGCGAAAGAACAGGAAATCCTCCTATCGAAGGTTTAATTTTTGAATATATAGCGCTTAAAGGAAACAACGGCATTGACACCACAGTCATTACCGATATCGCCGAATATTTTGAAAAAGAGATCGGTGTAAAAATACCGCATAATTATCCCTTTGTCGGTCTAGGGTTCAATGTCACCAGTGCCGGTGTTCACGCTGACGGCCTTATTAAATGCGAAGAAATTTATAATATATTCGACACCAGAAAAATTTTAAAGCGACCGATTACAACCATGATCACCGACAAATCCGGCAATGCCGGCATCGCCTTCTGGATTAACCAACGCTTCAATCTTGAAGGCAACAAAATAGTGGATAAAAGGCATCCGGGAATTTCTAAAATTCATAAGTGGGTCACGGAACAATATGAATCCGGCCGGGTCACCTCGATTTCACCTGAAGAGATGGAGAAAAGAGTGCGCCTGTATCTGCCGGAATACTTTATGTCGGAATTAGAAAAAATTAAATTTATTGCGGAAAAAGCAGCCGTTGACGCAGTCAATCAGATCATTGAACTTCCATTAATGAAGAACATGAATACCAAACAGCAGGAATCGCTGATGCAAGATTTTGTCGATGAACATCCTTCCATTCAATTCGCTTACATAGTGGATATGAATGGCCGGAAAACCACCAGAAACATCACGAATATTGCCGATCGCGGTAAATATGAAAACTATGGAGTGGGCACCGACCAATCAGACAGGGAATGGTTTATCAAACCTCGGCAAGAGGGTAAAGTTTATGTCTCCGACTTTTTCATCTCCAAGATGACCGGTGTTTTATGCTTCACTGTTTCCGCGCCCATCGTCAACGATCAGGATGAAATGATCGGCATTTTCGGCGTGGATATTCAATTCGAAGACTGGGTTAAAAGAGCGGAGGATATGGAAGATATGGATCATATCGCTCTGCGCGCGGAATATAAAGAAGTGAAGTCCAAAGCCAAGCACGGGCACCACTAGAGAAACTCACATTTCAGAAACGAAGTGAACTGAAATGTTTAGTTTCTCTTATCCCGAGAGTACAGCGAATCGGGGCTAGAGAAACCTTATTCTGGAATAAATTAATATATTATCCTTAATATCTTACAGTAGAGTAGAGAGC
>PLGI01000032.1 GCA_003139775.1 Syntrophaceae bacterium | reverse complement strand
CTACCGCGCAGCGGTTTAGTTCTACAAACAATAATCCTCAATTATTTTAACCCTGACAATTGTTGACTTGTAAGTATAACACGTAAGAGTATTTTCAAGAAAATATTAGTCCCATTATTTTATTGAAGTCACCATTTGCAACTCATGCAATTGTGGAGTACTTCTTGAAATTATGAGGCTGAACCGTTTCCGGTATTTCACGTTCTTTAGAATAAGCCAATGAGCGGCAAAATATTCTTGACTGTTAAGTATTGTTATTTGTATATTCGTGCTACATAAATCAGCGGGAGGAAATTTATGTCCAATTTAGTTCGTTTCGGTGTTTCGCTGGAAGATGACCTTTTAAATAAATTTGACCGGCATATCAAACGGCATAAATATACAAACCGATCCGAAGCCATTCGCGATTTAATCCGGGAAGAACTGATTAAAGAAGAATGGACGGAAAATAAGGAAGTAACCGGCGCGATAACCATTGTTTATGATCATCATGCCAGAGAACTGGTCAACAAAGTTATGGATATCCAGCATGATTATCACGACAGCATTCTTTCCACACAGCACATTCATCTTGATCACCATAATTGTTTTGAAATTATTGTGACCAGAGGCAAAGCGACGGAAATAGAAAAACTCTTTATGAAATTAAAATCACTCAAAAGTGTAAAGCACGCGGGATTTATGATGGCGACGAAAGGCAAGGATCTACCCTAATAAACAAGCTTATCGTTTCTGAAGCGACAGCGGAAGCTCCAGATGATTTCCTTCCAGAAGTATTTTATTGGTAAGTATTTCCGAAACAGGGCCGTCGGCAACAACAGTTCCTTCCTTAATCACAATGCAGCGATGACATACATCTAGAATCAGGTCAAGATCGTGTGAGGCGATTATTTTCGAATGTTCAAAGGTTTTGAGCAGATTGATGAGCAATCGCCTCGATCTGGGATCGAGATTTGCCGCAGGCTCGTCCATGGCCAGAATATCCGGCTCCACAGCCATGACCGACGCAATAGCCACGGCGCTTTTCTGGCCGCAGGAGAGATGATGCGGAGGTTTATCACGCAGTTCGAGACTGTTTACCAGATTCAGTGCCACTTCCACCCTTTCTCGAACGGCAGTCTCGTCCATGCCCATGTTGAGAGGGCCGAAAGCCACGTCTTCATAAACGGTCGGCATAAAAAGTTGATCGTCGGGATTTTGAAAAACGATGCCGACCTTTCTGCGGATTTCCTGCCGGGTCTGCCGCGTCAGATAAAGATCGCCGATGTTTACCGTTCCCGAAGTTGGCATCAGATAGCCGTTCATGTGCAGTAGGAGGGTGGACTTACCCGCTCCGTTGGCACCGATGATGCCCACCGATTCGCCGTGGGTAATCCGGAAAGAAATATCCCGCAGAGCTTCGGTTCCGTCAGGATAGCGGAAATAAACATTTTTAAATTCCACAATATGATGGCTCATGAAAACACTCCTTGAACAAACCGGCCAAGAATTTCCGTTGCCGGATAGAACCGGAAGATATAGAGGAAGACCGCAACGGATACGGCAAAAACAAGATCGCCGGCTTTAATATGAAAACGTTTGAGCGTAGGCATATCCCCCTGAAATCCCCGGGACAGCATGGCGAAGTATACTCGTTCCGCTCTCTCGACGGTTCGGATAAAAAGGATTCCGACTATACGGACAAAAACTTTGATGCCTTTGCCGTGCTGTTCGAAAGATCGCATATTTCTGGCCCTGACGATCCGCATGGTTTCTTCCATGAGGACAAAAATATAGCGATAGAGAAAGAGAAGCTGAGAAACAAAAAGCGACGGAACGCCCAGCTGCCTGAGGGCGTGGCAAACACCAGGAAAAGAGGTTGTAGCGACAAGCAAAAGCGCCGTGCTTACGGTGAGAGTGAACTTGATCAGGATCGAAAAAAAAGAAAGCCATCCCGCCGAAATCGTCAATCCCTTAAAAATAAAGACCTGTCCTGAATCCAGAAGAGGATTGAAAATCCCGATAAAGATAGCAAAAGGCGAGACTAAAGCTACCTTCTTGAGGATAAACATGAGCGGAATTTCGCCTATGGTCATCAGCAGCACCGGATAGAGGAAAAAAGGCAGCAGGGCGACGATCTCATACTTGGAAAAGGATATAACCGTAAAGAGAAAGAGCAAGGTTACGATCAGTTTGATCCGTGGATCCAGCCGATGAACAAAGGTGTCCTTGTAGGATAGCTGATCGAGAAAACCGATATTGTAATATTTTTCATCAAAATTCATGATTTTGTCCGGCGAAAATTTCAATAAATAATTTTTCGTAAAAAAGCTATTGCTTTTTAAAGAGCCTGATTCCAAAACCGATAAACAAAATAAACATCAGAACAATTGCTCCCCCAAGAATACCGGCAAACGAAGTGCCGGCTTCAATTCCCGGCCAGACGGGCGGTTTCTCTTTACCTCTCTTTTCTTTGTCTGACGGTTTGAAGTTATAATCTGGAAAAAAGGCGGTTTTCTCCTGAATATCTTTGAGCAGAGAAGCAACGCCGTTTGTCTGTTCGGCAAGTTCTGTCTTGCCGGTAACTTTTTTAATGGACCATTCCAGACCGTCCGGATGAGTTGAAGCGAGCCAGGAGAGGGCGCCGCCGGTAATAACGGCCAGAATCAAAAAAGCGACCAGAACGTTCTTCAGCGAAATGCCGGCATCGAGAGGCCGCAAGGAATTGCCGGATTCGAGAATCTCCGGTCTGACTTTTTTTACAGAGCTGATTATTCCGGCTGTGATAATTCCCTCCACAAGGCCGATGGCCAGATGGATCGGCTGCATAAGCAAAACAAATGTGCCGAATGGCAGTTCACTCCTGCCGGATGAAAGCGTCTCCAATACAACCGAAAAAGCGCCCAGTTGCAGCGCAATGATTGCGCTCACGATTGCAGCGATATATATCCGCTTGGCGCTTGTTCCGTCACCTGCGATGGGTCTGTAAATCAGTGGATAGACAAGAAAACAGGGATAGAAGCCCATATTCCAGATATTACAGCCAAGGGCGAGCAGTCCGCCGTCGGCGAAAAAAAGCGCTTGCACCATCAGTACCGAGGCCAGGATGAGAAAAGCCGCATATGGTCCCAGCATGACGGTCAAAAGTATGCCTCCTGCGATGTGCCCGCTCGAACCTGTGCCGGGGATGGTAAAGTTGATCATCATGGCCGCAAAAATAAATGCGCCCATTACTCCCATCAGCGGAATCGTCTTGTTATCAATATTTTCCTTCAGTTTTTTGGATGAATATCCTAAGGTCGCCATTGAACCGGCCCACATTGTCGCACCCACCGCCGGGGAGAGTAAAGCGTCTGCCATGTGCATGATAATTTCTCCTTTGGAAGAATAATATTAAATTCTTATTCCTAAAACCTGAAAGTAACTCCGGCCAGCGCAGAAATATCTGTCTCAGAAGAGTCTAAACTGCACTTAACACCGAGATCAACATCAAAATTTTCATTTATGGAATAAATGATCCCCCCAATAATAAAGGCGGGATCGTTTTTTGCGTCCTCATCGGGATTGCGCTCAATACCTATGTCAGCGACCAGCTTCAAATTCTTAATAACTTCCCATGTGGCGGCAAATGAAGCATGCCAAATATCCTTGCGTTCATCGACTTTGTTTTCATTTCTGATGTAACCCAGATTGCCATGAAATGCCCATGACCCCAGTTCCTGGGAAGCGATTAAAAAAAGATGGCCACCCAGAAGACCTGCGCCCAACCCTTTTTCATCATTGCCTGTGGGGATGCTTATTCCCGGTTTTAATGCCACGCTGAATTTGTCTTTCTCGAATAACCGCCACTTCGTTTCCAGCACCGCATCGCCGATTCCTTTTTCATCATATAAAGTTGTTTCATTTGCTTCCGCCTTTCCCCAAAGATAGGGCAGGCTCAGAACCAGGTCAACGTTTTCGGCAATCCCGTAAGATAGCGTGGCCGCCGCCTGACCGCCCGTGCTTCGGACAGACACATCTTCAGAGTCATCCTTGTCCCAATCGTATTGACCGTTTAATTCCAACTGAAATTTGCCTTTTCCCTGTGTTCCTGTATCATCGGTGATCAGCGGGTGGGCCGCCCATGATGGGTAAGCGATGAGCAGCAGTGCAACAAATATCAGTCTCTTTGTAAACCATTTCCACATCATCTTAAATCATCCTTTATGTGTTACGATTTTTTATTTAGTAACACGTTTTGTATTTATGTCAAGTTTTTTTTGAAAAGGGAAGAGACGGGAAGCACTTTGATTATTTAACACAGAGAGGAAATTGATGACAGGACACGTTTTTCAGGAAATACTGTAAATTATTTTTTATTTGATTTTATGAGGATTTATAAGTTAATATTAAACATTACTTTCGGCGGAGAACTAAAGAGATATTGGCGGATCCCGCATAATTTTGAATATTAAAAGGAGAAACGTATAATGGAAGATGTTAGAAAAATACTCGTTGTGAACTGGATGACTCAATATTGTCAGAAGACGTTTCATTACGCGGTTTCACTATCCGCAAAGTACGGCGCTGAACTTTCCATAATTCATGTAATCGATACTTTATGGCTGCAAGGCTGGAATTTGCCCACAATGTCGCAGGAGGAAAGTCGAGAGAAGGATATGAAAAAAGTCAATGCCGAATTGGATTATCTTATTGGCAGTGAAGCAAAAAAGGGTGTAAAGATCAAAAAAATTATTAAGGAAGGCGATCCTATTGAAGAAATTCTGAAGGTTATCGGAGAAGAAAAAATTGATCTGGTCATTTTACGTGCCCATGAAGAAAGCCGTATAGAACACTTTCTGGTCGGCAGCAGTAACGATGCGATCATCAGGAAGATGCCTTGCTCTATTTTTTTGGTGAAGAATGAATTACTCAAAAAATTTAATGGAAAATGTTAAATTAGTGCTATCCCATGCCGCTCATTTTTTGCAGGTGCATTAACTGATACCGGTACCAGATTTCGAAAAAGAAAATCAGTAATTTAGCCATAATTATATGGTCTTAGTAAAATATTACTTACCATGACTTATTCTTTCATTATAGTACTTATTTCCCTGTTAAAATTATCTTTACAACTATTATTTTTTATGCTAGTGACCGATAGTCATTGCATGAAAGTATTTTTTTATGATGATGTTATCAGTTAAAAATTAATAAATTAAATAAATTCCTCTTTATTATTTATATTATTATGAAAAATAACCCGCTTGTGTTTAATCACAAAATTACAAAATTAATAGAAATTAACGATATGGGCATGTTGCACCCAGGTGAACAGCCTTAGATTATTGAAAGGGGGAAGTATGGCAAAAGGAAATAACTCCGAATACAAGAAAATGATCGACAAGCAGTACAGTGACTTGATGAAGCATTGTCAGGTTCAAATGGAAAAGATTGAAAAAGATTTACCTGAGCCAAAGGAAGATTTTCAGGCAGTGTTAAAGGAGCATGGTGTTAGTCGTAGGGATTTCATTAAGTGGACCTCGGCTATGACTGCCGCTTTGATGCTTCCGCCGATTTTCCGTCCGATGGTCGCAAAAGCAGCCGAAAATTTCAGCCGCCTTCCCGTGGTGTGGCTGCATTTTGCCGAATGTACCGGCTGCTCAGAAGCATTCTTACGTTCTTCTTATCCCAATGTTGATGATATTCTCCTTGATACTATCTCGCTGGAATATCATGAAACACTGATGGCGGCTTCCGGCTATCAGGCAGAGCAGAATCTGGAAAAAGCCATTAAAGACTTTGCCGGTAAGTTCATTTGTGTCATCGAAGGCGCTTTACCCAGAGGGTTGAACGGAAAATATCTTACACTTGGCCCCAAAGGAAAAACAGGTATTCAGGTAGCCAAGGAAGTAACTTCCAAAGCTGCAGCCATTGTCTGTATCGGCTCCTGTTCGGCTTTCGGAAATATTCAGGCCGCCAAACCAAATCCTACCGATTCGGTCAGCATCAGTAAAGCATTAGGAATCAGTACGGTCAATATCGCCGGCTGTCCGCCCAATTCCGTTAATTTCACAGGCACGTTGCTTCATTACCTCCTGTTTGGTTCTCTGCCCACCTTGGATTCACTGGGCAGGCCATTATGGGCTTATGGAAAGCGTATTCACGATGATTGTGAAAGAAGGTCGCATTATGACGCCTCAGAATTCGTTGAAGAATGGGGCGATAAAGGCGCGCTCAAGGGATGGTGCTTATATAAAATGGGCTGCAAAGGGCCTTATACTTATGCCAATTGCGGTAAAGTTCGTTTCAACGACGCAATCTCCTGGCCGATTATGGCCGGTCACGGCTGCATCGGCTGCACCGAACCGGCATTCTGGGATACCATGGCCCCGTTAGAAAAACCGCTTGATGAAAAAACATACGGTGGTGGTGAAAAAACAGTTGATAATATTGGCATCGCCTTAACCGGTGTCGCTGTAGCCGGTATTGCTGTACATGCAGTGGCAAGCGGAGCCAGACACTCAGGAGGTAAAAAATAATGACTAAAAGAATAATTGTCGATCCCATCACCAGGATTGAAGGACATTTAAGAATTGAAGTAGAAGTTGATAACAACAATGTTATCAAAGACGCGTGGAGCAGTATCACTCTCTGGCGCGGTATTGAAACAATTTTAAAGGGCCGTGATCCGCGTGACGCCGGATTGATCGTCCAGCGTTTCTGCGGAGTTTGTACTTTTGTCCACTATGAAGCCAGCATTCTGGCCTGCGAAGATGCTTTCGGCATCAAACCGCCGCCCAACGCTAGAATCGCCCGTAATTTAATCAGCGCTTCTCTTTACCTGACTGACCATGTTATGCATTTTTATCATCTGCATGGTCTGGACTGGGTGGATGTAGTCAGCGCCCTTTCGGCTGATCCTAAAAAAGCAGTCGACATGGCTAAAGCTTACAACCCCAATCCTTATAACTGCTCGGCAACTCACTATAAAGCAGTTCAGGAACGCCTTACCAAGTTTGTCAAGTCCGGCCGCCTTGGACCTTTCGCCAATGCTTATTGGGGAAATCCATCCTACAAACTGCCGCCGGAAGCCAATTTAATCATTCTTTCCCATTATCTTGACGCCCTGAAGATTTCTAAAGTCGGCGCCCAGATGATGGCTATCCTTGGCGGAAAGAATCCTCATCCGCAGACACTGGTTGTTGGCGGTATTACTTCGGGCATGGATTTATTTGATGCCGAACGCATGGGGCAGTATTTGTTCCGTTTTAAGGAAATGAAAAACTTTATCGAAACAGCTTATATACCTGACGTTCTTCTGGCTGCAACATACTATAAAGATGAAGGTCTGAAAGGTATCGGCGGCGGTGTGAAGAATTATATGTCTTACGGCGGATTCCCTCTGGATGACGATTGGAGCAAACTGCTCTTCCCGCGCGGAATTGTCAAAGACAGAAACCTGGCCAAGCCCTTAAAACTTGATGAAGAAAAAATTACCGAAGAAGTAACGCATGCCTGGTACAAAGGAAAAGAAGCACTGCATCCCTATAAAGGGACAACAGAACCCGACTACACAGGATATGACAGCAACGGCAATGTAAAGGGTGACGAAAAATACACTTGGTGCAAAGCTCCCCGCTATGACAACAAACCTTACGAAGTAGGTCCTTTGGCTCGTATGGTTGTCGGATATGCTCAGGGTGATAAAAACATTAAGCCGCTTATCGATTCCACGCTGAAAGCAACCGGACTTCCTGCAACTGTTCTCTTCTCTACATTGGGCAGAACAGCGGCGCGCGCTTTGGAAACCAAGCTTGTCGCGGACAATACCGAAGGATGGGTGAATGAGTTGATCGCCAATATCAAGAAGGGCGACACCCGCACCTGGACACGGTGTGATGTGCCCAAAAAACCAGCCAAGGGTCGCGGTATGACGGAACCGCCGCGTGGGGCCCTCGGTCATTGGATAAATATTGAAAATCAAAAAATTTCCAATTATCAGGCAGTTGTTCCTTCAACCTGGAACTGCTCACCCCGTGATAAAAACGGGTTACGCGGTCCTTACGAGGAATCATTGATCGGAACGAAACTGGCTAAAGTAGATCAGCCGCTGGAAATTATTAGAACGATCCATTCGTTTGATCCGTGTATGGCTTGCGCGGTGCACATTATTGATCCGAAGACGAATGAGGTCAAAAAATTCAAAGTGGCATAAGCAATAAGGAGGTTACAGTGGAAAAAATCGTTTGTAAAAAAGAGTGGTCCGTGGCAATGCGGATTAACCACTGGGCCATGGCTCTTTCGATATTTATTTTGATTGCTACCGGATTCTATATTGCTAATCCGTTTACGGTATCTCAGGGAGACACTGTACACAAGTTTCTTATGGGACATGTGCGTTATGGGCACATTCTTTTCGGGGTATTTCTTGTGTTTCTTTTCCTGTGGAGAGTTTACCTGGCATTCTTCTCTCGCTTCCATGCGGACTGGAAAGATTTTTTTGCCTGGGCGGATGTGAAAGCTTCAGTAGAGCAAGTTAAATTTTATTTGCTAATCAGAAAGGATGCACCGGAACATAAAATGCTGTATGGTCCTATGCAATCACTTGCCTATATCGGATTGATGTTCATGGTTTTTGTTATTGTGGTTACAGGCCTCATTCTGATGGGCGCAGGTTATCATGCCGGTTTTACGGCATTATGTTATAAGATTTTGCGGCCCATAGAAAATCTGCTTGGCGGTTTGGCCGTGGTACGCTATATTCACCACATATTCACCTGGTTTTTTATCCTGTTTATTGTGGTGCATATCTACATGGCTTTCTGGTATGATGCTGTTCTTAAACAGGGCACTATTTCATCAATGGTCAGCGGTGTCTTGTTTGAAAGAGAAAAAAAGTAGCAATCCTGCTCTAAAGAATTGAGTAACAGGAAAGGGGAGAAGAACTTATTCTCCCCTTTTTTGGCAATTACGGACAACTAAAAATGTTGTCCTGTTTAAACGATTGAATTAAAGGAATCAATGCCGGAAAACAATTGTGTAACTATTTTAGGTGTGGGAAATATTCTGCTTACGGATGAAGGTTTTGGTGTTCATTTTATTCGCTGGTTTTCCGAGCGCTATAAACCTTCGGACAGCGTCAAGATGTTTGATGGCGGCACACTGGGTTACGCTTTGATAGATATAATTTGCAGTTGCGACAATTTGATTGTGATAGATGTTTTGAAGGCGAAAGATACGCCCGGTTCTATTTACCGCTTCAATACCGAGGAAATGCAGGCACACATGCCGCCTCCCACAACAGCTCATGAAGTTACTTTTTTCGATGTCTTATTTAAAGTGGAACTGATGGACGAATTGCCCCAGACGATATTCTTGTGCATTGTTCCTCAAGATTATGGAGACATGAATATGGAAATGACCCCTGTTATGCGGGAGAAATTTCCGGTTATGGAGAAATTTCTTCTGGCCGAATTATCCAAATTGAATGTGACTTTGGAAAGAGCCGATCATGCATGAACTGTATTTAGCGGAATCAATTTTGAATATCGTTCAAGAATACGCGACACTGCAGCATTTCAGCAAAGTTAATTCCATTTTGCTTTCCTTCGGCCGCTTATCCTGCATTGAGTCCAAGTCTTTACAATTTGCTTTTGAAGTGCAGGCAAAAAATACATCTGCTGAAAATGCCTCACTGGATTTTCAAATTCTCCCTGCCATTATCCATTGCTTTTCCTGCGAAAAGGATTTAGAAGTGGAAACATATTCGGCCATCTGCCCGAAATGCGGCGGGGAAGAAGTCATTTTAACCGGCGGTACGGAAGAGTTACAAATTTTAGAAATGGATGTAGATTAGTAAGTTAGAATTTGCTTTCTTTAAGAAAGCAAATTCTTTAACGCACTTATCCCATTCATTGGGGTTAGGAATTTATTATGTGTATTGGATTTCCCGGAATAATCATTTCGATTGATAAAGATAATTACGCAGTCATCGATATCAGTGGCACCAGACGTGAGGTTTGTCTGGATATCGTGGATGAACCCGTTACCGTTGGTGATTATGTTATTACCCACGCGGGTTATGCAATTCACCGGATAGATGTAGAGTCAGCTAAAGAAAAACTCTCCGCGTTACAAGAGCTTATCGACAATGAAATATATTGACGAGTATCGTGATCCTGCGCTGGTGGCGGGACTCTTAAAAAAAATAAGTAAAGTTTCCGATGCGCTTGCCAGCCCTGTAACTATTATGGAAATCTGCGGCAGCCATACATACGCAATCGGTCACTTCGGAATTCGAAAACTCTTTCCGGCAAACATCAATTTAATTTCCGGGCCGGGCTGTCCGGTTTGTGTAACGTCCTCGCGTGATGTGGATATAGCTCTTTATTTAGCCAGTCAGGAAAATACCATATTTGCTACTTTCGGCGATATGCTCAGAGTTCCTGGTACAAATAGCGACAGCCTCCAGAAGAGACGAGCGGCAGGCGCGGATGTCCGGGTAGTCTCATCCGCTGATGAGTGCATAGAATTGTCCCAATCCAATCCGCAAAAAGAAGTAATTATGATGGGCATTGGTTTTGAGACAACCGCGCCGACAATTGCCGCCACCGTTGAGCACTGCCGTAAAAAAGGCATTAAAAATTTTTCCGTCTTTTCCGTGCATAAGATCGTGCCTCCGGCGCTTTGCGCTTTAATTGCCGATCCATTGCTGAATATCGACGGCTTTCTTTGCCCCGGCCATGTTAGCACCATGATCGGCTCCGATGCCTACAAAATGATCACCCAAGCCGATCGGGCTGCCGCAATCACCGGATTTGAACCGGTGGACATTATGGAAGGCATCTGGATGATTTTGTCGCAGATCGAAAGCGGCAAAAAAGAAATAGCGATACAATACAGCAGGGGCGTTAGACCGGAGGGAAATATCCGGGCCATGAATTTCCTTAAGTCCATGTTTCAAATGGCTACAGTGGAGTGGCGGGGACTGGGACCTATACCGGCGAGCGGTCTGGTTTTCAATAATACCTATGCCGCATTCGATGCCTTAAAGAAATTTGATATTCCCGAAATTCATTCGGTGGAAATCAAGGGCTGTGGTTGCGGCGATATTTTACGAGGCATAAAAGCTCCGCAGGATTGCCCCTTATTTAAAAAAGCATGCACCCCAATGAATCCGATAGGTCCCTGTATGGTCTCTTCGGAAGGAACTTGTTCCACCCATTACAAATATTACTAACGGAGGTAATAAAAGTGAAAGTATCGGTTGTAAAAAATGTCCTGGATGCCAATGATCGAATTGCCGCGGACAACAGAGAGCTGTTCGATAGAAATAAAGTATATGTAATTAATCTGATGAGCTCACCCGGCGCGGGAAAAACATCTCTGGTGGAACGCACCATTATGGCTCTGAGAAACAAATACAAAATCGGCGTAATCGAAGGTGACATTCAGGATACGTATGACGCCGACCGTATCGCCAAACTCAATATTCCCGTTGTGCAAATCAATACTGGCGGCGCCTGCCACATCGACGGCAACATGATCCGCGAGGCTCTGCCTACTTTCGATTTGAGCAAAACGGATCTGCTTATTGTCGAAAATGTCGGCAATCTTGTTTGTCCGGCGGAATTTAAAATTGGCGAAAACGTAAAAATCATGCTGCTCAGCACGCCGGAAGGCGCTGATAAACCGGCAAAATATCCTTTAATGTTTCAGGAATCGGCGGCGCTTCTGATCAACAAAATCGATCTGATTCCTTATGTGGATTTTGATCTGAAAAAAGCGAAACGAGACGCGCTATCGCTCCACAAGGATTTAAAAATATTTGAAGTATCCTGTAAGACCGCGGCCGGTCTCGATGCCTGGACTTCGTGGCTTACAAAACGCATAGATGCTTTTAAGAAATAACGAAGTGATCAAGAGAGCACGTTATCTTTTTGCCGGTATTGTTCAAGGGGTCGGCTTCCGGCCTTTTATTTACCGCCTTGCCGTGCGCCATGGCCTTGCCGGTTTTGTGCAAAACCGTCCCGATGGCGTTCTTGTGGAAGTCCAAGGAACAGCGTTAGCAATAGAAAGTTTTTATTCCGGTGTCGGTAAAGAACTCCCGTCGCTGGCCGACATTACCGGCGTTGCATCTTCAGAAATAACAGTTACCGGCGATACGGAATTTAAAATTATCGTCAGCGACGACGAAGGGCAAGGTGGTGTCCATATTACTCCCGATTCCGCTGTGTGTGCCGATTGTTTAAAAGAATTATTTGATCCGGCAGACCGCCGTTTCAGCTATCCTTTCATTAACTGCACCAATTGCGGCCCCCGCTTAACGATTATCAATGATATTCCGTATGACCGTGTTCATACTTCCATGGCCTGTTTTCCCCTTTGTCCTAAGTGTCGCGCTGAATACGAGAATCCGGACAATCGCCGTTTTCATGCCGAACCCAATGCCTGTCCTGTCTGCGGCCCGCAGTTGGCATTGCGGGATGCGGAGGGAAAAATCATTGCCTGTGACGATCCGCCGGGGAAAGCTATTGAACTTATCGCCGCAGGCAATGTGCTTGCGATCAAAGGACTGGGTGGATTTCATTTATGCGTGGACGCGACAAGCGATGAGGCGGTAAAGAAGCTCCGCTCACGCAAATACCGGGAAGAAAAACCACTGGCCATTATGGTGAGAGATATTGAGCAGGCCATGCAGATTGCTGAAATTAATGATGAAGAAAAAACTCTGCTTTCTTCTGTGCAGCGGCCGATAGTTCTTCTGAAGAAAAAAAAGAACACCCTGATTTCAACTTTTGTTGCTCCGTCCGTTCCGAATCTGGGCATCATGCTGCCTTACACTCCACTGCATTATTTACTGCTGGAAAATAGATTTCTGGCGCTGATTATGACCAGCGCCAATCAGGTTGACGAACCAATCTGTATCAGTAACCGGGAAGCGCAAAGCAGATTAAAAGGCATTGCCGATTATTTTCTAGTGCACAACCGCGATATTCTGGTGCGCTGTGATGATTCCGTTGTTTTTCTTACCGGCGGAAAGCCCCAACTGATGCGGCGTTCGCGCGGCTATGCGCCCCGGCCGCTGATTCTCAAAGAATCATTTCCGGCAGTGCTCGCTCTCGGCCCGCAGTTAAAAATGACACAGTGTATCCTGAAGGATAACTTCGCGTTTCTTAGTCCCCATATCGGCGATATGGAAACACCGCAGGCACGGGATTTTTTCCATGAAAGTCTTGCCTTAATGAAGCGAATAACTCAATCCGATCCGCAAATTATTGCCTGCGATTATCATCCGGCATATTATTCCACTCATGTTGCACAGGAACTCAAAGAGGTCAGGGTGGTCCATGTGCAACATCATCATGCCCATATTGTCAGTTGCATGGCGGAAAATCAGATTGATGGCGATGTCATTGGGCTCGCGATGGATGGTACAGGCTTCGGGCTGGACGGCAACGCCTGGGGCGGTGAATTTTTAATAGCGAATGCCACCCAATTTCAGAGGTTCGGACATCTGCAATATTTTGTCCTGCCGGGCGGTGAGAAGGCCATCCATGAACCGTGGCGCATTGGTGTGAGCTTACTCAGGAAGGCGTATGGCCAAGCCTGGCCGGAGCTAGCATCCCGCTTGAAATTCGCACCCGATCAAACTAATTTTGAATTGCTTGATAAAATAATGGAGACAAGACTTAACTCGCCGCTATCGTCGGGTATGGGAAGGTTGTTTGACGGAGTTGCCGCCATAATGGGTCTGCGCCGCAAGGTCAGTTTTGAAGGTCAGGTGGCAATGGAGTTGGAAGCAAAAGCTCAATTATCAGGTGTTGTGCTGCCTTTTGACATATTGCGTAATTCCGATGATTCATATATTCTGAATGTATCAGCGGCAATCCGCGCCATTGTGGAAAATATTTTCTCCGGGAAAAGCGTGGAAGAAATAGCTTCCGCTTTTCATGCGACACTTACTGCGGCCTTTGCGGCAATGTCCATTAAAATGCGAAAGCTGACCGGCATCAACCGCGTAGCGCTCTCCGGCGGCTGTTTTCAAAATCGGTTACTTCTGGAAGGAACTGTGACCGAGTTGAAAAAGAAAGACTTTGAAGTTTATTATCACAGTCAGGTTCCCGCCAACGACGGCGGCGTATCTTTGGGACAGGCTGTAATCGCGGGCTCCATAATTAAAAAGGAAAAAAATCGCACAATAAAGATTTAGCGGAAAGGGATTAAAAAATGAACTACGATAAAATTTTATTGGAGCACGGCGGCGGCGGATTATTATCTAATGAGCTAATCGCTGAAAAGTTTCTGCCTCATTTCAATAACGCCTATCTTGAGCGCTTGGAAGACAGCGCGGTATTGACCATCGGCTCTCGGAAATTTTGTTTTACCACGGATTCCTATGTTGTCAGCCCCATCTTTTTCCCCGGCGGCAACATCGGCTCCCTGGCGGTGCACGGCACTGTCAATGATCTTTCGGTGTGCGGCGGAAAACCGCTGTATCTCAGCGCCGGCTTTATTTTGGAAGAAGGGTTTCCGGTAGATTCACTGGATAAAATCATCAAGGCAATGGCCGAAGCGGCTGCGGACGCGGGAGTGAAGATTGTCACCGGCGACACCAAGGTTGTTTCCCGCGGCGCTGTTGATGGAATATTTATCAACACTTCCGGAATAGGTATTGTCGAATATCCGGGGACGTTATCAATAAAAAGCATACAATCGGGTGACGCCATAATTTTAAACGGAACCATTGGCGATCACGGTGCGGCTATTATGAAAGCCAGAGAGAATCTGGGTCTTGTCGCGGATATTTTATCCGATTCGGCGCCGCTCAATGATTTGATTGCCTCAATTTTAAAAGCAAGCCCCAACATACACTGCATGCGCGATGCCACTCGCGGCGGCTTAGGCGCGATTCTGGCGGAAATTGCCAAAAGCGCAAAAGTACGAATAGATATCAGCGAACATAGTATTCCCGTACAGGAAAATGTCCGGGGTATTTGCGAAATACTGGGGCTCGATCCGCTGTTCCTCGCTAATGAAGGAAAAATGGTTTTGTTCTGTCCGGCAGCCGATGCCCATATTGTTTTGTCTGCCATGAAGAATCACAAATACGGGAAAAACGCTGCCGTTATCGGCAGTGTCGGTAATATTGATAAAGGACGAGTTGTTCTGAAAACTATAATCGGCGGCGAACGTATTGTTGATTTGCCGACGGGTGAGTTGGTGCCGAGAATCTGTTAGAGTGATCGTTAAGGTAAAAAAAGACCGAAGAAACCGAAAAAAATAGGGAGAGTTTCTTTGTGAGTTCTTGATTTTTCCATCCGACCTATTTATGCTATGTTATAAATATAAATAAACAGGATCATGCTAGACAGTACCGTCAAGATCCGCCGCAGGAGGATGACGGAATAATAAATTTAAATCCGTTGCAGACGAAAAATATAGTCGAAGGGGGTATCATGCCTGAAGAAATCGAAGTTCCAATCGAAAAGTTACACGAATCCATTCAGGAGGAAGCAGAAAAAGCCGGAGAAAAGTGGGTGTTCCTGGTGGCTCTAAGTACGGCTATACTCGCTGTATTTGCTGCCTTATGTTCACTGATGGCGGGCCATCATGCAAATGAAGCATTGATTGAGCAGATCCAAGCCTCTGATCAATGGGCCTATTATCAGGCGAAGGGAATCAAAGCCGCTGTTCTCGATAGCAAGGTTGAAACACTCCTTGCATTAGGTAAGCAGACCTCTGCAAAAGACGAAGAAAAGGTCAAGAGTTATAAAAAAGAACAGAGAGAAATTGAAGAGAAAGCGAAAGAAAAGGAGAAGTCTTCTTCTATTCATCTCACGGCTCACAACATATTGGCAAAGGCCGTCACAGTTTTTCAGATCGCAATTGCCGTTTCAGCGATAGCTGTTTTGACCAGAAGAAAATGGCTCTGGTATGGCAGCGGCGTTCTCGGACTGATGGGTCTCATATTTCTACTGCAAGAATTGCTTTAATATCAATTCTAAATCAAAGCGCTATCTTTGTTGACTGCGTCGTCCGCGTCCTCAACGTATTTGTTAGCTGTGCCATTATAGCTTAGCTAACCGGAAAGGAAATGTTTTTGTTGTGCTTCCTTTGGGATGCACTACCGGAGCATATACGCCTTTGGCGCCTCCTCCTTACCCCACTGAAAGGGACCAACTAACGAATTCTAGTTTGCTGTGCAACTGTAATTCGAGTTTCACTGCCGCCTCGATATCATCTTTGATTTAGAACCGGTATTAATAAAATTGTGCGGTCAATATTTGATAGTTTAGAAAAAATCCAATAATCGTTTGTTTCTAGGTAAAAAAAAAGAACAGATGACCTCTCGCTAACTTCTGGTAACAGAGCATACTGCAATTTTGACGAGCATGTTTGCTTTCAAACGATAATCAATAGTGCAGTTAAACAAATTTCTCATGAATTTTTCTTTTTAAAAAAAATAAATAGTGTTATAATATATAATCAATTGGAAAAGGCGAAGTTCATATATTAATTGTTCGGGGGCGGAAGAGTAGTTCATGTCTTACAAATTAACGATCACCCTAAAGCCTACATATCTGCACATCATCGTTACAGGTCAGCTCAGCGTAGAGAATGTGTTGCGATATTTTGAGGAAATCCATCGTGAGTGCACCGCCCGCAACTGCTTCAGGATTCTGATTGAAGAGAATCTCGATGGACCACGTTTAAGTGTGACAAATGTGCTCGAACTTGTATCGGAGGAAAGCAGCAAAAACCGGGGATTATATAAGGCGATCGCCTATGTCGACGTAAATGCTGTTGGCGATTCGATGAAGTTTATCGAGAACGTGACGGTTAACCGTGGGATACCCGTGACAGTTTTCTCGACCGTGACCAATGCTGAGAAATGGCTGTTGAATAAAGCTCGTTGAGCCACAAAACTACATGCTTCAATTGACGTGGACTAGCAATGTCGCTAAGCTTTACTTTTCACAGCTTTCAATTCATAATCCTCAATTGTTTTAAATATAAAAATTATTGACTTGGTGAACTCATCAAATAGATTTCTATTTACTTTTTATTTTTCATTTCATTTTCTAGGGCCAGGATTTAAGAATAACAAGTTCTGTTAATAATAATCTTTTTTAAATCATCGGAAAGGTCATTAAAGTATGAGCAATAACCTGCAACACGAACCAGGAGATGTGGGTATTTTTCCGGATCGTCGTATGCGTCAAGTAAAATTTGTCTGTCAATGACGTTTGGCTGGAACTGCATACCGCCTTTATCAAAGTACGTACTGATTATACCTGAGAGGTTTCTGACTCCGTCCGGACCTTGAAACAGCGCTGAGTCAACAGTGAATGTAACTGTTGTGCCATTGGGGGCATAGTTTACAAAATCAACACCGGCGATAGCATTCAGCGATGATAATAAATCAGTCGTCTCCATTCCATAATGAGGAGTAATACTGTTAGCGAGAGAAACGCCGCTCAATCTACCCGAAGGCAACGCGGGCGTCTTCTTTCCGTAAACATCATTTACATTCAAGGCGTAATATCCGGCGGTATATATGCCGCCTCTAGGACAGTTCGCAACCGACTTCAAAGCGTTGACATAAATCTGTAATGTTTTGTTCACCCAAACAACTGCTTCACGGGAACCATCATGACCAAATTTCGGGACTTCGAGCAATGCCGATCTTACCTGCTGATAATATTCCCCCTCAAAGTTGTTGTTGATGGCGTTGATGACGTCATTAATCGAATACAGCTTCCTCTTGTATACCACCTCATTGATGGCAAATAACGAATCCGCGACGTCCGTAATTCCCACCGCCTGAATGCCGCTGCTGTTTATTGTCGCGCCGCCTTCGCACAGGTCTTTTCCGCTTTCAATACAACCCTTAAAGAGTGTGGATGAAAGGGGCGTCGTAAAGTTTTCACTAATCATCTTTTCAATGCTCTGATGGTCGGTCAAGATGGAGTTGGTCAGATGATTCAAACGTACCTGAAAGCGTTGAAGTAACTCATCCATGTTCGCGGGCGGCTTAGGTGTGGCGGCCCTTTTCTTTTTGAACCGTTTCCAGGCGTTCATATATTTTGCAAGGACATATTTGGAAAATTTATTGTCCCGTCGGCAATTGTATTCGAAAAATTTAGTGGTTATTTTCTCCAGTTGATCAATTAAGCCGAAATTCCACAGATCATCTTCTTCGCCTTTGATGGCCTGTAAGAAAGGCAGGGTAACGTTCACATTGGCGCAGTCGGTATTGCCAAAATGATCATCAGACACATTTGGTTCAACGCATCCGATTACTGCGTAATTTCTCGCATCCTCCGCAAGAGTGGTAGGGTAATGCTTCGCCAAAGTTTTAAGATAAATTTCATCATTATACAAAGCGGGCATGGGTGCTCCGTTAATATATACCTCCGCAAGTCTATCCAGATATTCAGGGGGACTGTCCTTATGAATCCTGGCCGTCATATTGCAGGAGTAAGGTTGCAGTTCGCAAATATCGAGCAGCATATAGGTAATGTCGTTGGTGGCGTCCTTTCCGTCTCTGCCAAGACCTCCGGCTGTCATAGCCTGGTCGGTAGACATGGTCTCAAAGAGTCTTCCGATTCTCAGATAGGTATCGCCATCGTTTACTAAAATGGCTTCGTCCATTTTGAGAATATATAAGGCCAGCAGTTCTTTCGCCTTACCGTAATCGATGATGCCGGCCTCTTTATCTCTTTTATAGTAGGGATATAATACCTGATCGAGGCGTCCATGGGATATTGCATTTTCATAGGATTCTGTACAAATCGCGATCTGCAAAAACATCATGCTTTGGAGTGCTTCATGGTATGTGCGGGCAGGGTATTGGGGGACATGTCTGCAGATCGCGGCCATTTCTTCCAATTCTTTGCGGCGTTCCGGGTCCGATTTCTCCCGGCTCAGGCGAGACAGGCTGTCGGCGTAACGCGCGGCAAAAGTTTCCAATGCCTTGATGCCGATGGTTGCTCCCTCATAGAAGGCCTGGCTGCTGTCAGGCTTTCCTTTTCGCGTGGTTTCAATTTCTTTTATGATCCCAGTGGTTCCCAACTCAAGCATGCGCTCGAAGTTGACGGTAAAATGCGCGATTGCCGCCATGTTGTTATTAAATCCGGCAACACTCTCAGAGGCGCGGGCAATGGTTAGCACAAACTTGGGGACAGAATTAGACACCTTCAACATGAGGCAATGTCCCAGCCAGAAAGGAAGTGTTCTATAAAAGAAATTAAATCTCTCCTTCCAGGAACACTGGAATGGAACCGGTTTCTGGCGATGGATCTGATGGAGAATCGAAGCGAAGAGAGCGCCGTAGTGTTCCTCCCATATCTGACCGCCGCATCTCTTGGTGGTGAAATTGCCAACGAGCAATTCATCAGGATAGATAATAACACTCTTGTTGTCCAATACATAAGACAGACGTTCCGCCCTGTGAATGGGGTTCGGTTTCTTAAAACCATGCTTCTTGTAGTAATCTGTTTTTAGTCTGGATACTTCAAAACAGAGACTCCTGCCACTTTCCCTGATAGCGTTTTGTATGTCATAAACGCGCTTTGAAAATACGGCTTTATGCCTGGAAGCATCCAGATCATAACATTCGGTTTTGATGCCAAGAGATTTGAATAATTCGACTGCCCTTTTTACGGAGGCAAGACTTTGGTCATTTGTGATATTCAATGACGCTGATTCCAAACCGAGACGCCTGGCTTTCTCTTCATACATGTTGTGGTATTTTAGCAGTTCGATGGAGTCGTGATTGGCAGACTTCAAGAAATCCGCAGCCGCCTTAATGTTGTTTTCCCCATCGTTGTAACCCGGTACAATCACCATGCGGAATTTAACATTGGCGTTTAAAGCAATCAGTTTCTTTATATTGGCATGGATTAGTTTGCTGTCCTGATTGGTGTATTTCTTATGGAGGCTGTCATTGCCGACAACTTTCAAGTCAGCAAGAAACAGATCTACATAGGGCGTCAATTTTTCGATATTCTCCCACGGTACGTGAAATGAAGTTTCAACGGCAACATGTATGTTCTCTTTCCTTAATGCTTCCAGTAAAGTTATCAGGCTGTCCGGGTCCTGTAATAGAGGCTCGCCGCCGCTCAGGGTTACCCCGCCGTTTGTTTTGTAGTAATAATCCTTGTCTCTCGAAATAAGTTCGATTATGTCGGGAATCGAATAATCGCTGTCCGTCACCATGTCAGGCTGGAATGACAGAGCTTCGGGATTTTGGCACCATAAGCACCTCAGTCCGCACCCCTGAAAGAAAATCGTTGTGCGGATTCCGGGACCGTCATGAACACAGGTACGCTGTATTTTTAAAACTTTTAGCTTATCAGTATCAGAGCTTTGGCTCTCATAAGATAAATCTTCATCTCGTTGTCTCAAAAGTTGCTGGGACTGAGCGGTTTCCATTTTTAGCTCCATTGATATGATTTAATCTATAAACAGAGGTTATCTGGTTTCTTTAGACAACCTGGAGCGAGTTATAATTTTTTAGCTGCCCTGGTTTATACCGCTTCTTTCAATTTTGGTATGGTGTTCCATTAAACATCATCGGGAGTCATGTTGTCAAGCCCCTGATGGCGCCGCTTTTATTGTATCGATCAAAATACTTTGTAAGCTACTGCTTGGTAAGGAGAATACTGAAGAAGTCGGAACTACAAGTACTTTCTCCGATTGTAATATTATAAAGAAGGCAGGGTCAGACGGCTCTGCCTTTTTTTATGCACATTTGAAATTGGTAACAAGCACAATTCGCGCCTGACAAACATCGGCACTGCACCCTATATTTTGTGTTCATAATTACCTTGACGTTCGGGATGTTTTTTATTATCCTCGTATACAAGTTAATTGTATGCGAGGATAATAAAAAACTATGCAGGAAATGGATTGTATTTTCTTTCAGTTTGCCAAGGCCTATCAACTCAGCAGCCGCTTTCTCACTCAGAAGGTTTCCGAATTGAATCTTACCTCCGTCCAGGCCATGGTTCTGGGGTTCCTTAACTATGAAGACCAGATTACATCCGGCGAACTGGGTAAAAGAACAGAACTCGACAGTGCGACACTGACGGGGATTTTTAACCGCCTGGAAGCCGCAGGGTTTATCGAACGCAAGAACAATCCCGATGACCGGCGATCCATCCGAATTCACTTAACCCAAAAAGGCAAAGCGATGAGCCGGGAAGCCACACGGGTGATCGCCGAGGCTAATACCGAGTTTCTGCAACTGTTGACTGAACAACAGAAGCGTGATCTTCACGGCATTATTAAAAAGCTGCGTCTTTCCACCCCGCATGTATAAAGACGCAAATACTGTATCCGGCCAGGCTGCCGTAGAAAAGGAGCAAAGATGGGAACGATTCATAAAACCGGCTGTGTCCTCTGTGCGCAAAACTGCGGTTTGGAAGTGGAAGCGGAAAACAACCGCATTGTCAAAGTGAAGCCGGATAAGTCCAATGTCAAAAGCGAGGGCTATTTCTGCCGTAAGGGCATGAACATCGCTTATCATCAGCATAACGCCGACCGACTCAAATATCCTCTGAAGCGCGTGGCTGAAAGTTTTGAGCGTATCTCCTGGGACCAGGCCATAGATGAGATAGCTTCCAAACTCAAAAGCATTGTCGGCCAGTATGGCCCGCGCTCTTTTGCTTACATGGGAGGCGGCGGGCAGGGTTGCCATCTCGAAGCGGCCTTCGGCCTTCGCCTGATGCGAGGCCTGGGCTCCCAGTATCAGTACAGCGCTTTGGCGCAGGAATTTGCGGGCGCCTTCTGGGTATGCGGACGTACCCATGGTCGTCAGTACCTGCATGATCAGCCCGATGTGAATCAGACCGACCTCCTGCTGGTGATGGGCTGGAATGGCATGCAGAGCCATCAGATTCCTCAGGCGCCCCGGCAACTCCAGCGACTGGCCAAAGATCCGGACAAGATGCTCATCGTCATCGATCCCCGTCTTTCGGAAACAGCCAAAATTGCGGACATCCACCTGCCTATCCGTCCTGGCACGGACGCCCTGCTTCTCAAGGCGATGATTTCTATCATTCTGAAAGAAGGCTGGGAGAATAAGGCCTATCTGGAAAATCATACCTCAGGATTCGAACAGGTAAAATCTCTCTTCCATGATTTTGATGTCCGCGCCGCCATTAAAACCTGCGGGCTTGATTTTGATCAGGTGCGGGAAGTCAGCCGTCTTTACGCTACTCGCAAGTCATCCCTGCGCTATGATCTGGGCATTTTTATGGGCCGTCACAGCGGCCTGAACTCTTACTTAATTGTCATTCTCCAGGCCATCTGCGGAAGGCTTTGCGCCGAAGGCGGCAACGTCATTAACGGACACATGATGCCCATGGGTCCACACACGGATGAACGAAACCCTAAAATCTGGCGAACCGTGGCTACAAACTCGTTTCCAGTTTGCGGCTCTTTCCCGCCCAACGTCATGCCGGAAGAAATTCTGTCCAATCATCCAGAGCGGTTGAGAGCCGTTATCGTTACAAATGCCAATCCACTGCGCTCCTACGCGGACACAACCGAGTATGAAAACGCTTTCCGCAGCCTCGATCTGCTGGTCACGGCGGAGTTGGCCATGACCGAAACGGCCGCCCTGTCTCATTATGTTTTGCCTTCCCGGACCGGCTATGAATCGTGGGACAGCACTTTCTTTCCTATGACCTATCCGGGCATTCACTTTCAAATGCGGCGTCCCATCATTGAACCGGACGGAGAACAGATGGAACTGGGCGAAATTCACCTGCGGATCGCCGACAAGCTGGGACTTATCCCGCCGATTCCCGAAAGTCTTTACAAGGCAGCCTACGAAAGTCATGCCGCCTTTGCCAATGCTCTAATGGAATACGCTATGACGGAACCCAAAGCTCTAAAGGCCATGCCTTTTATTTTGGGAAAAACGCTGGGCAAGGCCATGGGCTCCGTCCATCTGGCTGCCCTCTGGGGTATGTTGCAGGTCGCACCCAAATCCTTCCAGGAAAATGCCGCGCGAACGGGCTTCAAACCGGGGCCAACGCTTGGTGAGGAAATCTTTCAGCAGATTATCGACCACCCCGAAGGCATCTGGGTGGGAAAAATCGATCCGGAAAATAACTTTGCCGAAATCAAAACCGAGGACAAAAAAATTAATCTTCACATTCCGGAACTCCTCGACGAACTGAAAGCCCTGGACGTGGCAAATGAAGAAGCCGCGCTGGTCATGGATACCAAATTCCCGCTGATTCTTATGGCGGGACGGCATATGTCCACAAACGCCAACACACTAATGCGCGATCCGGCTTGGAACGAAGGCAAGCGTGTCTGCACATTGGCAATGCATCCAAACGATGCCGCGTCTCTGAAGTTAACTGATGGCCAGCAGGTTCGGGTGATTACAGAGGCTGGTTCCGAAGAGATTGAGTTGGAAGTGTCGGATACGGCGCATATTGGTCATGTGGTTATTCCGCATGGTTTCGGCCTTGTTTATAATGGCAGGAAATACGGAGCCAACGTGAACCGCCTAACCAAAAACACGCACCGGGACCAGTTCGGTACGCCCATACATCGATATGTCCCCTGCCGGGTGGAGGCAATCTGATTAATATCTGACAAAATATAAATCCCTCGCCCGTCAGGAGAAGAGGGTTGAGTCAAGCATTATAAAACAGGAGTAAAGCATGAATATCGGCCAGTACAGTTTTGATGAATTCATCGAGAAGATTAAAGTTTTCCATGGTAGTATCGCACCGGGAATAGTGGCGGGCGGTATCATGGTGGATATTGCCAGGGACAACCTCCCTCAAGGCGAGTTTTTCGATGTAATTTGTGAGAGCCAGCATTGTTTGCCTGATGCCGTGCAGCTTCTTACCCAGTGCACCATCGGCAACCGATGGCTCAAGATTGTCGACACAAGTCGCTACGCGCTCACCTTCTACAACAAGTATACGGGCGAAGGCATCCGGGTATATCTCGATGCAAAGAAGCTTCAGGAATGGCCTGCCATCAAGGCCTGGTTCTTGAAGGAGAAACCGAAGAAAGACCAGGATGAGCAACAGATACTCAATGAGTTTCACAGGGCGGGTACGAGTATCTACAGTACGGTAAAGGTCGCCGTGAAGTCCTCATACATCACATCTCCGGGAAAGAAAAGTTCCAGTATCGGCTTATGCCCTTCCTGCGGTGAGGCGTATCGGACGGATCTCGGAGAGACCTGTCCGGTATGCCAGGGTAGGGGCCCTTACCTATAGGATGGGCATAAGCTTTGGCGAAACCCACTAATTCAATAAGCATGAATCATAATGAAACGAAGTAGTATATGGACCCATCAATTCTTGTCTATCTGATCTTCTGTATCTTCATAGTGGCTATTCTCTATTCCTGCGTCGGTCATGGGGGTGCCTCAGGGTACATCGCCGCTATGACACTCTTCGGTTTGACGCCCATGGTCATCAAACCAACGGCTCTAGTGCTCAACATCCTGGTCTCCACCATAGCCTCCGTCCAATTCTACCGGGCCGGTTATTTCCGATGGTCAGTGTTTTGGCGATTCGCCCTGACATCCATACCATTTGCCTACATCGGCGGCTACTATGTGCTCCCTGCTTATACATATAAGTACATAGTCGTCTTTATCCTCTGGTTCTCTGCAGTTCAGCTTTTTGTCCGGCCGGTCATGCAGACAAATGAAATACGGCTTCCCTCAACCGCCTTCACCCTGCTCATGGGTGCCATTCTCGGACTGTTCTCCGGCCTCATGGGCGTGGGCGGCGGCATTTTTCTTAGCCCGCTCCTCATCCTCATGGGCTGGGCCGGAGATAAGGAGACTGCCGCGATATCGGCTTTCTTCGTTTTGGTCAACTCGTGCTCAGGATTCTTGGGTTTCGTGAGCGGAAATCATGTGATCCCCTCCTATGCCCTTACGTTTGCTCTTGCAGCCGTCTCCGGCGGATTTGCGGGATCATACATGGGAAGCAGACAGATCCCCGTTTTGGGCATACAGAGACTCCTGTCCGTTGTCCTTGTAATAGCAGGATCTAAAGTATTGATTTCATAGCTTTGTAAATGTATGTGAATTCCAGGCAACTCTCCGATGGTCTCATGATGAGAAGTTTCCTTAACCAAGTCAGTAAATGAGGTCAAATTTTATTTTCAACCTTTCGAATAAGCGTCAAT
>PLGI01000039.1:244-55475 GCA_003139775.1 Syntrophaceae bacterium | reverse complement strand
CAGCGGTTTAGTTCTTCAATCAGAAATCGTTAATTTTCTGGGCAACCTTAGTGTGATGACTCGTAAAACCTTACATGGGAGAATAACTATAAGATGTGAGTGTTTAAAATGATTGAAAGTGAAAGGTAAGGATTAAAATCATGTCCCAAGATGACCAAAAACGACTCCCGACAACATGGTCACCTGAAATGTTGAAGGAGCTTCATAAACTTATAAACGCTCCTTTGCCAATTAATTTTGTTATTTTAGAAAAACATAAATTAACAACGTTTTTGGAAAAACATAAATCAACATCATTTGGGTCAAATAGAATAAGTCATGTTTACTATAGAGGGGGCATTCCAGTTTCAGAATTTGAAAATATTAGTATTATTTTAAATCCAGTAGCGAGTTTAGACGTAGAAAAAAATAAAAACTACATTGGTTATATTGAAATAGTGAATAGTCCTATAGAAGATAGTCCCGTTCCGGAGATAAGAGGGTTTATTAAAGAAGATTTAGGAATTTTTGAATCTTTTAATGAAATGTTGATTGAATCAAAAATATTCAATTCAAAAATGTCTCCGGTCTATATTTATTTGGAACAATCTTATTGTTTAAAAGACAATTCTCCTGAAGAATTGTTAAAGAAAAAAATCCCTATAAGAGAGATATCAACATTTCATAAAATTTCTTGTGTTGAATAGTCTGATGACGTGAAAAATATTAATTCAGTTATTTCTTTTATTGCGGCCTTCAACCAAAGAAGGAAGCGAAAGCGAAGCGCATAACCTAATAACCTGAAGGTCACGCGAGGTTACACGAGGTCAAAAGTCGGAATTGGAAAGTTAATGAGACCCAAGCTTCAGAAGCAGAGTGCGTAACCTAAAGGTCATCTGCGACTGAAGTTTGCTTGTCGAATACTGTAATCATGTCTGCACGTTACAGGCAGACTAATAAAAAAGCAGTAACTTAAGTACGTATCGAAGATCCCTCGGTTTTTTCTAAAGGAGCTTCTCTAAATTCATCATGCGAGGCGTCTTTCTTATGCCTCTGATTTCTTACTAATCTGTACGGAAATAGGTGGATAGGTCTTGAATCATCACTTTTTTATAATTGGTGCCGGAGCTCGGAATCGAACCGAGATGTCCTTGCGAACGGGGGATTTTGAGTCCCCTGCGTCTACCAGTTTCACCACTCCGGCACGGTCAGCGATTATATAGACGGGGTGCAAAAAGTCAAGCTAAAAACTGTTGACAAGCCATAAATGTACATGTTAAGGGGGCTGCTCAATTCAAGAAGTCTTATTGGGGGTGTAGCTCAGCTGGGAGAGCGCTTGAATGGCATTCAAGAGGCCAGCGGTTCGATCCCGCTCATCTCCACCAATGATTAGAGGGAAGAGTTTTTGCCAACTCTTCCCTTTTTAATGAGATTCCAATTTCAAAAGCGTAGCGTATAACCTAATAACCTGAAGGTCACGCGAGGTCACACGTTGAAATTGGTAAGTCGAATCATAGATCCTCTACTTGTTTTTTAATCTTAATTCTTTTTTCCTTAATCATGGCCGCTTTATTGCCCTCCAACCATGTCTTCATGGCTTCTTCTCTTTTGATGGAAATCAATGTCTTTTTATATAGGTCTTTTTTTGCTTCAAAGTCTTTCCCATCCAGTTTACTCACATCCTTGAGCTTTAATATTACATAAGTATTATTGATGAAAAGCGGCTTTACCGCGTACGGTTTATTGGTCGAGAGTTGAAAAAGAACTTCAGCCACATCCTGGTTAGATCCCAACTTGGGAATAGAATTCCCTGGCTGGAAGAACCCTGTTTCGTTAACTTTCAAACCGTATTTTGCGGCGATTTTATCGAGAGTTTCTCCTGATTTTGTACTATCCAAAATTGACTTAGCTTCTTTTTCGGCAAGAATTTGCATTTCGCTTTCTATAAAGCGGCTCTGGACTTCATTTTCTATGGTGTTCAGTTTCGGCAAGTAAGCGGGTTTTTTATCGATAACTTTCAAAAGATAATAGCCATTTTCGGCGGCAAAGACTTTACTGATTTCGTCTTTCTGCAAATCTAAAATTATAGTGGTAAAATTATTAATGGATGTAAATTCCTGCGGTGGTTTATTAATCGGGAAAAACTCCACATCATGAATTTCTAAATTATTTTTATTGCCATAATCCTCAAATTTATCTTCTTGATAAATAATATCATGAGCCTTTTTCGCCTCAACGTAAGCGCTTTGCATTCCCCTTGTTTTCTTTAATTCTTTAACTATGGTGCTCTTAACATCGGCCAACGGTAATTGTTTGCCGTCTTTCGTCTTATATTTATCTTTGTAGCTCACGTAATAGCTTCTAACATCGGAATCACTGATATCTGGCGAAAAAGAATCGCCCGCGAAAAATATATATTTAAATTTCATCTGTTCGGCGATACGAAATAAATTACTGTTACGCTTCAGATAGTCTTCCAATTCGGTTTGGGTCGGAGTAATTTTCTTTTTGATATCTTTACCGGAAATTTGCACAAAATTAACGTTAATTTTTTGGTTCTGCAAAGCATACAAGTCGTAAATTTCCTGATCAGAAATTTTAATGCCTTCACGTACAATAGTTTCAATTTTATTCGTAATTAGATCGGCTTTTTGGAGAGCTTCGAAATCTTCGGCGGAAAGTTTAATATAGCGAAGTGCTTGCTGGTATTTGCGTTCATCAAATACACCGTTTGTTTGCAATGCCGGAACCGACATGAGCATATTTCTTAATTCCTCATCGGAAACTTGAATCTTTAAATCCTCGGCCTTAGCAATTATAATCTGCCGATTCAGCAAATCATTATACGCTTGTCGTTTGAGATCCATCTTCTTGAGTATTTCCGGAGTAAGCTTCGCGCCCAAGCTAAGCTGGGCCCTATCCAACAATTTTCCATATTCGTTACGAAATTCTGCATCGCTGATTATTTTTTTATCGATTGTGGCAATTGCATTTGCGGTGTTATTGCCTCTGTTGGAACCGAAGTAAAGAACAAAGACAATAATGATGATTCCTATAATTGCAATCATGAACCAGCCACGCGCGTGTTTACGAAAAAATCTCAACATAAAAGCACCTCGAAAGGATAATGAATTTGTCCAACAACAAATAAAACTTTTACTTTATTATTATAGTCATTTGCAAAATGCAAACATAATTTAAAAAGGCGTTGATTAGGATAATGAAATACGGTATAGAAAATAACTCTGTGGAAAAGTCATTATCTTAAATTCGTGAAAATACGGGAGGATAAATGCTATTTGATTATGTTTTAGGAAAATTTTCCAACGATCTTGCTATTGATCTTGGTACTGCCAATACAATTGTTTATGTCAAAGGTAAGGGAATAGTTCTAAATGAACCCTCTGTTGTAGCCGTGCATCAAGACTCAAGAGGAACAAAAAAGGTGCTTGCTGTAGGCAATGAAGCTAAAAACATGCTGGGGCGTACTCCGGGAAATATTGTTGCCATCAGGCCGATGCGCGACGGTGTTATTGCCGATTTCGATATAACTGAAGCAATGTTGAAACATTTCATTTTATGTGTCCATAACCGCAAGTCTTTGGTGCGGCCACGAATTATTGTTGCCGTGCCGTCAGGGATAACGCAAGTGGAAAGACGCGCCGTACGCGAGGCAGTGGAATCGGCTGGTGCCAGAGAAATTTACCTGATTGAAGAGCCGATGGCTGCAGCTATCGGCGCCGGTTTGCCGGTTTCCGAACCAACAAGTTCAATGGTGGTAGATATTGGCGGCGGGACGACGGAAGTTGCCGTTATTTCCCTTGCCGGAATTGTGTATTCGAAATCTGTGAGAGTTGCCGGTGATAAGATAGATGAGGCAATCGTTCAGTATATGAAGCGGAAACACAACTTACTTATCGGAGAAAGAACAGCGGAAATTATCAAAATTGAGATTGGCTGCGCTTATCCTTTTGAAGAAATTAAAATTGGTTCCATAAAGGGGCGTGATTTGATTTCGGGAATTCCCAAAATCACTGAAACTAATTCGGAAGAAATCAGGGAGGCCATCAACGAACAGGTCATCTTTATTGTTGACGCAATTAAAGACACTTTGGAAAACTCCCCACCGGAACTTGCCGGTGATATTGTTGATCGTGGCATCGTACTTACAGGTGGTGGAGCCCTACTGCAAAATATTGACATCCTTATCAGAGAAGAAACCGGATTGCCTATAACTATTACGGATGATCCTCTGTCCGCTGTGGCCAGAGGTGCAGGCATGGCGCTAGATCAACTCAATGTGCTCAAAGATATTGCTCTTCAAGTATAAAAAACATTCGGGGCATAATACAATCTATATCCAGCAGATAGCGTTCGATGCAGCGTTAGTGGAGCCCCCTCCTGCAGGGGAGCCGGAGGCTCCCTAATAATAATGAAACCCAAGCTTCAGAAACAAAGTGCACTGAAGCTTGCAGTTGAATTATCCCGCGAAGCAGAGGATAAAGCAACCTCCCGCGAGTTACGGCGCATTCCTCCCCAGGCTGGAGCCGGGGGATTACAAGTCGCGGGATGCATTATTTTCCTATTGGGTAAAAAATGTTTTTTTTAAGGAAATACAAGACAGCTATCTTCATCGTTACTCTTCTTATCATGGCCCTGATTATGTTTTCCTATAATTTGAAGTATGGGGCGGATGGAAGTTTCTTCAAAAAAATTGTATTAGAAGCGGTTGCGCCTGTGCAAAAAGTTTTGAGCGCTTCCGTCACAGGTATAAAGGATGCCTGGCTGCGCTATGTTCTTCTGGTCGGGATTAAAGAAGAAAATAAAAATTTAAAAAATAAAATTAACGAATTCAAATCGACTCTAATTTTATATCAAGAGGGTTATCTTGAAGCGCAAAGACTGAGGAAGCTTCTATCTCTTACAGATGATTATGATTACCATTTTATTTCCGCGCGGGTTATTGGTAGAGAGCAGGCTGCGCTTTCTAAAACGATATTGATCAATAAAGGTGCGGTTCATGGCCTGAAAACCGGCATGCCGGTCATTGCGCCCCCGGGATTAATCGGCCGCCTGATTGATGTTTCCTGGCATGCTTCTAAAGTATTATTGTTTATTGATGAAAACAGTAACGTTGGCGCGATTGTGCAGCGAACACGGACACAGGGCATTATCAGTGGAGCAGGTCCACGCGGGCTTATATTGAAATATATTTCTAAAACTCAGGACGTTAAAGAAGGAGACGTTATTGTTTCTTCCGGCATGGGCGGTGTATTTCCCAAGGGTTTGCTGATTGGTCAAGTCAGTCATGTTGACCGGCAGGATGACGGTCTTTTTTTGAAAATTAATGTTGCTCCGTTCGTTGATTTTTCTAAATTGGAGGAAATATTAATTTTAGTTTCCGAGGAAAATAAAATTAAATAACAATGCTTTATTATTTAGTACTACCATTTTTATCAATATTATTAGTAATATTGCAATCAACTATTACCGATATAATTTTTTCCGGCCGGTTGGTGTTCGAACTATCGTTAATTGTTGTTATTTATGCCGGATTTCGTCTTGATTTAATTAGAGGATCAATACTGGCATTTGTTCTTGGATTTGTATTTGATTGCGTTTCGGGTTCGGTGCTTGGGTTATTCACTTTTATTTATGTTGTCATTTTTTTATGTTCATTTTTTGCTTCGGGCCGGCTGGCTACCGAAAAAATATATATTATTGCCTTGTTTAGTTTCTTTTGCGCTTTTCTGAAAGAGCTTATGGTGATTTTATTTTATTATTTAGCTTTTAAATTTGACGTATTAGTAAATATGTATTTTGTTTTTTTGCCGCAGGTTTTGATTGTCAGCTTGTTTGCTCCCGTATTTTTTTACCTGATGCGTCGGGTAGAGGTATCTTTCTATGGAAAAGCGGTATAGCCTGCTAAGCGGACAGGAACCGGTCGAATTTCGGCAGAAAATAAAAATCGTCGTCGCCTTATTAGTGATCGCCATTTCTATTCTAATTGTTAGATTGGGTTATTTACAAGTCGTCAAGGGAACAGAATTTAGTCAAAAATCGGAAAATAACTCTGTCCGTTTTCGGAGAATCAAGCCTTTGCGCGGCCTGATCATGGACAGAAATGGTATCGTTCTGGTGGATAACAGGCCTTCATTTGATGTGATTTACATACCCAGCAAAGTTAAGGGTAGCGAATTATCGGTGGAGAAACTTAAAGACATCTATAAAAGTAAATCTCTGGAGTTTTCTTATGATCAGTCTATTTCTAAAACCGCGAAACCATATTCACCGATCAAATTAGAAAAAAATGTGAGCATGGAAAAAGTTGCTCTCGTCGAAACCAATGCGCTGAATTTGCCGGGCATATATATTGATGTTTCACCGGTTCGTTTGTATCTGGACGGAGAAATGCTGGCTCCAATTATCGGGTACACGGGAGAAATCAGTCAAGAGGACATGGAAAAGAGTAATGACGAATATGCCTACGGTGATATTTTAGGGAAGCATGGTTTGGAAAAGTTTTTCGACGCCTACATTCGCGGCCGTCGCGGAGCGGAACTGGTTGAAGTAAATGTTTACGGAAAAGAAATTAAAAATTTAGGACGTAATGATCCTGTTTCCGGTTACAATCTCGTTTTGACCATAGACGCTGACTTACAAAAGGCCGTGGGAGAGGCCTTTGAAGGCAGAGCCGGAGCGGCCGTTGTTTTGGATACACGCGATGGCTCGGTGCTGGCCATGTTCAGTTCGCCTTCTTTTGATCCTAACTTGTTTAACAGCGGAATTTCTTATGATCAATGGGACAAGCTGCAAAATAATCCATTGTCTCCTTTATCCAACAAGGCAATTTCCGGGCAATATCCTCCCGGTTCAACTTACAAGCTAATCGTTGCCGCTGCGGCATTGGAAGAGGGCATCATTACTCCCGATACTAAAGTACTTTGCAAGGGGTCCTTTACCCTCGGTAACAGAACTTATCGTTGTTGGAATAAACATGGTCACGGTTGGGTTAATCTCCATCAAGCCATTGTTGAGTCATGTGATGTTTATTTTTATACAGTGGGGAAAATGTTGGGAGTGGACAAGATAGCTGAGTATGCAAAACGTTTTGGTCTGGGAGAGGCTTCCGGCATTGATTTACCTGGTGAAAAAAGCGGATTGATACCAACAAAAGAATGGAAATTAAAGAGGAGAAAAAGTGCCTGGCAGATGGGGGAGACTATATCCATATCGATTGGGCAGGGATTTAATTTGACAACCCCTCTGCAATTAGCTAACGCCTTCAGTACTTTCGCCAATGGCGGTACTTTATGGCGGCCGCGTTTAGTAAAATATATCGAGTCAACGGACGGAAAAATATATAAAGAATTTCTGCCGGAAAAAAGGGGGGAATTAAAATTAAGTCCCAAAACTGTTGAGATTTTAAACAGTGCTTTATGGGGAGTAGTTAATGAACCCGGGGGCACCGGTCACGCCGCCAGAATGTTAAATATCGATGTTTGCGGCAAAACAGGCACTTCACAAGTCCTTGGATTGCCCGAAAATGAAAAAGCGCGCCGCATGAAAAAAATAGGCGCTTTTTACAAAGATCACGCTTTGTTTGTTTGTTACGCTCCGCTCAAAAATCCGGAGATAGCTGTCGCGGTGATTTTGGAGAATGCCGGCGGCGGCGGTGCGGTTGCCGCTCCAGTCGCCCATAAGATATTAACTGCGTATTTTGAAGGAAAGAAAAAAAATAAACAACCGCAAGTTATGGCGCAAAGCCAGCCGGTAAATAAAGTAAACCATTAACTTTAATGACACTCGCTGACAGTGAGCCAAGCTGAAAACGAACGATGTGAAGTTTGAAGCGTAAGGCGAACTATACCAGGCGCGTAGCGCCGTGGTAAAACGAATGTAGCGAAGTTTGAAGCGTAAGTGGAATTATCCCCGAAGCAAAGCGGCGGGGGATTTGACACTCGCTGACTAGCAGGAAGAGAAAGTCATAATGAGTCCCAAACTTCAGAAGCGAAGCGCACTGAGGTTTGGCGGTCGAATCAATGACCTACGCTGAAAATGAGTGAAACGAAATTTGAAGCGTAAATGGAATTGATCCCAGGAGCGAAGCGACGCGGGGCTATCCAATAGCCAAAGGCTATTGGAAATTATTCCGCGAAGCTGAGGGTTTAATACCCGTGATTGTTTTAATGATTGTTACTAAAGCGAAGGAAGTCTCATGATTTTTTTAAAATTTGATCGTCGCATTTTTCAGCATTTTGACTGGACGCTTCTAGCGCTCGTGCTCTCCGTTTGTGTGATCGGCATTTTAAATATCTATTCTACGGGCTTTAGTGCCAGTGAAGGACAATTCCCTCTTTACCTAAAGCAAATTCAATGGATTGCACTGGGATTAATTTTCATGATGATTATCTTTTTCATCGATTACCGTGTAATTATTCAGGGCGCTTATGTAATTTACGGTATTTCTATCGCGCTTTTAGTGTTTGTGTATCTTTTTGGTTATGCAGCACATGGCTCACAGCGGTGGCTTGGTGGCGGTGGCTTTGCCCTTCAGCCTTCGGAATTAATGAAACTGGTGATAATAATTACTTTAGCGCGTTATTTTGATGATCACAAATCCAATGAACCTTATAAATTAAAAGAGCTCTTCGTTCCTTTTTTAATCGTTTTCGTTCCTTTTTTGATGATTTTAAAGCAGCCGGATTTAGGCACAGCGCTAATCTTAATTATTATTTTCATTTCCATTGTTTTTTTTATTGGAGTTGATTGGAAATCTTTGATCATCGCTTTGGCCGGTGTTTTGATATTAATTCCCATTGGCTGGCATTTTTTAAAAGATTATCAAAAAGACAGATTAATTACATTTCTTAATCCCGAAAACGATCCCTTAGGTGCCGGTTATCATATCATCCAGTCAATGATTGCTGTCGGTTCTGGAGAAATTTTCGGCAAGGGCTTTTTAAGTGGTTCCCAAACCCAGTTAAAATTTTTACCTGAGCAGCAAACCGATTTTGTCTTTTCTGTTTTTGCTGAGGAGTGGGGCTTTGTTGGCGGCCTGATTTTGATCATCATGTTTATGGCTATTATTTTTTGGGGAATAAAAATTGCCTTGCAAGCCAGAGATTTATTAGGCACAATAATAGCATTCGGAATAACTGCTCTTATTTCGTGGGAAGTTTTTATCAATATAGGAATGGTTTTAGGAATATTGCCGGTTGTTGGCATTCCGCTCCCTTTTTTAAGTTACGGCGGGTCTGCGATGCTTTCTTTAATGGCGGCGATAGGAATATTAATGAATGTAAGTGCGCGCAGATTTATTTTGCAGCGCTAGTAAGTGTAGCCACCTCCGGCAGGAGCCGGAGGCTCCCTACAATAATGAGACCTCCCGCGGGTTACACCGCATTAATCCCCCGGCTGAAGCCGGGGGATTCCAAGCCGCGGGATTAATATCCGATAAGTATAAGGTAATCGAAAGCGTTGTTGAAAGAGGCAAATTGATTAATATAATTTGATATAAAAAACCATAAGGGGGATGCCGTGTGGGAAAAAAAGAAAGAAAGCGAAGAAATTAAAGCTTTTTTAGGCCAGGGCGCAGAATTTATCGGTAAACTTATCTTTAACGGATCTGTTCGCATCGATGGCAATTTTCAAGGAGAAATTTTTGGACAAGGATCATTAGTCGTTGGAGGAGGCGCGCTGGTTAAGGCAGACATTGAGGTCAAAAGTATTTACATAAGTGGTGATGTGCAAGGCAACATTGAAGTAAAAGAAAAAATTAATATACACCCCACAGGCAAATTTTGGGGCGATGTTCACACACCGGTGTTTATCATGGAAGAAGGCGCTTTTTTTGATGGTAGAGCTCATATGGCTGAGGAAGTGGAGAAGAAAAAGGACGTTCATCAAGCAGATTTATCGTGAGCTAAACCTGCAGACAGACCTTATGAGAAGTCATTCAAATACAGCCGCACTAATTGCTTTTAACATTATATTATTATTGTAAAAAATACAGTAATTAAAAAAATTTAGACTGACGGTCAGAAAATGCTTGACAAGCAAATAATGTTATGATTAGTAACCCGAGGTTTTGAGTATCAAGAGTAAGGTTTTCCATCCTTTCTGTTATTAGATTATTCAAAACAGTATTGAATGAAAAACTTCATGCATTTGAAGTTATGCATATTGATAAAAACTGACAAGTAAACAAATGTTTTGCCCGTTGGTTTTTATAAAACATGCAGGAGATAAACAAATGAAAAAACTGCTTTCCTTCTTTACCTTTTTCAGTTTCTTTCTAATTTCAATTAGTGTTGCTTTTGGCGCTGAACAAAAGTCACTGGTTGCAGTCATTCCTGATTATACCCTTCTGATCCAAATGGGTTTATTCCTGAGTTTAATGTTTGTACTTAATATCCTGCTTTACAAACCAATTTTATCCATAATTGAAAGACGCAAAAAACAACTTGAAGAGTCGGAAAACGAAATTAAGCTCTTTAATGAATCAGTAGAAAAAAGAGTTGCTGAATATGAGGAAAAATTAAAACAAGCCAAAATTAAAGGCTCGGAACTAAAAAAAGAAATAATTCAAGAAGGCGTAAATCAGGCTAAAAACATAATTGATGTTGTTCGCAATGAAATACCTGTCATTGCGCGGGAATTTCAGCAAAAAATGGATAAGGAAGTTGAAAAGGCCAAGCTAATTTTGGATAGCCATTCCAAGGAATTATCTTTGGAGATTGCCCGGAAAGTGTTGGGGAGGCCGGTACAATGAAAAAAAAGATTTTCTTCTTTACGTTGTTTATCTTTCTAATTTCAATCAGTATTGCTTTTGCTGCCGCTGAAGGTGAGGGTGGTCACGATTCCAAAGAGTGGATTGATTTAGGCAAGAAGACTTTTGATTTTATTGTGTTGGTTGGTTTGCTTTATTGGCTTTTAGCTGCCCAGATAAAAGAATTTTTTTCCGGGCGTCGTGCGGAGATTAAGAAAACTCTTGAAGAATCGGTAGAAAAAAAGGCAGAAGCCGAAAAAAAATACCGTGAATATTCGGAGAAAATCGATAAAGCCTCAGTGGAAATTGACGGTATTTTTGAGATGATTAAGGCTCAGGGTATTACCGAAAAACAAAAGATTATTGAAGATGCCGAAAAAGCCGCTATAAAGATGAAAGAAGATGCCCGTATGCGCATTGAGCAGGAGTTAAAGGGGGCGTCAGACCAGCTGAAGGCGCAGGCAGTTCAATTGTCGGTGCAAATGGCTGAAGAAATTCTTAAACGAAGCATTACAGCACAGGATCACGAGGTAATGGTTAAAGAATATATGGATAAGGTGGTAATAAGAAATTGATCAGCAATATTTCCAAACGTTATGCGCGTGCTTTTTTTGAAATTGCAACTGAGGGAAAACAGATAGAGCGCTATTATGAAGAGCTTAATCAGTTTGCATCGATTATTGCTCAAAACAAAGCTTTAAGCGACTTTTTGGCTAATCCGGTTTTTGAGCAGGGAAGCAAGAAAGGTGTTGTGGAAAGTATAATTGGCAAATTGCAGTTATCCGGCATGACCATAAGTTTCTTAAAATTATTGGTGGATAAAAAAAGGATCGATATTCTGCATGACATAGTCATCTGCTATCGCCAATTAATGGATGAAGTGCTTAAAAAAGTAAGGGTAGATTTAAAAACAGCATTTCCTCTTTCCAGCAAAATGCAAAGTTACATCAACTCCAGTCTGGAGAAGTTAACCGGCCGGCAAGTTGAATTATTTGTAGAAAATGATCCCAGCCTGTTGGGTGGTATAGTTCTTGGGGTTGGCGATACACTTTACGATGGCAGCATCAAAAATCAATTGAACAATATGAGGAATCTCTTAGGGGAGGCTAGATAGGGCATGGAAACAATTAAAGCGGAAGAAATTAGTCAAATTATTTCTGAGCAAATAAAAAGCTATGAAAAAAAGCTGGATATAAGCGAAACAGGAACTGTCTTATCCGTTGGTGATGGTATTGCCAGAGTATACGGCGTACAGAATGCAATGGCGATGGAGCTTCTGGAATTTCCCGGCGGCATTTTGGGCATGGTTCTTAATCTGGAAGCAGACAATGTCGGTGTTGCGGTTTTAGGTGAAGTTACTCATATCAAAGAAGGCGACATCGTCAAGAGAACCGGCAAGATCGCACAAGTGCCGGTTGGTGAAGGATTGCTGGGACGTGTAATTGATGCAACTGGCACACCACTTGATGGCAAGGGACCGATTGAAAGCAATGAGTTCCGCCGTATTGAAATGGTTGCTCCCGGAGTTATTAAACGCCAGCCAGTTAATCAACCCATGTACACAGGATTGAAAGCTGTCGATGCCATGACACCAATTGGCCGCGGACAGCGTGAACTTATTATCGGTGACCGCCAGATTGGTAAAACGGCAATTTGCGTAGACTCAATCATCAGACAAAAAGATACCGGAATTAAATGTATCTATGTTGCTATCGGGCAGAAAAAATCTACCGTGGCGCAGGTTGTGGAAAATCTAAAAAAGCATGATGCTATGTCGTATACCTGTGTCGTGGCCGGTTGTGCCAGTGACCCGGCAACTTTGCAGTATATTGCCGCTTATGCCGGTTGCTCTATCGGCGAGTATTTCCGTGATAAAGGTGAGGATGCATTAATTATTTACGACGATCTTTCCAAACAGGCTGTAGCTTACCGTCAGATTTCACTGTTGCTGCGCCGTCCTCCAGGACGTGAAGCGTATCCTGGCGATATTTTTTATAACCATTCCCGTTTGCTCGAGAGAGCTTGTCGTGTAAGCAAGGAACTGGGTAGCGGATCATTGACAGCTCTGCCTGTTATTGAAACTCAGGCCGGTGACGTTTCGGCTTACATTCCGACAAATGTTATTTCCATTACTGATGGTCAGGTTTATCTGGAACCAAGTTCATTCTTCTCCGGCATTCGTCCGGCAATCAATGTTGGTTTGTCGGTATCCCGAGTAGGTGGCGCGGCGCAGGTTAAAGCCATGAAGCAGGTCGCCGGAACTCTAAAACTTGATCTGGCACAATACCGCGAATTAGCGGCCTTCGCTCAGTTCGGTAGCGATCTTGATAAATCAACGCAGGCGCAGTTGGATCGTGGTGTGCGTTTGGTGGAATTACTCAAGCAGCCTCAGTTTGTGCCTATGTCTCTTTCTCAGGAAGTTGTAATCCTTTTTGCTGGCACCAGAGGCTTTATCGATAAATATGAAGTTGAAAAAGTCCGTGTCTATGAGCAGCAACTGCTGAGTTTTGTGGAAAGCAAGTATCCGGATGTAATGAAGGAAATTGAAGAAAAGAAAATAATATCGCCGGAATTGGAAAAGAAAATGAAAGAGCTGATGACAGCATTTGATTCTGTTTTTGTTGCAGAATAATTTTAATAATTAATTCGTTGGGAGAATTTTGTAGTGGCCTCGCTCAAAGATATAAAAAGAAAAGTAAGCGCCGTTCAAAAAACGAAGCAGATCACACGTGCTATGAACATGGTAGCTGCGTCGAAATTTAAGTCCTCTCAAGTAAGGATGGAGAACTTCCGTCCGTATGCAGGCAAGTTTATGGACGTGCTCAATAGTTTGGCCTTGCGTGTGAATACCATGTCTCATCCGCTTTTGGCTGTCCGCGATCCGAAAAAAATTCGGGTAGTTTGCATGACTTCTGATCGTGGCCTTTGCGGCGGTTTCAATACCAACCTGATCAAGGCAACAGAAAGATTTTTAAAAGATAAAAGCAGTGAGGGGAAAGAAATCTCTTTACTTAGCGTTGGACGCAAGGGAAGGGATTATTTTCGTAAGAAGGCGAACATTATTGGGCAATGGGTTGATATTTTAAGTAAATTTGATATGACCCTGTCGGTTTCTATTTCGGATGATGTGATAGCCCCGTTTATCAAGGAAGAGTATGATGAGCTTTACTTGATTTATAATCAATTCGTTAATGTTTCCGTGCAGCGACCAACAATAATAAGGTTATTTCCTTTGCCCTCCATTGGACAAGATGTTGATGTCGATGCCGACAAAAAACTGGATTATTCGTATGAACCATCTGAGGAAATTTTGTTAAAGAAGCTTTTAACCATGTATGTTCATGTTTTGGTTTTTCGTGCTCTTCTGGAAACGTCGGCCGGTGAAAACGGTGCAAGGATGGCGGCAATGGATAATGCCACTAGCAACTGCGAAGATATAATCAAATCATTGACCTTAAAGATGAACAAGGCAAGACAAGCGGCGATTACGGCAGAGTTGATGGACATTGTCGGTGGTACTGAAGCTCTAGCGAAGGGATAAATATTTTACGGCAAGTTGCCAAAGATCAAATTCGTTAATACGACTATTTGTAAGGAGATAGTTATGAATATAGGAAAAATTGTTCAAGTTATCGGACCGGTTGTTGACGTGGCCTTTGAAGAGGGGAAGTTGCCCAGTATTTTAAATGCAATCACAATTACTAATCCTGCCATTGATGATCAGGAAGATAATTTGGTTGTTGAAGTTTCGCTGCATCTGGGAGACAATGTTGTCCGTTGCATCGCTATGGATATTACCGACGGTCTTGTTCGCGGAATGAAAGCAAAAGATACCGGATCTCCGATCATGGCGCCAGTTGGAAAAGCATGTCTCGGCAGAATCTTAAATGTTGTAGGTCGTCCTGTGGATGGACTCGGACCGATTAACGCTGAGACTTCAATGCCTATTCATCGTCTATCACCGACATTTATGGAGCAGGATACATCTGTTCACGTTCTGGAAACAGGCGTTAAGGTTATCGATCTTCTGGTTCCTTTCCCCCGTGGTGGTAAGATGGGTATGTTCGGGGGCGCTGGCGTTGGCAAAACAGTTGTTATGATGGAAATGATCCACAATATTGCTATGCACCACGGTGGAATTTCAGTTTTTGCGGGTGTTGGTGAGCGGACCCGTGAAGGAAATGACCTTTATCTGGAGATGAAAGAATCCGGCGTTATTAAACAATGTGCTTTGATTTACGGACAGATGACCGAGCCTCCAGGAGCCAGAGCAAGAATAGCTCTGACGGCTTTGGCGGAGGCGGAATATTTCCGCGATATCGAAGGTCAGGACGTGCTTTTATTTGTTGACAACATTTTCCGTTTCACTCAGGCCGGTTCGGAAGTTTCCGCTCTGCTGGGACGTATGCCCTCCGCAGTCGGTTATCAGCCGACACTGGCGACAGATTTGGGCGAATTGCAGGAACGCATTACTTCCACAACCAAAGGTTCGATCACAGCAGTTCAGTGTGTTTACGTTCCCGCTGATGATTTGACTGACCCGGCGCCGGCAACCACTTTTGCGCATCTTGACGGAACCGTTGTTTTGTCCCGTCCGATCGCGGAACTCGGTATTTATCCCGCAGTGGATCCTCTGGATTCTACATCGCGTATTCTTGATCCAAATGTTTTGGGTCAGGAGCACTATGCAGTTGCCCGGCAGGTGCAGGTGACTCTGCAAAAATATAAAGACTTACAGGATATCATTGCCATTCTGGGTATGGATGAACTTTCTGAGGGCGACAAGCAGACCGTCAGCAGGGCAAGAAAGATTCAAAGATTCCTGTCACAGCCGTTCTTCGTTGCTGCGCAGTTTACGGGAACAGAAGGCAAATTTGTTTCCGTCGCGGATACAGTAAGAGGCTTCAAAGAGATATTAGAAGGCAAACACGATGATCTGCCTGAGCAGGCTTTCTGGATGGTCGGCGGTATTGAAGAAGCTGTGGAAAAAGCCAAAAAGATTGCTCAATAAATTGTAGTTGGAGAAAGTAAATGGCGGATGAATTGATGTTGGAAATTGTAACTCCGGAAAAGATGACCTTTTCGGGCAAGGTGGAAGAAGTTACCATCCCAGGTACGGAAGGTGAATTCGGCGTATTGCGCGGTCATGAAGCATTTTTAAGTTCCGTGGATATTGGCGAGTTGAATTTCATTCAAGACAACAAAAAAGCCCATTATTCGGTCAATACCGGTTACGCGGAAGTTACCGCCAATAAAGTTACAATTCTGATTGAAACAGCTGAAAGGTCTGACCATATTGATAAAGACAGGGCTCTGAAAGCGAAAGATAACGCGGAAGCCCGCCTGGCGCAGATAGCCAAAGATGATGTCGAATACGAAAAAATGCGTGCTGCGTTGGCCCGGGCGATAGTGCGTCTAAGTGTTTCTGAAAAATAACACCATTTTTAAATCAAAGCGCTGTCTTTGTTGGCAGCGTCGTCGGCTTCCTCAACGTATACATAATACGCCTCGTCGCCTCGATATCATCTTTGATTTAGAAATGGTATAAGTAACTTATTTGTGAAACTCGAAAGCTTGCTTTGGAGTTCATATCCGTGATTCTGTTCAAGTAAAAAATTTGTCCGGAATAGTTTAATGCGTGCGGCGGTTAAAGATTATTTTAACCGCCGTTTCTTATTGCGGGAGTTAGCGATCCTGATCTATGGTTCAAAAAGATGTTCCATCACAAGTTTTTCTTCCAGCCTGTTATTGGCTTCTTTTAACTTTTCCGGAGCGGAATATACGGCCACAGCCGCTGATTTTGCGGCTTCAGAAAAATAATCAACTAAAGTATCTTTTAACTTCCGCGGAGTAGCGGACAAAATATCGTTTCTAAATTTTTGCCGCATATCGTCATTTATTCCGGAAAAACTGCGCATCAAGGCAATATGGCCGCGGCCTGCCGGATCTGATGGTTTATCCAGCATGCCAATGGTGCTGATGATTGCCTTTTCCATCTCCCCGGTGGGAATTTCATTTTGGGAATAGAAAGCTTGCGCGTCTTTGAATACTTGCAGTGTTTCCACAATGTGCGGGTCGCGATAGGAAAGAAAAGAAAACAGTCCCAGCGATGAATCAAAAGAAGACATTCCGCCATAAGCTCCGCCCTGCACACGGATATACTTGTAAAGATAATTGTTGGATAGTTCTTTGGCGGAGATCATCAACAGAGCGGAAGCCGGATCAATATAAGCAGGCGCTGGCAAGACATAGGCAACATAAGACACCTGCGCGGGTATGGAAATGCCGGCAGATATGGGAGCCAGAGCAGGTTTTGTTTCCATCCGTGCCATTGTTGCTGACGGCAGTTTATCCAAAAAGTTTAAAATATTTTCTTCTGCAATTTTCAACCCATTAACCTCGGCAGTTACATTGATGACCAGGTTTTCTTTGTTAAATAAAATTTTTTGTAACGCTTCCAGCTTTTCGCGCAAATCTTGTTTTGCCGAGTCGAAATCATTGGCTGTATTTTGCACAAATTTTAGTTGTGTGCGGCCATGCCATTGTTCATCCCGGTATGCCGGAAGGGTAAGCGCCGCGCCTGCCGCCATTTTAGCAAAAAGGTGGCCGGAAGGGACGATTGCCGCTTGCAAATTATTCTTTCTCTCGGAGATCAAATCTCGCATCCGCGCTTCCTGACTCAAATCGCCGGCGAAAATAATATCGCTGACAATATTTATCGCTTCCGGAAAATTGCGGTAAAGCGTACTAAAAGAAAAAACCATCTTTTGCCAGCTTGTACCGGCGTCTGCGGAAAAGCCAGTGGCCAGATCATAGCCAAAGCCACCCATCTTCAGGGCGATGCGCTTGGCTATCTCTTCATAAGTGAAACCGGCGGCTCCCATTCCGGTAATGATTTTGCCCATAAGCGGAAGATATGTTTGAAGGTTTTCCGGCACATGCGCGATATCAAATACCAGATCCACATAAGCAATGCCGTTGGTAAACAGGTCATGCTCGAGGGTTGGTACACCTCCGATCAAAGCGTTCTGTGTCGGAATTGTTTCTATTGATTGCCGAATATCTTCGAGCTTTAATTTTGGTATAGTTGCCGCGGCTTCCGGCGAATCCGGTTCCGATTGAAATTTCTTCAACTGGGCCGCCTGAGCGTTTATTTGCGCCAATGTTCTTTCTGTCAGCGATGATTTCAATTCGGCCATTTTATCCTGATAAGCTTTTTCTTTCTTTTCGTTGAAATCGGCATCCGGTTCCATAATCGCCAGGAGGCGATGGGGATTATCTAAAAACCAAAGCTTTGTCATCTTTTGGAATATTTGCGGATTATCTGTCCAACGCCGCCGAATATCTTCAATTATCCGGGAAAAATCCAATCCGATTAAGGGATCGCCGTCATAGAGCCATGTCTGAAACACATTGCCCATTAAAGAAATGCCGTAAGGGTAAGAGCCGCGAACTATTTCTTTGCCGTGAAATTCGATTTGATGCAGGACGCCTTCGATTAGTTCTTTATCAAAACCATTGGCCACAATAATTTTTATTGTATCAAAAATCAACTGTTCAATATTTTGCACGTCCGAACTTTGCGTATTTCTTAGGCCTGCGCAAAACATTAACTGCTTCAAGTCAGCTTCAATGCCGCTTATCGGGGAGAGATCTTCGCCCAAACCGGAATCAATCAACGCTTTGCGCAAAGGACTGGCCGCGCTGCCCACAAGAAGCGCGGCGATGATTTCCAAAATAAGTGAAGTTTCATAGTCGGCGTTATCGGACATCATCCAAGCGATGTTTACCATCGTTTTATGATCGATCGGTTCATCTTTTCCTATGGGATAAGTACTCCGGATAGTGCGGGATGCCGTCAGACGTTTCTGGCTTTTGATAGAAGAGTCTATTTCCACGCGATAAAAACCGGTAAGCATTTCGGCGAGAAATGCGAGATGCTCGGAGGTCGTGATATCACCGTAAATAAAAAATCGCGCGTTGGTCGGTGAATAATAAGAGCGATGAAATTCCCGAAACTGTTCATACGTGAGTGTGGGAATCACATCGGGATCGCCGCCGGAATCAAAGGCATAAACGCTGTCGGGGTAGAGATTTTCCTGTATAGCTTTATACATCAACGAATCAGGAGATGAGTATGCCCCCTTCATTTCATTGTAAACTATGCCGGAAATAATCAGGTCGCTGGATAAATCATCCGGCACGGAAAATTCAAGGTGGTGACCTTCCTGTAAAAAAGTTTCCTTAAGCATGCGCGGATTCAGCACTAAATCAGTATAAACACGGGCCAGGTTGAAAAAATCGGCTTTTATCTGACTCGCTACCGGATAAATCGTTTTGTCCGGATAAGTGAAAGCGTTGATAAAAGTTTGCAGTGTTGAACGGATCAATTCTTTAAAAACGTCTTTAAGCGGATATTTTTCGGAGCCCGCCAGCACGGAATGTTCCAGGATATGCGGCAGTCCCGTCGAATCAGCCGGCGGAGTACGAAAACCAATCGCGTATAAATTTTCACGGTCCAACGAGTGCAGATGCAGAACTTTGGCGCCGGTCTTTTTGTGCTCGATTTCGTAAGCGGTAATTCGTATTTCGGGAAATGCTTCCACGCGCAAAACTTTAAATCCATGTAATTCATCACCAGCTTGCAGCGTCGGCTGGGGGGAAGTTGATTGATCGGACATTCAATAATGCTCCTTATTGTTTTTAATTTTACTATATCGCGATTCCTCTGCCAATCAGCAATGAAGAGATGACCGCCCAGATTAAAATTACCGCCGTAAGCAGGATGCAGGCATAGGCCAAAAGCTTGCTCCAGGCACTTTCCTGTTTATTGTCGTTATAGCCCATCAGGAACGCCAGGAGTATTCCTGATAATATTCCGCCGCCGTGCGCCCAGTTATTTATGCCGGGGAATATTAATCCGAAGAATATTAACCCTACGACCCAGCCCATTGCCTGTTTATATATGGCTTCTCCGTAAGAGCCGCCGCGGCTTTTGCCGTAATATATGATGGCGCCGATTAATCCGCAGATACTGGCGGAAGCTCCGATGGTGAAGGGAACGCCGAACAGGACGGAAGCCGCAAAACCACAGGCTCCGGTAATAATATATAGATTGATAAAGCGATGAAACCCGAATTCCCGCAAAACAAATGGTCCCAGTTGGTATAACGCCATCATGTTGAAGGCAATATGCAGAATTCCGCCGTGCAGGAACGAGGCGGAAATTAAAGTCCAAAAACGATGAGCCTGGATTACGGGGATGGTGCCGCTTGCTCCTAATAAAAAAAGGCTTTGATTTGACGGTGACAAGAAACTAAAAGAACCGCCGCCGGCCAAAATTCCTTCCGGATCCAAAAGTAGCGATAGAAAATAAAAAGCAATGTTAATATAGATAATGGTTCTAATCGGATCAGAGCCAAGAAAAATCTTTCGAATGATACCTGCGGTATTGTGCAAACCGGGGCGTATAAGTCCGCAATAAGGACAGGTAGGCTCGTCCATGCTGATCAGCTTGCGGCAATTGGGACACAATATGGATTTTCTTTCTGAAGACATTAACGGCCTCGTAAAAACTCTTTTTACTAAAAACTTAATTAACAACATTAGCCCGAGTTGTAAAGAAAAATACTGATCCGAATTGACGGCTACTTTGACTATATGTTATCTACATAAAAGGAGGATTGTTTTGCAGCTCAAAGATCGCGTGATAATAAAAATTGAATCAATAGCTTTCGGCGGGGAAGGCGTTGGCCGCATTGATAATTTTGTGGTCTTTGTTCCCTTTGCCGCTCCAGGCGATGAACTGGAAATTGAAATCACTCAGCTGAAAAAGAAATTTGTCCGCGGTAAGATATTAAAAATAATCACGCCATCACTAATGCGAATAAAACCCTTATGCCATTATTATGAAAATTGCGGCGGTTGTTGCTATCAGCACTTAGATTATGAACATCAGTTGGAAATCAAAAAAAAGCAGGTCCAGGAAGCTTTTTGGAAAATCGGCAAAATTGCATCTCCGCCTGTTTTGGAGCCAATAGCCGCGCCAAAGATTTATCATTATCGGGGGAAGGCCCAGTATCATACCGAAGTTGTGTCGAATGGCTGGAAAATCGGTTTTTTAGATATTTCCGGCGGCAAGCTTGTGGACATCGAACATTGCGAAATCATGGAAGAAACAATTAATGAAAAAATGCGCTCTCTCAGGGAAAATAAGCAGTTGCGACGCAATACGGATGCGCAACTGACAATTTGGTCAGATTTTTTTGTTGATCAGGCAAGCAAAAAGGAATCAATTGTCAGGGTAGTGAAGGGGGAAAATTTTCTGGTGCCCCGCGATGGATTTTTTCAGGCCAATTTATATTTGACGGATCAATTGGTTGATGAGGTTTGCCGTCTGGCCACAACTAATGAAATAAGTACTTTGGTTGATGCCTATTGCGGCAGCGGGCTGTTTTCTATTTTTCTTGCGCCCTATGCTAAAAATGTTATAGGCATAGAAATAAATGAAAAATCAGTAAAGCATGCTCAAATAAATGCCGAAAATGCCGGTGTGAAAAACGTAAAGTTTATTCATGGGGATATCGAAAACGTATTACGGAGGGAATTTTTACCGCCGGGAGATGAAATTTCGTTGACTGTTATTGACCCTCCCCGGAGTGGCTGTGAAAAAGCAGTGTTAAAAGCAATTGTAGATTTGCAACCGCAAAAGATTATTTATATTTCCTGCAATCCAGCCACGCAGGCGCGAGATGTTAAATATTTAAATGAATGCGGTTATGATTTGCGGAGTCTCTTGCCTGTGGATATGTTTCCGCAAACCGAGCATATTGAAGTCGTCGGGTTTTTGGCGCTAAAATGAAAAACTGATGGTAGTTTCAGAGAGAAAATTAATCTTATAAATAGTAATAATATTTATAGCTTTAAAGTGAAAATATTGTTATTTAAAGATGCAAATTTTTAAAAACACAAGGAGAGGGAAAAATGGCATCAAAGAGTAAAAATGTAAGGATTGAACAACTCAGGATATTTGAAAAAAAACTGGCCCTGCGATTGCAGCAATTAGATCAAAAAGGGATCAGCAAAGAAAAAGCTCAAAGCGACCCTCTTGTTAAGAGCCTGAAATCAAAAATTAGAGAGACTAAGGTAAGAATTGCGGCGGTTGAGAAGTTTGTTCAGCTTAACCAGGTATTAGCGCAGGCTAAAGTGCAAAAGTTAGCCGACCTGGCGGCGAAGAAAGATGAAAAATCAGAACCAGCGCCAAAACAGGCGGAGCCGAAACAAAAAAAGAAGGTGGACGCGGCTGATAAAGAACCGAAGAAACAACCGGCTGCCAAGGATGAAACAGCGCCTAAAGAACCTAAAAAGCAATCTGCTGCCGCGGATGAAGCGGCACCCAAAAAGCCAAAGAAGCAAACAGCTGAGGCGGATGAAGCTGCACCAAAAAAACGAGCAAGTAAGAAGAAAGAAGAATAAGATACATATCGAGATAATCACGGGTATGAACCCAAAAGCAAGCTTTGGGAACATTTGCAGCAAGTTGAGGTGTATAGTCCCACTTAGCTTCGCACGTGGGATAATTCGTCCAGCAAGTTTCAGCGCGCTTCGCTTCTAAAACTTGGGACTCATTAAAAAAGGGCAAACTTTTTCTAAGTTTCCATTTTTATTTGTATATTGGCGTCCCCACGGGGAGTCGAACCCCGGTTACAGGCGTGAAAGGCCCGTGTCCTAGGCCACTAGACGATGGGGACATCCGAGTAATTTTTATGTGAACTGCGCCTTATATATTTTTCAAATTAGAATGTCAAGCGTTGACTCAACAAATATGTCACAATAGGAAAAATGAAATATATTGTGGCGGTGTTAAGGTTTTACAAATCCAGCCTTCATAGCATCCTCAACTAACTTATTGTATTTAGATGTCCTGGCGGACTCAATATATTTACTCATTTTCACCATTTTCATCATTTTCTTTAAAGATTTATATGGAGTCTTTTTGATTACGCTATTAGCAATCGACGATGGCACTCCTTTGCCAAGATCCGGGTCTATCATATAAGTTACCCTGGTGTTCTCACGGTCAATCCAATCGAGTGTAAATAATGAATTAAATGAAGGCATTCTGACATATCCTTTGCCTGCATCGTAGCTCATTTCGTTGGTTAAGTCGCCGTAAATAAGATCCTGACCTTTTTCAAGATTCATTTTTACCCTGCTTTTAATTACCATATCCCTGTCTGTAAGCAGAGTAACATGTTGACGGATCCAGAATATAAAAACATCGTTTTCGTCATCTACTGTTTTTAAAATTTTTGTATCTTTGCAATCTTCCATCCATTCAGGATAATTGGCAATATCTCTGATGACCACGCCAATTACTTCAATTCTAGCGGGGATAACGCATGTAGCTTTAGCCGCGACATAATCTCTGCCGTTGACTACACTCGTATATATCTGGCATCCATCTTTAGTGTCGACAAGTCTCCATTGATATCTGTCGGCGGCAAAACTGGTTGAGGCAACAATTAAAAGCATCAGTACTACGGTTATGATAAAATTTCTTTTAGCCATAAAATCCTCCCGCTTGTTTTGTTTGATATTTTTTTTGGGGCCTGTTCAGCATTTTGACGCCAAAATAACGCGAAAACCTATTACATGTAGGAAATGATTTGTCAAGAAATATGCAGATCGGGTTGAACCTTAATATAGGTTGTGGTATAAAAACCTACACATTTATTTGTGAGACTCAAATTTTAAAAGTGAAACGCATAACCTAAAGGTCACACGTTAAAATTTGTAAGTCGAACAATCCCGCCAAAGGCGGAGGGTTGAATACCCAGCAGCATGCTCTAGAAAAAAAGTTTCCAAAGCTTGCTTTGGGGTTTCATACCCGTGATTTATGCATTGCAAGTTGAGTCCTAAATATAAAAAATAAGGAGGTCTGTGCACGATGTCAGAAGAAACTCATAAGAAAGAACACGACGAAAAACATCTGGAAAAGTTGACTGTTAAGGAATTGCGGGAGCTCGCCTCGGAAATTCCGCATGAAAAGGCGGTCCACGAAATGAAGAAAGAGGAACTCATCGCCTTTATCAAAGAAGCGCGGGGCATAAAGGATGAAACACCCGCCAAAAAAAAGAAGCATATCGGCAAAATCAAGATGACCAAACCTGAACTCAAGGCAAAAATTCATGAACTGAAAGCTTTGAGATTGCAGGTGCTGGAGTCTAAGGAAAGCGAAAAAGCCCTTCGGCTGCGGCATCAGATCAGTCAATTGAAAAAAAAATCAAGACGCTTTGCCGCGGCCTGAACTGCGGAATCGGCGTAAACGTATTGTTAAAATATTACAGTTACATTTGCCGGCGAAATCCCTTTGCCGCACAGCGCGGCCAGTCCAAGTGATTGGCCGCGTTTTTTTCATGACATAAAGCAGTGTCAGCTTGGGGACTACATAATAATTATTGTTGAAAATTATTTCTGTTTGGGCAGGGAAGTCACTAGATTTTCCTATGCTGAAGAAATCAGATCTTTCCCGAATATCCAGAAATAAATAGTTCCGATAAGTCCGCAAGCAAAGGCAGTAAAGAAATTAACCTGTGGCGACATTTGCCAGAGGAAGGCTCCGCCGAAAGCGCCGATGGATACAATGATATCCCGAACCAAATAGTATAGACCGAACATTCCGGCCTTTTTATCTTCCGGCGCCAGATCCATAATCAACGCTTTGCGCGTCGGTTCGCCAAATTCCTTGAGACCGCGGATTATAAAAGCTACAACCATCATCCAGAAAGAGTGCGCAAAAAAGATGACAAGCGGGAAAAGAGTAAAATTGAAAAAAGTGATCACGACGAAAGGTTTCTTCGTAGAACGGTCAGCCAGATAGGCCACCGGCAAATAGATCAAAAAGGCAGTGGTCATTTCAATAGCGGTAAGAATTCCAAAATCAGTAGCAGTGATACCATTATATTTTATGCACCAGACAACTACAAAGGCATATGGAATCTGTTCTGCAAAACGGATAAGAATATCGGAAACAAGCAAATTGCGCAGCGCGGGATTCATATACTGCCAGAGGCGCGAAGGACGCTTCTCCGCTTTTCCCCGTGCGCCTTTATCATCTTCAATCATAACTTGCTGCAGAAGAAGAGAAACGATACCCAGAATGAAAGCTCCCACGAAGGCCAATCTCACTCCCGATTTTTCCCCATAGATGCCGATTAAAACTCCGCCGATGATTGGCCCCAGAGCCATTGGCAGACGCCGGACAAGCGAATGCAGCGAAACGCCCATGGTGCGTTTATACTGCGGCAGCACGCGGGAAACAAGGCTCATGGTTGCCGGAAGAGATATCGCCGACCAGGAAAGGAAAAATATTGCGCCGATAAGCACAGCCTGCCAGTAGGGGAAAATAATGACAATGGCGTAACCCAACAGGGCAATCAAGTTGAAAACCAGCAGCGCCTTCTTGTAGCCCAGACGGTCGCTCAAATAGCCGCCGGGGAAGGAATAGAGGGCGGAAAGAAGATTGGTCATGCCGCTGAGCAGGCCGATCGTAAGCGCGCCGCTGCCCAGAGCCATAAGGTAAATCGGCAAAAAACGCTCGGCCATTTTCTCCCCCAGGCCGACCAGAACGACCATGGCGAGCAAGGCCACCATACTTTTTCTCAGGCCGAAAAATTCAGCGATTTTTTCCCGTAAACGCATTTCACAATACTGCCAGTTCAGTTTTAATATATTGCGTTTATGTCTCTAGGCGACAAGCTAGCCGCAGCCTATCAATTCCTGTAACATGGGAGCTTACGTGAGCGTGACAAAATACGCCAGACGCCGACAACAGAGGCATAGAAATTAGCCCACAGCGAATTGCCGCCTCTCCAGAGATTACTTCTTTCCTGCTGATATATGCGTCTTCAATGTAGTCAGCCCACTCCATATTTCGTCCTCACCGACAAATTTTCGGACATCCGAGGCTGAATATCTGATAACACATGTGGGTGTGGCTTGGATTTTATTTTTTTTAATGATGTCGCTGAGCATTGTTAACATTGATTTTTCATCAAATATTTTCCATGAAATTTTCTGCTCATTCAGATAAACGACCAAAGCGTCTTCTGTCTGGATGTGTCTGTCCTGTGCTGCATCAAAAAGTTTTTTGCGGATATGAAGAACGCTATTTGCGCCGGGATTGGCATTTATCGCGTAAAGATAATATTTGTCGTAAATGGACGTGGGGCTATGAATAGGAACGTCAATAAACGTTATTTTCACCTTGTTTGTTGTCAGCAATTTCTTCAACAGCGGTTCAGCTTTTGTATCAATGCGTCGGCAAGGCGGGCAGAAATAATCGGCGAACATAATAATCTCGTAAGGCCCTTTGCCCAGAGAAGGGACGACCTTGTCAATTGTTTGCCCATAGGCCGGTGTGACGGAACCGGAAAAAGTAAATAAAATAGTTAAATATCCCAACAAACTAAAAAGCAATAACGGCAGTTTATGAATCCTGAACATAGGAAAATCAACCTCCCCGAGAAAATATAGCCACATCCGGCGGCGGTTTTCACGCCACGCGGAAGGAACTTCATAATTAATTATAAACGACAAAATCAACATTACCGAGAATGCAAGACAGAAAGGGCAATAAACATCGTTTTGCATTTGGAAGGCATATAGATGGACTTCCACGCCCAGCCCAGCGGCCAAAAGCGCCCGCACAAAAGGCGTTTGCCTGAAAGCGGCGAAGACAATGATGGCCGTCATATAAGCGATGCCGACCCATTTGAGATTAATGCCCCAGATATCGCCTTTCAGATAACTGCACGCCGTATCGCAGTAGTCGTAATACGCCATGAGGCCGATGCCAATCAGCGATAATGCAATTGTTATAATATTGCGATATTTTTTTATGATCATTAGTGATAGTGTCCTCAGCGCGTTTTTCTATATCTCATATTTAAAAAAATTTCTTTCTAAATTTTAAAGCCACATTGACCAGACCGATCATTACCGGCACTTCCACCAGCGGGCCGATGACGGCCGCAAAAGCAACGCCGGAATTAATGCCGAAGACGGCAATGGCCACGGCAATCGCCAGTTCAAAATTATTGCTGGCCGCCGTAAAGGCCAGAGTCGTGGTTTTAGAGTAATCCGCGCCCATCTTTTTTCCCAGATAGAAAGAGACTAGAAACATGATCAAAAAATAGATGAGCAGCGGGATGGCGATGCGGATGACATCCAACGGGAGTGTAATGATCAGGTTGCCTTTCAGGCTGAACATCACCACGATGGTGAAAAGCAGCGCTATGAGTGTGAGCGGCGAGATCAGTGGCACAAAGCGCGAATGATACTTCTCTTTCCCCATGAGCTTAACACCGATAAGTCTGGTCAATGCTCCGGCAATGCAGGGAATGCCCAGGTAGATAAAAACGCTTTTGGCAATCTGTCCGATACTTACCTCGACGATACTGCCGGAAAATCCGAAATAGGGTGGCAGGACTGTAATAAAAAACCAGGCAAAAGCGCTGTAAAAAAGAACTTGAAAAATACTGTTGAAGGCAACAAGACCGGCGGCATATTCCGTATTTCCTTTCGCCAGTTCGTTCCAGACGATTACCATGGCTATACAGCGCGCGAGCCCAATCATGATCAGGCCTACCATATATTCAGGCTTATCGGGTAGAAACACAATCGCCAGAATAAACATTAAGACCGGCCCGATCAGCCAGTTCTGTACCAGCGATAATCCCAGAACTTTTCCATTATGAAAAACTTGGGGTAATTCCTCGTACTTCACTTTGGCAAACGGCGGATACATCATCAAAATGAGACCAAAGGCAATGGGGATGTTGGTTGTGCCCACATTAAATTTATTGATGAAGGCCTCGACGCCGGGAATGAAATAACCAAGTCCCACCCCCAGAATCATGGCCACGAAAATCCACAAAGTCAGAAAGCGATCCAAAAATGATAATTTACTGGCAACATGTTCCGACATAAATTCCCCTCTAATTATTTTTTCTTGAAAAAAATTATTTCTTGCAAGATTTTAAAATCTCATTGTGTTGTTTAGCATTGGCCGACAAAACATCTTCCACACAACCGACAAAGTCCATGACGCAGGGGCAGCGCAAGGTATAGTAAATGGAATTTGCCCTTTTTTCATCAGCCACCAGACCGGCGTTTTTCAAAACGCTCAAGTGTTTGGAAATTGTCGAAGCATCGGCCCCGATCATGTCGGTGAGTTCACCCACGCAGCGTTCATGCTTGCTTAGTTCCTCAATGATAAACAGCCTGCTGGGATGTGCCATGGCCTTGATTATTTTCGCCCGCGCTTCATGCTGATGTTTTACCATGCTTTTCATTTTGATCTCTCCTTTATCGTCTATGGGAATATAGCCAAATAGCCATGTTGTGTCAATATTATTTTTCTTTCATTTCCTCCCCCTTTTCTCTCGTGCCCTCGCGTGACCTTTAGGTTATTAGGGTAAAAGGGGGAATTAGGGGGATTTTCAATGAAACTTAGTGACACTCGCTGATAATGAGACCCAAGCTTCAGAAACAAAGTGAATAACCTGAAGGTCATCTACGACTGAAACTTGCTGGACGTAATGAGACTCAAACCTTAAAAGCATAGCGCATTAAAGTTTGTAAGTCGAATTATCCAATAGCCAAAGGCTATTGGGAATTATACCAAGCGCTAAGCGCCGAGGGATAATAAGCACAAAAAGAGGGTAATTATGGAGAATGTCATTGACGTCTCTTTCTCTCTTAATGTATCATCAAAAAAAATCGATGGTGAATCACGGGTATTAGACCCTCTGCTTCACTGCGCTTTCGGAATAGGAGTTTCACAAAAACATGGCTAAAATATTAATCGTTTATCATTCTCAGACAGGCAATACAGAAAAGATGGCGCATGCCGTTGCAGAAGGTGCGCGTGGGATTGAAGGCGTGGATGTGATTTTGAAAAAAGCGGCTGACGCCACTCTTGATGATTTATTGACAGCCGACGGATTCGCTCTCGGCACGCCAGAAAATTTCGGTTACATGTCAGGAATGGTGAAGGACTTTTTTGACCGCACTTATTCCGGCGCGCAGGAAAAAGTCTTCCGCAAACCTTTTGTTGTTTTCATCAGCGCGGGTAACGACGGAACAGGCGCACTCAGAGCAATAGAGCGTATCGCTCTGGGCTATAAGTTTAAAACTGTTTTCAAGCCAGTTATCGCCAAGGGCGCCATTACGGAAGAAATTATAAGTCAATGCCATGAATTGGGCGCTACAATCGCTGGCGGCTGCCAGATAGGCATCTATTAACTTTTTCCCCTCAACGATGACGAGACTATGGTTTACGGCACAATCCCACCCTCGCCAGCGGCGGAAATATTTCCGCCGCTATAATAGTTTTAACTATTGGATTGTTTCCTGCGTCCGGCGCAGCATTGGCGCTTAAGAGCTGAAATTCTACTAAGGCGTGTATTTGAACGACACTCTCAGTTTCGCGCGATACTCTACCACTTTGCCCTCTTCAACTCTCATGTCGAGTTCCTTGACTTCCGCAACCCTGACTTCCTTCAGACTTTTTGCACCCAGTTCAACAGCCTTTTTTGCAGCGTCTTCCCATGATTTTTCACTGCCCCCGATAATTTCAACGACTTTATAAATGCTGCTCATAATCCTTCTCCTTTCTGTTTAATGATTTGAAAATAATAAACGTTTCACACCGGCTTTTCAGCCGATAATAACGGATAACGCAAGCAGTCGATTTTAACGATCAAGGTAAAAAAAAGCATTCGAATCATATAAGCGGCGCCATGGCAACGTCCAATGAAAGCAAATGGAAAAGGCTAAAAAACAATATCGTTATGAGAATATCTACTTTGAAATCAGTTAATGCCGTCGAGCATCAGCATAAGTCGACGAAGGGAAAATTAATCATAGGAATAACAGTTCATTTATTTAATTGTGATTATATCTCTTTTTTAAAAAACATTAATCAGAGAATATGAACAGTTCACTACTTGTGAGAAGCAGCTAATATCAATGGAAAACCAATGACCTCCGGTCATTTTGAATTACATCCATGTTTTGATTGCATTTTCCAGAGAAATGTCTTATAATAATAAGACCTGTGGGGGGTGAACGAGATATTGTTGTATAAAAAACCCGCAGGGGATGAGATTCCCCGTGTGGACATAAAACATGGAGGAATTTCATATGCATACCTTTATACTAGACAAGCCTGACAATCTGATTGATTGGTGGGAAGAAAGCGTCGTCAAATTCGCCGATAGAAAACTTTTCGGCACTAAAAACAAAAACGGTGTTTACGAATGGGTGACGTATAAAGAAGTAGGAACCCGCATCAATAATCTCCGTGCGGGGCTTGCCCAGCTTGGAATTGGCAACGGAGACGTCGTCGGTGTTATCGCCAACAATCGAGTGGAATGGCCTGTTGCGGCTTTTGCTACCTGGGGACGCATCGCTCGTTTTGTTCCCATGTATGAAGCGGAACTCGTCCAGATCTGGAAATACATCATTGCCGACAGTGGGATAAAAGTCCTCTTCGTTTCCAAGCCGGAAATCTACGAGAAAATAAAGGATTTTCCGAAAGATATTCCGACGCTTAAACACATTTTTATCATCGACTCCGATGGTGAGAATTCGATGGCCGCACTCGAAAAGAAAGGCGCGGCCAAATCCGTTGCTCCGAAGAGTCCGAAGGCCGAAGATGTGGCCGAACTCATCTATACATCGGGCACAACCGGCAATCCCAAAGGCGTGTTGTTGATGCACATGAACTTCACCAGTAATGCACATGCCGGCCTCAAATTGTATCCGGAACTCTATGAAAATGACGTTGTTACTCTGACCATTCTGCCCTGGGCTCATACTTTCGGCCAGTCCGCTGAGTTGTTCGCTATTATCCGTCTGGGGGGCGCGATGGGCCTGGCGGAAAGCGCCAAAACCATTATCAATGATATAGTTTCAGTCAAGCCAACCTTTATAGTTGCCGTCCCCACAGTTTTCAACCGGATTTATGACGGTCTGTGGAACAAAATGAACAAGGATGGTGGAGTGGCCAGAGCTCTCTTCGTAATGGGTGTAGAGGCGGCCAAGAAAAAACGGGAACTCGCGGATAAAGGCCAGTCCGATTTTATAACCAATCTCAAATTCAAGCTGGCGGATAAAATTGTCTTCAGGAAAATCAAAGAACGTATGGGCGGCAGATTGATTGGCGCCATGACCGGCAGCGCGGCCATGAATATTGAGATATCCAAGTTCTTCTTCGACATCGGCATTCCCATCTATGATTGTTACGGGCTGACGGAAACATCGCCGGGCGCCACGATGAACGGCTCTATTGCTTACCGGCTGGGCAGCGTTGGCAAGGCTATTGACAAGGTCAAAATAGTCATCGACAATTCCGTGGTTGAAGAAGGTGCAACGGATGGTGAAATTATTATTTACGGTCCCAATGTCATGAAAGGCTATCATAACCGGCCGGAAGATACCAAAGTCGCCCTTACACCGGACGGAGGTTTCCGCACCGGCGATCGCGGACGTCTGGACAAGGACGGATACCTTTTCATCACCGGCCGCATCAAAGAACAGTATAAACTGGAAAACGGCAAATTCTGCTTCCCTGTCTCGCTGGAGGAAAACATTTGTCTGGCTTCTTTTGTTCAGCAGGCTGTAGTTTATGGCCTGAACCGGCCTTACAACATTTGCATTATCGTTCCTGATTTTGATGTTCTGCTGCACTACGCCAAAGAAAAAGGATTGCCGACGGACATTAAAATGCTGGTGGAGCGTCAGGATATTATCGATATGATCAGCGAAGCGGTTACCAAACAACTTAAAGGCAAGTTCGGCGGTTATGAAATTCCGAAAAAATTCCTGATTCTTCCGGAGCCGTTCAGTCTGGATAATGGCACACTGACACAGACGATGAAACTCAAACGTAAAGTTGTTCTGGACAGACTAAACGATCGGATCGAAGCGCTTTACAAAAAATAACCTTCCATTCTTTCTTCCCTCGCGTGATCTGCGAGGGAAGAAAGTGAATAGTGAAAAAAGAGCGGGGTAGGGATGGGCTTTACTTAAATCTTTTCTTTTCACACTTCACTTTTCACGTTTTCCCTTGTCCCTATTCATTTACAATTCAGCATAGTGCCGCGGCAACCGGTGGCGCCGCATCGGCAGGCGAAGTCCTTTTTGACCCGGGCTGTCTTGCGGATATCGATCACCAGACCGTAATCGTAAGAGAGTTCTTCCCCGATTTTGATATCGCGCAGGGCGTTAAGAAAGATACGGTAGCCATTCTGTTCGACTTCCAGATTTGGTTTGCAGGAATGATTGATCCATTTGGCGGAGTTGCCGATGTGCTTGGCGTCGATGACGTGGCCATCGTCCAGATGAAAATAGAAGGTGTGGTTGGGTTGGCTTGCATCATGCGGGTGGCGGGCCTCAGCTTTTTTCCAGGTGATGATCTCGCCCTTATACTCCAATACCTTGTCGCCGGCCTTGATGGGACGGATGGCATAGACGCCCTTGCCGTGGATGCCCGATTCGCGCACTTGAGTGCGGCGACCGCCGGTAGATATTCCGGATCTGGAATTGGCCGTCTTGGCGGCTGGCTTTAATTTTTTCGCAACTTGCATCAATTGATAAGACCTTCCTTTTTTCCAGCCAGAGAACGGATCAGGGCCATGCCGTTATCATAAAAAATTTTATCGTAAAATTCCTGCGAGAGGTTCATTTTAAGCAGATTCTCAATCTCATCCTCCCACGGCATTATCAGGTTCGGATAATCCGACCCGTATAAAATTCTTGATTTATATTTTTCAAGATAATCAGAACCCAGGTTATATCCCGTATACGGCGGCGACATAAAACAGAAAGCGGTGTCCAGGTACAATCGCGGACACCAGTCAAGAAGCTCGATGAAACCGGCGTATTCATGCGCTCCCAGATGGGCAACAGTGGCGGGGAGTTCCGGGAATTTTTTTACCACTTTCATGAAATGTTCAAGACCGACATATTTATTCCCCACCGGTCCAGTTCCCGTGTGAAACAATATGTGTTTATTTTTTCTGATTACTATCTCGTACAGGGGGAAGAGACGCGCGTCGGACGGATAAAAATTCTAGACAAGAAGATGGAGCTTGAACCCGAGTATCTTCGGGTTTTCGAGAAGCCTTTCTGCCATTTCCAGCGCATTATCATCGTCCGGGTGATACGCCGCGAAACAATAGAGATCTTCATATTCCTCAAGGATTTTTATGTTCCACCGGTTCAGTCCTTCTGCGATACCGGCACGGTGGGCGTAGTTGGAATAAACAATTGTACTGACGCCTGATTGCCTCAGACGCGCGATGCACTCCTCGTAATAATATCGATGAATTATGTTCCAGTTATAATTTCTAACAAAGGAATCCCATATGGCGTCAAAAAGTTTATCCGGAAACAGATGCACATGGAAATCGATTATTTTTTCGGGAATCCTTATCATAAACAGCGCCGCCTTGCGCGTCTTTTACCTTCGCCTGTCATTCCCGTCGCAGATGCCCTTTAGGGTATGAAGGCGGGAATCCAGAATACTACTAAGCGTGGTTCGTCGATTGTGATTGTCAAGAAAAATAACTAGTCTGGCGTCTCCAGATTCGTTAATGTGCATCGCCTTGTTCACCTTCTTGCTTTTTCATTGGTATCTCAATAAAGAATTTGACTAAATCTAAATCTAAAGTTCGACCTTTGTAATAACCAGAATAGTTCAACTCCTTTTGTTTCTCTTCGGTGTCCGGATCAATATATATTCTGAAATATGCTGAGTTCGTTGGCATAGAAATAGCGTATGACTCAAACTTCAGCCAATTCGACAAAATGAGTTCTACTAGTTGTTTTACACTTTCAAGTGTTTTATCTTGTGATAATAAATTACAAACGGAAATAACAGCATATTTCCCGTACCGTAAGGCTTGACCATAATTTACTACGCCAAATTGATTATTTGGTTCTTTTGTGAATTGTCTTTCAATATCGTTCAATAATAAATAGCATCGGTAAGCGAAAAAATATTCATGAGCTCGGTTTTTGTCTGACAATATTTTAGAGAAATTATCTTCGCGAAATAAAACTGTAGAACTGTTACGTCTGGCAGCAGCTGGATGAAAATCACATGCCAGGCAAAGTCTTAAGAATGTGTCTCTGTCAACAATTTGAGACCTGTTAATATATTTTTCGCGAATACCATCTGCATACTCACCCCTTTTTCTTTCGTAATAAAATCCATATCTTTCAAATAATTCTTTTTGTATTTCAATTTGGATTTTGTCATTTGACCTTCTATCTGCTTCATCAACAGGTGTCTGTTGATTTGTCGCTTTTGAAATATCTTCAATCAATGAAAGTCGCTGTGCCTCGTCATCTCCTGGTTCAATATTAAAAGTGATAATTTTGACTAATACCTCTTTATTGTCAAAAATATTGAGGGGGATTAAGCCTTTTATTGATTGCTCATAAAGTCTGCTGAGTGTGTATGCCGTTTGCCCACCATTAATGATTTGAGGATTTGTCACAACTACTTGGGCTTGATCTTTAGCCCCGACTCTTTCATTAAAATTAGTGCCTTCAGACAACATGGTTATGCCATTGTTGAATAATGCGAATTCATTTGTTGTTCGTTCTGTTATTGTTTTTGATATATCTTTGTTAACAGTGTTATTAGCAAGTTCCAAATAACTCCTTGGATTGAATATTAAATCTCTCCGGGTAATATTCCCCGAAGCTTGCTTCGCTTGGAGAGTAGCTACCAACCATGAGATACCCCGCAGCTTGCTGCGGGGAGGTTCATTTTTAAAATAGAGTTCTTGTATTTATATAAAATGTTTCCTATCTCGCTTGTTGACACAAAAACTATACTTATATCGCAAGATTTAAATTTGGTATTAACATTATAACTTATTCTGGAACTAGAAAGAGTCGTATTTGACAAATTCAGACGAATACAAAGCTCTTTTTCATTATAGTAGCTACCTGAGACGACAGGGAAAACTAACTCGTTATATGTTCTTTCACAGTCAAATACTGTTGCAGAAAAAACACCTGTCATTCTTCTTAATTGACTGGGTGAGCAGTCTTTTAGATTGGCAAGTATTATTATTTCATAAGAATATCGTCCTATGTCAGAGACATTGTTAATGTCTCTTTGAAGTTGTTTTATTTTGCCATTATACTTGTTACCATCTTCGTCAGTTTCTTTTCCTTCGGTAATTCTGTCAACATCCATTCTTAGTAGTTCGTCAAACGAAATATCTTTTTCCTGAAAGTTATCTTTGTTTGTCCTAAATTTCGATTGGATGAAATAAACTCTTTTATTTTCTTCATTGATAAAATAAGCATCTACACCACCGTCAAAGGACTGGTCTGTTATGAAATATTCTCTCTCTTTAAAATCAAGCAGGCCAAACCGAACTTTTAAAAATAAATGAATAAAAGTTCTTGATCTAGCTTGATCTAGTTTATCTGTGTCAGTTTCTAATACATGATATCTTTTGTATTCCGACGGGGCTTCTCTCCGAATTTGGTCTAAAATATGAACTAATGTTGTATATTTTGAATAAGGCATGTCAATTTCCTTTCATTTAATCTTTTGCAGCATCTCTCCCATCATCCCACTACGCTATGCTTCGGGGATAATTCAACTTCCGAGCTTCAGTGTACTTTGTTTCTGAAGCTCGAGTTTCATTATTTTATGGATTAGGTTGATGGCTTTGAGCGGGCGAACCATGACTTTGAATTCGGTAATCCTGCCATCCGCGCCCCAGGTGATCATGTCCACGCCATTAACGGTGATTCCTTCTATCACCGTAGAAAACTCCAAAACGGCATTGTTGCCCGAAATAACCTCTTTTAAATATTTAAAGCTGTCATTATTAAAAACATAAAGTGCCGCGGTAAGATAAAGTATGGTGATTGGCTTTCCCTCTTGTGGCGTATGAACAATCGGGGAATGGAAGACAACATTATCAGCCAGAATATTATCCAAACCGGCTGCATCCTTCGTTTTAATTATTTTGTGCCATGCTGCTATGGTATTTTCGATCATAGACAAACCTCACAACGGGAATATGTGTTTTTATTAAGATTGGGACTCATTTATGCAAATTATTGAAAACAATGCAACTATTAAATGAGTAATGAAAAGGGTGAAGATTTTTTCTGGATTCCCCTCTTTTATAAAGAGGGGTTAGGGGAGATTTTGTATCGGCATGTAGGGAGATCCCTATGTGCTCCGCACAAGGGACAATTCCATTTACGTTTCAAATTTCGTTACACTCATTTTCAACTAATGTCATTGAATCCCCCTCAATCCCCCTTTACAAAAGGGGGAGAAGGAAAACTGGATTTCGGACTCTACTTGGCGGTTTACAGATGACCGATCAAGAGAAGCAGCAGGATTGCGAGAACATGTAATACCCACCAGCCTGGCTGGAATAATATAAAATATTTCATGATGCCCTCCTATTTCCAAAAATAACTACCGATAAGGTAAACGGCGGTTAATGTGATAAGATGCGCAAACCAAAAACCCATATTCGGAAAACGGAAAAATCTGCCGCTGCTCATCGGCGCGTCGGGCCGGTTTATTACAGGATCAAGATCAAAAAGGGCTTTGCCCACGGCAAATTTCCCCCAAAGCATCAGAATATCAGGTAGGCAAGTTCCCAACAAGATTGTCTGTATAGTCCATACTGGCGGGTGGTTTTCAATGGAAAAATGAGTCATAGTGATTGTGCCGATGATTACCGTCATGCCATTGAGAAGATAAGCAAAAGGAATTGTTGATCGAAAAATAAATAAAACAGGAATGACGATCACGCTGATACACCCGGCGAGAAGGGGTATGTAATTTTCCGCGTCTTTGGCAATCGGATGTATCCGCAGATGAAGCAGCCAGCCACCCAAGGCTAAAAAAAAGATGGCCAAAATTAATACCAGCCGGAGATAATCTTTCTTCTTCATAGTTCACCTCGCTTTTTTATTTTATGGGTCACTCGGAAAATAATGTATTTAAAAATCCACGTGATTATATATATGCCCAATTTATTTTATTTCAATTAATATTTTTGCTGGGTGCCGGGAAAAAGAGAAGAGTGAAGGGTGTCATTTATCCCACTACGCTTCGCTTCGGGGATAATTCGACCAACAAGTTTCAGCGCGCTATGCTTCTGAAACTTGGGTCTCATTATTTGCAACATTTTTAAAGTAATCTGATATAATATAACTAAATAGATTAAACATTAGGAACTCTTAATATAATGAAATCATTTTGGTTGTGTTTTGTGCCTCTTTTTGTAGCCGTAAATGCTTTTGGCGTTTTGCCGCTATTTATAAATCTGACCGAGGGGATTGAGCCGCAAAAAATCAGGCGTGTTGTTTTTCAATCGATGATTACGGCATTAATTGTTGCTCTGGCCTTTATTGCCTTGGGTACAATAATACTGAACTTGCTCGGTATCACGGTTGCCGATTTCATGATCGCCGGCGGGATGCTCCTTTTAATAATCTCGATCAGAGAAATTATTTCCACCGATAAAAGTCCATATCCTATCGATCTGGATAGCATGGGCGCCGTGCCCATCGGTGTGCCGCTGATAACAGGGCCGGCGGTGTTGACCACGTCAATGCTTCTAATTAATGAGCACACTTTGGTCATTACATCTCTGGCGATTATTATCAATATTTTGATCGCCGGTGGTATTTTTCTTTCAGCTCCATTGATCAATCGTGTTCTTGGTAAAACAGGTTCAAAGACAATATCCAAAATAACCAGCCTGCTTCTAGCGGCAATCGCCGTAATGATTATCCGCAGGGGTATTGCCATATTTATTGTTCAAGGTATTAAATTTTAATCCCTCGGCTCCAGCTGGGCGAGGGCTTTACTAAGGCTGATTATATTCCGTAAAATAACAAGGGGAGGTGTCAAATGGGAGAAGTAGTCCATACATCACGCATTAAAATTATACGGGGAATTGGCCCCACAAGAAAAGCACTAATTGAGGGGCTTGATGAGCCGATTTACTATGGAGTCCATGGAGGGATAAAGAAATTTTATAAAATAGAGCCGGAAAAAGAACATGCCGCAACGCTTGATCATATTATCGCGGCGACAGGTGCCTGCATGATGGGAACACTGTCCACGCTACTGGCCAGAGATAAAATTTCAACTTCTGAGGATCGTTATCATGCTGATGTGGAAGGAGATATCGAAAACTTCGGTGGTGTTCTTAAAATAACCCAGATTCGCGTTAAATATCATCTGAAGATACATACGGAAAAAGTGCCCGAAGCGCAGACGGCTTTTTCTTCTTATTTACAGTTTTGTCCTGCCGCCCAAAGCATTAAAGGATGCATCGAAATAAAGGATGCTTTAGTGCTGGAGCATATAGAGCCAATATAAATTAACTCACGCCAGGTCGCTTTCCATTTAGCTGATCTTGCCGGTGAAAGCGAAATGGTATTATGCCAAAGGTTAATTATGGTCAATTGTTTATTGATATTTTAATTTCGGGAGGCGAGTCCAGAAACTTTTTTACCGAACAGGACTGAGCAGTCTTTATAACCGCGGCTTTGTATTTCTCCGGAAAGTCCGGCGGCAGATCTATATCAATCATGACTTTTTCCACCATGTGTGTCGCGTCGTTTCGGATAACCGCTTGTGTTATTTTAATATTGTCTGTGGAAATAGAACGCGACTGACAAAAGGCTAAAACATAGAAACCCGTGCACATGCCGATAGATGCCAGAAATAATTCAAAAGGTGAGAGCGCTGTATTGTCACCGCCACTGGTTACCGGCTGATCTGAATGAATGGTAAAACCGCGATAATGCGCATCTACCTTTTTATTTCCGCCAAATGTAATGTCATATTTCATTTCCATATTATTTTAACCTCATTAAAATAGTTATCTGTTCTGAGCATCCTCATCCGCCTTCCAGATACCTGCGCCTTTTTGATGGAGCAAATCTTTCTATAGCATAACGCAGCATGGTTCTGGGCATTATCTGGCAATGCTTTTGTAAAAATGATTCCGCACTATCAATATTACGTTTGCCAACTTCGCGCAGCATCCAACCGGCAGCCTTGTGAATTAAATCTTCTTTGTCTTGCAGTAAAATTCCGGCGATCTTGAGAGCATCCGCGAATTGATTGTTTTTGATAAAGTAAAAAGTAGCGAGGGTCGCCATGCGCCGCTCCCAGAGGCTCTTTGATTTCGCCAATTGGTAAAGAGGCTTTTTGCTTCTCTCCATTAAAAACGCTCCCACAATATTGGGCGCGGAAATATCCACCAGATCCCAGTTGTTGATGTATCTGGTGTTCGCCATATACAGGTCATATATTTTCTTTTCGATAGATTCATCACCTTGGGCAAAAGCGTTAACAAACAAGATGAGCGCGAATAGCCTCACCTCGTGATAAGGAGATCGCAGCAACAACAATACTTCTTTGAGCGGCAGAGCCTTGTATTCTTTGGCCAGCTTCCGCAGCGCCGGAACGCGAATACCCAGGAAAATATCTCCTTCGCCGTATTGTCCGATGCCGGTTTTAAAAAATCCCTGTAGAAACCGAGCATCTTCCTTATCCCCCATTTTCTGCAAGCGTTTGCTGATTTCTTTTGCCGTGATGTTCATTTTATACCTTTACGCTGGTAGCAATATCATATTCCATTTAAATCAAAGATGATATCAAGGCGGCAAGGAGGAGGCGACGAGGCGTATTATTATATATACGTTGAGGAAACCGACGACGCTGCCAACGCGGAGAGCGCTTTGATTTAAATGGAATCAGGGATAGTTCTGCCCTGTCGGCCTGATCATAATCTCGCTCACATTCACATGCGGAGGTTGCATTAAAAGCCAGCAAATGCCGTCGGCGATAGCTTGCGGCTCCAGCAGTTTGCCCATGTGAGCAATTCCTTTGTAGAAATTATCTTCGTCGTAGCCTGCCACTTTCTGAAATCCGCTGGTTACAATACCGGGCATAACCAGAGATACGCGCACTCCATGCGCGCAAACTTCCTGACGCAGGCCTTCCGCGATCGCGCCGATGGCGAATTTACTGGAGCCATAAAACGCGCTGAAGGGCGATATGTTTCTTCCCACAACAGAACCAATCGCAACTATATCGCCGTTTTTTTTTGTCACCATGTAATGCCCCGCTTGGCGCATCAGATAGGCGGCGCCAATAACATTGGTTTGGTAGAGTTCCTGCCATTGAGAATTATCGCTTAAAAGTATACTGCCTGCCAATCCTCGTCCGGCATTGACTACAACGATGTCGTACTTGCCGCCGCCTTCTTTCCAGCCCAGTGTGCGTTCCAGCAATATATCAATATCAGAGAGAAGACCGGCATCACCCGCGACAGCATAAGCGTTGCCGCCTTGTGCCTGAATATCAGCGGCCAATTTGGTAAGCCTGTCTTTTCGCCGGGCAAAAAGCACCACCGCCGCACCCGCCTGCGCCAGTGTCATAGCCGTGGCTCGGCCGATGCCGGAGCTTGCGCCGGTAACAATCGCCGTCTTGCCGGAAAGAAGTTTATTTGTTTTCCCTTCGACTTCTTTATGTTTCGTCATAAATGCATCTCCTTTTTTTTCGCTGTTATCAGCTGGCAATATTTAAACTGTATCTTTGGGAAAGAAAGTATCAATATCTTTTTCAACGTCATTTAACCAATCCTTGCGTTGGTCTTCTGTGCTTGTGACGACAACATTGAACATTCGGCGGTGAAAGTTGGTGATACCGCAGAGGCCAAAGATGCAATTTCTCCAGATCGTTTCCAACGGATCGCCAAAAACATCTTTTTCTCTTTCTGATTCCGTGTTGGATGTATTGAAGACAAGCGCCGCCCTCGCTTTGAGCAATCCGTTGGGGATGCCTTCGCCTGTGTCACCTTCCAGAAACTCGTAGGCGACACCGGGACGAATCACTCTATCCACCCAGCCCTTCAAGATGGCCGGAGGCTGACCCCACCAGTTTGGATGCACAATCACTATGCCAGACGCCGCGGCAATCTCATCACAATGTTTTCTTATTACGGCTGGTAAGATCGAGTCTTTGGCTAATTCTTCAAGGTTTAGCCGCGGATCAAATTTTTCTTGATATAGATCGTGAAAAAAGACTCTATACCCGTTCGCTTTTAGTGCGTCAACTACCGTCTGCGCAATGGCGTGATTGAAGCTTTCGGGGTCAGGATGTGCAAGGATAATTGATATGCGCATATTGATTTATTGTTTCCGATAATTATCTTTTTACATTAATCCTCATACGGCCCGAGGAAACGCTCGCCGTTGAAGTGAATCAAATGTGTAGGAGATTCGGCAACCCAGACTTCAGTTTCCCATGAGATGTCGTTTAAGTATTTCAACATGGCGTGTCGATCAATAAATGCCGTAACAAAAACCAAACCGGCAGATGATCCGATAAATAATTTCTTTAATTCCTGCCGCCGTTTCGGATTGACCGGCCCATGACTGGTTACAGCTTCAATCAGCACGAGCCAATTCTTTTTTATATGATACACAACGACATCAGGCATTTTACCGTGTTCTTCTATGGTTACACCAAGTGTCACCAGAGTTTTTGCATTGTAATAAGACCATTTTGATTGAGTATCACCTACATAAATAATGTGGCCTCCGGGAGTAAATAAAGAACAGAAATCTTCAACGATTTTCTTTACCAGAACATTCTGTCCGCCGGGTGAAAGTTTGATCTCCTGACCATCTGCCATCTTGACAGGCAATCTCTGCATTTCCCTTTCTCGCTCATAAAGCTTTGTGAGCGTTTTTACTTTGAGCTGATATTTATTCAGATTTCCTTTCCATTCTGGTTTGCCGAAACTCCTCAGCAATTTAAGAGCGGATGGTTCAATCTGATAAACGGCTTTGGGGCTGTTGGTCGGTCTGGAAGATTTATCAGGATTAGCGATAATCAACGCTGCCTGCAGAAATTGATGAACAGTTTGACGACGCACTGTTTCGCGGGTGTTTGGCGCATATTTTTTCCCGTAGTGTTCGGAAAAAAAATCCATCATAGGAGTGATACCCATTAAAGGGTCACTTGCATCCGCCCATCCACTTTCAGGTTCAAGAGAAAGTAAAGAAAGAAGCGTCAGCGCAGATCGTTCATTGAGTTGCTGTCTGGGCAACCCCAATGCATTGAGTATATTTAAAGCGTCCATTATTTTTTGTTCAGCTTTTTTCTTGTTTATTTTTTTAGGCACAATTTCCACACTCCTTTTCTATGATGTCGTCAATAGTCTCCTGATTAGGCATTTTCCCCCGCACATGATTGCCAAGTCTCATAAGCTGTTTCTCATTGGGGTAAGGTATTTTGCGCAAGTCTGTGGCATTAACTTGCGTGTGTCCGCTGAATAAACGAAAATACTGATCAACAACTGAAGAATTAAGATATAGGGCAAGTCCCTTTGCCAGCTTTTCGGGTAATCCTTTGTTATTCCGGTGGAAGTAATTCAAATGGTTCTCAAAACTGACAAGAGGAGCATCAATTCTTAAAGGATCATATATCGCTGCCATCACGCGCCGTTTTTGTTCTTTGGAAGAAAATCTTTTTATAAGAACATAGTATCCCTTTTCTACGAAGAGATCAGAAGTTTCGGGCGATGCGACGATAGCATTTGGTTTTTTCCCTGACTCGAGAGGCCAACTGATGAAGCCGTCTTGAAAATGACACGGGTAAATCAATGGTGCGGTGCCTTTCTGAGGCAAGTGATGCAGATGTTTCTTTGCCCTGAAATCCACAGTTCGTCCTGTAGAAACACATAAATTAAGTTTGTCGAGTGTCGATTTAAAACACTGCATTCTTTTCATGATTTGCATTGTGGTATCATCAATACCTAGATGAATAAAAGCATCCCGATCATCAGGATACACAATGTGGTTATAGGGTATTATTAATTTACTGGCATTATTGAAATCATCTCTGTCCGATGCGGAGATAATGACATGCTGAGGCTTTTTGGTTTCCCGGATAGCGGAATAGATGATATTTTCCTGTAACACATTATCATCGCCGAAAGCTTTGTTGCGTGATGCGAACACATGAATTCGCCTGAAACTCAACATTTCCAGAAAAGCAACGCGAAATTTTTTAAAATATGGCCCATTGCAGAAACTTCGCGGCGTTATTGCTACTATTTGGCCTCCCGGTTCAAGCAATCGCATCGACAACCACACAAAGGCGGCGTAAAGGTTTGCCACTTCGATGCCTGCTGAATAGAGCATTGTTCTCATTTCCGTATCACCGTTGATTTTCTTGTAGGGCGGATTAAGGATGGCATGGGTGAAATGCTTAATCGGAGTGGCAAAAAGAGATTCTTCCGTTTCGGATATTGCGTAAGAAATAAAATCTTCTTTTCTTATTATTCCCCTGAAAGGAACATTCTTCTCTGCGCATTGCTCTGCACACCGATCCATTGTTTCCTGAAGATATGGTAAAATAGTTCTGTCTGTTTCGTAGGCAACAATTTCTATAGAAAGAGGCAACTTTTTTTGCGAAAGCAATTTGTCCACACAAGCCGCAAACAGAATGCCTGCGCCCGCTCCGGGGTCAAGAATTATAACTTCTTTTGTTTTGGTTTCAAAAAGCGACGACATAAAATAGGCGATTGAGGCGGGAGTGAGGAATTGACCAATCCGAGAACGATCAATCCTGCTCGTCACGGCGTTAAATGATTGACGAACATGATCTAACATATTTAAAGATTCAAGCGCCATAATAACTTTATTTAAATGCTTTCGATGTTCTTATGCAAATCTTTCACTGAACCTTGCTCTATAAATCCTTTTTTAAAGTTCAAAAAAGCCTCAGATGCACGTCTTGCAATTGCAACTCGTTTCTTTCTAATAATGTTTCTACTTTTTGCCTTCATTTAATTTACCTTAACAATATTTTTTCCAGTGCGGGAAAAACTTTGCTTAAATTTTCCGGCTGGGTGCCACCAGCCTGGGCCATGTCTGGTCTGCCGCCGCCGCTGCCGCCGACAAGCGGAGCGAGTTCCTTAATGATATTTCCGGCGTGATATTTTCCAGCTAAATCTTTAGTGACCATGCACAACAGCAATGCTTTTTCGCCGGCCTTACTTCCTAGAAGAATAATGCCGGATTCCATTTTGTCGCGCAGTTTATCGCCGAAGTCGCGCAGTGTCTTGGCGTCAGCTATACTCACCTCCACTGCCAGCACTTTCACACCGCCGATGTCCTTCGCTTGACCGATCAAATCACCGGAATCTTTGGCGGCAAGTTTTCCTTTGAGGGTTTCAATTTCTTTTTCCAGTTCTCTTGTATGTTTAATCAATTTTTCGGTTCTGTCCGCTAGCTCCAGAGGATTGGCTTTAAATAAACCAGCGGCTTTTTTGAGTTCTTCTTCCGCCTTCTGAACATACGTGAGCGCTTCCTTGCCGGTAACGGCTTCGATTCTGCGCACGCCCGCGGCAATGGCCGATTCATGAACAACCTTCAACAAACCGATATCACCCGTACGCAGCACATGCGTGCCGCCGCAAAGCTCCATGCTCATCTCTCCCATTTTCACAATGCGGACAGTCGCGCCGTATTTTTCATCAAACACAGCGGTCGCGCCGGTTTTGAGCGCGTCTTCGAGCGCGCAGACTTCCGTCTGCACGTCGAGATTTTTGCGAATTATGTCGTTGGCGATGTCTTCCACGCGTTGCATCTCATCATCGCTGATTTTGGAAAAATGGGTAAAGTCAAAGCGCAGCCGCTCGGCATTGACAAGCGAACCGGATTGCTTGATATGATCGCCTAGAACGGCTTTGAGCGCCGCCTGCAGAATGTGAGTGCCGGAATGATTGGCGGCAATAGCTTTTCGTCTTTCTTCATCAACAATCAATTGTACCGCATCGCCGACTTTTATTTTTCCTTCCTGAACAATTCCCTTGTGGACAATAAATTTATCAACAGGCTTTTTGGTATCCGAAACTCTAAAGATAAAACCGGTCCCTTCCAAGAAGCCTGTATCGCCGGCCTGTCCGCCGGATTCGCCGTAAAAAGGCGTAACCGTTAGAACGATCTCCGCGTCCTGTCCTTCCTTCGCGCTTTGCACGGATTGTCCATTCATGAAGATAGCGGCGACTTTCGATTGCGCCTTAATCGCGCCTTCATAGCCGCAAAATTCACTGACAATTCCCGAACTCGAAGCCTTTAAATAACATTCAGCAACAGCTTCCTCGCCGCTGCCTTTCCACGCGCCGCGGGCTCTTATCCTTTGCTGTTCCATCTCGGCTTCAAAGCCGTCATTATCCAGAGTAAAGCCATCGCGCTTGACGATGTCCGCCGTCAAATCCGTTGGGAATCCGAAAGTATCGTAGAGTTTAAAAACCAGCGAACCGGGGAGAATCGACTTACCGTCTTTTTTCAGCGCCGCTGTTTCTTCATTCAGGATGCGCAGTCCGGCGTCAAGCGTTTCCATGAAACGCTGTTCTTCATTTAAAATCATTTTAGTAATGAAAGAGGCTTTTTCCACCAGATCGGGATAAACGCCTTTCATCATATCAATTACGATGTGAGCGCTTTCGTTTAAAAACGGTTTGTTGATGCCCAGCATTTTCCCGTGGCGCGCGGCACGGCGTAAAATGCGTCGGAGCACATAGCCCCGGCCTTCATTGCTGGGCGTTATGCCGTCGCCGATCAGGAAAGTTAACGCGCGGCTGTGATCGGCAATGACCCTGATGGAGACATCATCCTCCGCGTTTTTGCCGTAGGTTTTGCCGGAAGTTTTTTCCATAAAATGAATGATCGGTGTGAACAAGTCTGTGTCGTAGTTACTCTTCATACCCTGAATCACGGCGGTGAGCCTCTCCAGTCCCATGCCTGTATCGATGCTGGGCTTGGCCAGCGGATTTAACTTTCCGTTTTCATCGCGATCATACTGAGTAAATACCAGATTCCATATTTCCAGGTGGCGGTCGCAGTCGCAATTTATATCGCATTCGGGACGGCCGCAACCGACGCTTGAGCCTTGATCATAAAGGATTTCGGAGCAGGGGCCGCAGGGGCCGGTTTCTCCCATCATCCAGAAATTGCTTTTTTCTCCCATGCGGACAATGCGGTCTTGGGGCACTTTCATCTTTTTGGTCCAGATTTCAAAAGCCTCGTTGTCGTCTTTAAAAATTGTTATCCAAAGTTTTTCCTTGGGAAGTTTGACCACGTCGATTAAATATTCCCATGCCCAGGCGATGGCATCTTCTTTGAAATAATCACCGAAAGAAAAATTGCCGAGCATTTCGAAAAAAGTATGATGGCGGGCGGTGACGCCGACATTTTCCAAGTCATTGTGTTTGCCGCCGGCGCGCGCGCATTTCTGGCAGGTGACCGCCCGTGTGTAGCCGCGGTTTTCCAATCCTAAAAACGCGTTTTTGAATTGCACCATGCCGGCATTGGTGAAAAGCAGGGTAGGGTCATCTTTGGGGATCAGCGATGAACTACTCACTATCGTATGCCCTTTGCTTTCAAAAAACTTTATAAAACTTTCCCGTATCGCGTTACCCGTTTTCACCATTGAACTCTTCCTCCGCTGCCTTTCCCAATTTATTTAGAGTCAAACCCGGCGGGAAACCTCGTCCCATCAGGCTCTGAAAAATTTTATATTTTTCTTTTACATCAAAAACAGCCGGCTTCTTTTTGGCTGCCTTTTTTTTGACTAAAATCGCTATCGCTTCTTCTTCCGAAATTTCGAGCCGGGCAGCGGCGATCGCTTCATCAATTAATTGCGCCCCGATGCCTTTTTCCTGCAAGCTGGAGATTATTTTTCGATTGCCCCATAGTTTATTTATCGCCAGATTGCGCGCCCACCCGGTGGCAAAAGACTCGTCATTGAGATACTTCAAATCGTGGAGTTTTTCCAGTGTTTCTTTAATGACAACTGCGGGAAAACCTTTTTCCCGCAGTTTCTTTTCCAGCTCTTTTTCCGAATGCGGCCGCAGAGACAAAAGGCGATACGCTTTTTGCCTGGCTGCCGCCAGATCTAAAACTTTCACTTATCTTCTTCCTGCTCTTTAGCCACAATACCCAGCTTGGCGCGCACATCGTTTTCAACCTGCGCCATAACTTCGGGATTTTCTTTCAGGAAAACTCTTGAATTGTCCCGGCCCTGGCCTATTCTGTCACCCTTGTAGGAATACCAGGCGCCGCTTTTTTCAATGATCCCATTTCCCGCCGCCAGATCCAGCACGTCGCCTTCGCGCGAAATACCTTCGCCGAAGATTATATCAAATTCCGCTTCCCGGAAGGGAGGAGCCATTTTGTTTTTTACCACTTTAACTTTGGTTCTGAAACCAATCACATCCTGGCCATTTTTGATGGAAGTCATCTTGCGGATGTCGAGCCGTTGGGATGAATAGAATTTCAGCGCATTGCCTCCGGTTGTCGTTTCCGGATTGCCGAAGAAGACGCCGATTTTCATGCGCAGCTGATTGATAAAAATTACTGTTGTTTTGGACTTGCTGATACTGCCGGTGAGTTTGCGCAGTGCCTGCGACATGAGGCGCGCCTGTAAACCCATTTGGGCATCGCCCATTTCGCCTTCCAGTTCCGCTTTGGGAACCAGCGCGGCTACGGAATCGACAACCAATACATCAAGAGCGCCGCTGCGCACAAGAGTTTCCGCTATTTCCAGCGCCTGTTCGCCCGAGTCCGGCTGAGAAATTAAGAGCTCATCGGTATTCACGCCGATTTTTTTGGCATAGGTTACATCGAGGGCGTGTTCTGCATCGATAAAAGCCGCAATCCCGTTTTTCTTTTGCGCTTCGGCAACGATGTGCAGAGCCAATGTGGTTTTTCCGCCTGATTCCGGCCCATAGATTTCAATAACCCTGCCGCGCGGGACGCCAAAAGTCCCCAATGCTATATCAAGGCTGAGCGATCCGGTGGAAATGGCCGGAACAATGGCAACCGGCTCCGCGCCACCCAGTTTCATAATCGATCCCTTGCCGAACTGCCTTTCTATCTGCGTAATTGCCAAATCCATGGCTTTTGATCTGTCCATATCTGCACACATAATACAATAACCTCCTCACCCTGTTATTTTTTATAATTTATTTATTCAATATCATTTTGTCATTCCCGTCGTGGATGCCCTTTAGGGTACGAAGGCGGGAATTCAGTTTTGTTCATTTAAATATTTAAAACGCAACTTGACAGAATATTATCTATTTCTTCTACAGTAAACATGTAAAAACTCAAATTTGCAATGTAGTTATTGTTGCTATTAAAAAGATATATTATGTGTCTGTTATCTCTTAAATCAAATCTAAAACTACTTATATTATTTGTTTTATATTTGTAGATACCAATAACATCAATTGCTGGTGTGAAAGATTGTTTCAATAAAAGTAACGTCAACATTTTTGTTTTCTCACCAAGAGATGAAAATATTGATATTTTGTCAGGTGTAACGTTAAGGCACACATTGTAAATATCAAAATCGTTATTTGTATGCATGTTTGATCTTGTTTTATTTATAGCCGCAAACATTGTTTTCATCTTCGGTGTCATCGTCTTACCATTATCGATGATAATTGATTTACAGTTAGCAAATCGAATAATCTTTATATTTTTTTGACAATCGTCGCTAGTATTCTTTGTTATAGCTTTAAAAGGTGTTTTGAATTTAATGTTACAGAACGAGTAATTATTATTGTATTTATTAACACCAATTTTGTTATTCACAATTTCTTCATCCGAGGGAACTACATACATATATGGAGTTTTATCCTTTGAATAACTATTTTTAATGATTAATATAATTTTAATATGCGGTATTAGAAAATAAGTTGCGACACATACCACAAGTATACATACTGTTATTATTTTCTTTTTCATAATCATGTCTCTCAATAAAGTTTGGACGTGTTCACTCTTTTCGTTTTCTGGATTTACCCTAAATAACCTAAAGGTCACTATAGGGGCACTTCGCCCGCTTGCGCGGGAATGACATAATAGAATGCTCTTTTTTGTTTGCTCATCATTTTTAAAATATATCATCCACTCAAAGCAAATTCCGCCAGCTTTGTGTAAATTGCACCCTGTGGAGTCAAGCGGCTCTGAAACAAAATTAATTCCTTGCAACTGAATTCCCCGGCGGCAAAGGCGTTGTATTTAGTCAAGGCTTCACTGATTCCTGTCAAACCAGATGGATCCTTAATCCGGCCAATGGTCAGATGCGCCCGAAAAGGCCGATTTTCCCTGGGGAAACCGATGCCCGCAAAATCACTATCCAGTTGTTTCTGGAGGCCGGAGAGCTTTTCCACATCATCCGTCACACCGCACCAGATAACCAGCGGCCTGCGGGCACCAGGAAACACGCCCAGCTTTTCAATTTTCAAATTCAAAGATTGTTCTGAAGTTGCCCTGTTTTGCACAGCAGAGCAAATATTTTTTACATCCTCCGTTGAAATATCACCGAAAAACTTTAAGGTCAGATGCTGACCCTGCGGCTTTGTCCAACTGATCCGGCCGCTGATTTCCCGCTTTAATTTTTCCTGCAGACGGGACATTGCCTGTAAGATATTTTCCGGGGGGTCAATAGCCAGAAATGCGCGGATATTTTTTTCGGAATCGGCTGTCATACTCTAAAATTTCCCCTTTAAATCGAACCCTAAAGCAAGCTTAATATAATTGATATTATCCCGCTAAGCTTCGCAAGCGGGATAATTCCACTGACGTTTCGAGCGTCATTGCACTAGCTCTCAGCGAGTGTCATTAATTTTTCCCTGCAAATAATTTTTCAGCAAAAACAGCGCCGCTTCGGAAAACATGTCTTTATTTCTTTTGCGATCCCACCTGTAAGCGTAATGGCGGCAAATGGTCTGTTTCGAGTCAGCCAGCGCGATATAAACAGTACCCACCGGTTTTTCCTTGCTTCCGCCGGTTGGTCCGGCGATGCCGGTTGAGGAAATTCCTAAATCAGTGCCCGCTAATTTGCGAACGCCTTCGGCCATGAGCCGCGCGGTTTCCTCGCTTACCGCTCCTTGTTTTTCGATGATGTCCGCGGGAACGCCCAGCATACTGATTTTAGCCGCATTGCTATAAGTGACCAGTCCGCGTTCAAGATAATCCGAACTACCGGATACATCCGTGAGGCGGTTGGTAATCAATCCTCCCGTGCAGGATTCCGCCACCGCGATGGTCAGTTTTTTCTCCGTTAAAAGAGCGGCAATAACTTCTTCCAGTGTTTTTTCTCCGTAGGAAAAAATATAATCCTGCACTCTGGCGGAGACTTTATCCTGCGCTTTTTGCAGATTTATTTGAGCTTGGTCTTGAGTTTTGCTGCGCGATATCAAGACAATATGGTTTTCGGGAAACACCGGATAAAAGCCGATGTTCACACCGAGGGATTTAAAATCAATATCCTTCAGTCTGTCATCAACGGCGGCTTCAGAAAGCCCAAAGGTCTTGATGGTCTGTTTTGCGGCATGTTGTTCGTTTTGCGGAAATTGTTTGCGCAGAGCGGGAATGACTCCGTGAGTTATCATCAATTTCGCTTCGGCAGGAACTCCGGGAATAACAAAAATCAGTTTTCCCTCAACAGATAGGGAAAAGCCCGGCGCCGTGCCTCTGGAGTTGGGAATTACTTCCGCTCCCTGCGGGAACATCGCTTGCTTGGCGTTATTTTCCACCCAGCGTAAATTGAATTTGGTGAAAATGTCTTTAATATAAGTCAGAACATTTTCATCAGTATATAAAGGAAGGCCAAAAGCCTGAGCGATCGCGGCGGTGGTAATATCATCTGCGGTCGGCCCCAATCCTCCTGAGCAGATTACGGCGTCTGTCAAAGACATAAGATAATCCAGCCGATTTTTAATAGACGCGAAATCATCCCCCACGGACATTATCGCTTCCACCTGCCAACTCTGCAGATTAATTTCCCGCGCGATAAACGAAGCATTAGTGTCGGCGGTGCGTCCGTTCATTAATTCGTTGCCAATTGTTAGGATACCAATCTTCATACGATACCCGCATAGTTTAAAGCAAACAGAATTACAGCCGCGTAAATTCCGGCGGCAACATCATCAATCACAACACCCCATCCGCCGGGCAGTCTCTGCAGATTGTTAATGGGGAAAGGTTTTAAAATATCAAAAATTCTAAACAGAACAAAGCCAACACAAAGATGCAGTATGGTTATCGCCACCGGCAGCATTGTTATCTGAAAGCCTACAATTTCATCAATAACTATGCGCTGGTCATCTTTCTTTTGATAAATTTTTTCCGCCCGTTGGGCGACATAAATAGATAAAGCCGATAAAGTAAGCACGGTCAGTAAGCGCAATGGCCAGGGCAGGGGCAAACAAAGGAGGCAAATCACGACACCAACTAATGTGCCGAATGTCCCGGGAGCAAAAGGCGCAAGTCCGGAGCCGAATCCCGTTGCCAGAAATGTTATCAGTTTTTTGTTCAAAATTCCTCCGAAACAAAAAAATCATAGTTGCGAAAACCTAGAATCCCCCTTCACTACGCTTCGGGGATAATTCGACCAGCAAATTTCAGTCGCAGATGACCTTTAGGTTATACGCTACGCTTCTGAAACTTTGGTCTCAAATCCCGCGTCGTTACGCTCCTGGGATAATTCGACTAACGCTTCAAACCTACAGTGACCTTTAGGTTATTCACTTCATTCGTTTTCAGCGAGTCTCATTAAATCTCTTGACAATAGAACGATTGTTCTATACCATGTTTTCCATGAAAGTCAAGCGAACTTTACAGGATGTAGAGAAAAAAATCACTGCCTTTTTCCGCGAAAACCGGCGCATGCCGACATATTCGGAAATTGCTGAAATTATTGGAGTACGTTCCAAGAGTGTTGTTTATTTTTGGGTGAATAAATTATTATCCGCCGGACTTTTGCAAAAAGATGCTAAAGGATTTTTATTGCCGGTGCGCAACCCGCTTGCTTTAATGCTTGCCGGAGAAGTTTGCGCCGGAGTTCCAACGCCTGCGGAAGAAGAACTACGAGGTATTATTTCTTTCGACGAATATCTGGTCAGGCATCCGGAAAAATCATTTTTGCTTTCTGTAACCGGCGACTCTATGATTGATGCGGGGATTAGGGAGAAAGACCTGGTTATTGTTGAAAAAAATAAAGAGCCCAAAAACGGCGATATAATTTTGGCCGAAGTGGATGGTAACTGGACGATGAAATATTTCTGCAGAAAAGGGAAAGTGGTGACTCTCGAAGCGGCAAATCCTAAATACCCCCCTATCATACCGCAAAATGATCTGCGCATAGCCGGTGTTATCACTGCAGTTGTAAGAAAATATCATAAATAATTATAATTCTGATGTTATCTGCAAAGTACGATTAAAGAGTTCGCTACTGTTTTTCCATTAACCACGTTGCTGTCAGGTGAAAACTGCCAGGATGGCTATGGCGGCAATTCCTGCTGGGAATAAAATCTTTTTGCGTATGTCTTCGCATGGGAATAAAAATTGGCAAAAAGAGACCCCGTTTTTCCGCATTAAGCCGAAAAAACGTATTTCTTTGTTATTATTCATTTTTCAATGTAATAAATTTTAATTAACCGGACAGTAATGATGCCCGACAACAAACGTCTGCAACTCACTTCATGTTTTGTGGTCACTATTCCATTGACACTCAAAATCATCTTTCATATAGTATCCCAAAGTAAGAAATTAATGCCTTATCAATCCCGCGGTTTGGAATACCCCGGCTTCAGCCGGGGGAGGAATGCGGGTAACACGCGGGAGGTCGCGTTATTGTAAGGAGCCTCCGGCTCCTGCCGGAGGGAGCTCCACTATTTTTTTAAGGGAGGATTATTATGAAGACAGAACAATATATCATTACAAATGGTCTTTTGCAGGGCACTCTAGGAGAACAGGCAAATCTCGTCCTCCTCTTCGGCGCAACAAAAAGAATTAAGGAAAAAGGCCTCATCGATATGATCCGGGCGGCATACCCGAATGCATGTATCTTCGGGTGCTCTACTGCAGGCGAAATTATGGGGACTCAGGTGCTTGATAATTCTCTGATCGTCACTGCCGTTTCTTTTTCATCAACCAGGGTTCGAGGTGCCATGGTTAAGGTCACCAGCATAGAGGACAGCTATAAGGCAGGTTCTGAACTGGCGATATCCCTTGCCGCGGACGACCTCAAACATGTCTTTGTCCTTTCCGAAGGTCTCAACATAAACGGCTCCGAACTCGTCAGAGGGCTCACGAAAAATCTTCCTCTCGGGACACCACTTACCGGAGGTCTTTCCGGAGACGGCGACAGGTTCCAGGAGACATATGTCCTGCTCAACAACGAACCGACAAGGGATGCCGTTGGGGCCATCGGTTTCTATGGAAGCAAGCTGCAGGTCGGTTACGGATCTTTCGGTGGCTGGGACACATTCGGACCGGAGCGACTTATTACCCGCTCCAAGGGAAACATTCTCTATGAACTTGACGGTAAATCAGCCCTGGCTCTGTACAAGCAATACCTCGGAGAGCACGCAAAGGGCCTTCCCGCCACGGGTCTCCTCTTCCCCTTAAGCCTCAGGATGAATGATGCATTAAGGCCTGTGGTGAGAACGCTTCTATCGATAGACGAAACAGACCAGAGCATGACCTTTGCGGGCAACATGCCCGAAAATACCTATGCCCGCCTCATGAAGGCCAACTTTGAACGACTCATCGACGGCGCGGTAATTGCAGCCAGGACATCGGCTGAAACCATGCGACACATCAGCCCTGAACTCGCAATCCTTATCAGTTGCGTGGGAAGAAAGCTTATCCTCAAACAGCGTATTGAAGAAGAAGTGGAAGGGGTGCGCGACATCCTGGGGAAAGGCGTCACTTATACAGGATTCTATTCTTATGGCGAGATATCGCCCTTTGCCAAGGGCGGCAAGTGCGAACTACATAACCAGACTATGACCATCACATCCTTGAGCGAGAGATGAACTTATGCACAGCCTTATCCGAAGACAGATAAAGAGCTATCTTAAAGATACAGCTTCTCTTCCAGAGGAGTTTCAAGAATTCATCAAGGCCGTGGATAAGGCCTATCACGAGAATGACGCGGACAGGCTCATGCTTGAGAGGGCCTTTGATCTGAGTTCCCAGGAGCTCATACAGGTGAATGAGGAGCTAAGGGAGAGCGAAGAAAAATACCGCCTGATTGCCGAAAACACGGCAGATCTCATTGTCGCCACGGATATGAATCTGCGCTTTACCTATATCAGCCCTTCCATTATGCGTACACATGGATACACCGTTGAGGAGGCCATGAATATGACCCTCGAACAGTTTATGACTCCCGAATCCATGCAGATCCTGCTGACGGTCTTTGAAGAAGAAATGAAATTAGAAGCCACCGGGACCGCCGATCCCGGGAGAATCCGCGTCCTGGAGGTTGAAGAATACAAAAAGGATGGATCCATCATCTGTCTGGAGCTTAGCGTTTCATCTCAGCGCGACAAGGAAAACAAGATGATCGGGATACTTTCGGTGAACCGGGATATCACCGAACGCAAGCAGGCGGAAAAGAAATTAATAAACAGTGAAGAAAAATTCCGCATGCTGGCCGAATCCAGCTCTTTTGCCATCATGATGCATCAGGGAGACCGTTGGATTTATGCGAATCGTGCGGCTGAGGAAATTTCCGGTTACACGGAAAAGGAACTCTGCGGCATGCACTTTTGGGATATTGTGCACCCGGATTACCGGGATATGATAAAAGAGAGGGGCCACAATCGTCAACAGGGAAAGGTGATGCCGCGTGCTTACGAATTCAAAATCATTGCAAAAAACGGTTTGGAAAAATGGGTCATTCTGACCGGAAACCCCATCAAATATGAAGATAAACCCACAGCTATGATTTCCTTAACGGATATTACAGAACGTAAAACAATAGAGGCTGCCTTGATGGAAAGCGAAATCAAGTATCGGCGGATTTTTGAATCATTCGAGGACCTCTACTATCAGACAGATGAGAAGGGTATCATCCGAGTCCTCTCTCCATCGCTGTATCGTCTTACGGGATGGTCTCCTGATGAACTCATCGGAAAGCCGGTTACGGATGTCTATGTCAGCCCAAATGACCAGGGAGGACTTTTAGCAGAGATATCCCCGAATGGATTCCTCCGGGATTATGAAGTTTTTCTGAAGAAGAAGGACGGCACACAGGCATACGCATCACTCACGGCAAGCATATTTACCGATCCAGATGGCAGACCATGTGGTATTGCCGGAACCCTGCGCGACATCACTGAGCGCAAGCAGGCGGAGGAAGAACGTAAACAGAGCTTTGAGCGGCTGAGAAAAGTTCTGGGAGCCACGGTCCAATCCATCTCCATGACCGTGGAAATGAAAGATCCCTATACTGCGGGTCATCAGCAGCGGGTATCCGATCTGGCCCGGGCGATTGCCACAGAAATGGGTTTA
>PLGI01000039.1:0-135 GCA_003139775.1 Syntrophaceae bacterium | reverse complement strand
ATTCTCCTGGAGGCACGGATTATGGCTGTCGCTGACGTCGTGGAGGCTATCGGTTCCCACCGTCCCTATCGGCCGTCACTGGGAATTGATTTTGCTCTGGAAGAGATTTCCCGGAACAAGGGCATCCTTTATGAT
>PLGI01000195.1 GCA_003139775.1 Syntrophaceae bacterium | reverse complement strand
TCATACGTTTTACACGGCATACACCCGTAATCCTCAATTCAGATGACCGCCCAATAGTGTGGACTTGTGTAATAGTTAATCAAGACATAAGATAAACATACATAAATACCATCCAAAGAAAATTATATACCAGAAAGCTTCTTGACATTTATCATGAACAGCTTATATCTTCATTCCTATGAAAGTTTGTCACAAATGTAGAAAAGAATTAGCTGATGATTTTTTTGTCGGTCGGCAATCGCAATGCCCTACCTGCGGCGTTGATCTGCATTGCTGCCTTAACTGCTCTTTTTGCGACGTAGGCGCGTATAACGACTGCCACGAACCTCAAGCCGAAAGAGTACTGGACAAAAGCCATTACAATTTTTGTGATTTTTTCAAATTCAAACAAACGGCAAAATCTTCCGGCGTGGCTGACATAAAAACTAAAGACAAGCTGGAAGAGTTGTTTAAGAAAAGCTGATAAATTAACTAAATAAAAAGAATCTTGTAAATGGTTACTACTTTAAATCTCCCTTTGCTAAAGGGGGATCAAGGGGGATTTTTTAGTTGAATTGCTTGAATTAAATCTCCCCTAACCCCTCTTTAAAAAAGAGGGGAAACATCCAACTTATATCATACTGCGCAGGGCGAATGGCGGCCGGGAAGTAATTCTATTTGGTATTTTCGTCTGGGCAAGGTTTGAATATCCAGCTTATCTTTGATTTCCTTTAGCGTTACAACTTCTATACCCATGTTAAGCGCTTTTTCCAAAAGCTCTCTGAATTGATTTTGGAAGATGCCTCCTTCTACTTCGGCATGAACCGGCAGGACATGCGTTCCGCCGTCTTTAAGAAGATCGGAAATAATTGCTACACCTTTCTGCTCATCAATTTCTTCAAAGCAAGGCAAGTCCGATGGTATCTCCAGGACATTTACTATTTCATGAATGAAAGGCGCTTTGGCCCGCGTACAGCTTAGATATTCAAATTTGTATTCTTTAATTATAGAAAGTACCCGGTCATCAATTATCCATGAGGGCGCACCGAATGCCGTGGGCTTATTTCCTGTTAATTTTTCAAAACCGGCCATTCCTGTGTCAAACCACTCTTTAATCCATTTTTCTGATTTATGTGGCAGCTCGTCCTGCCAGCGTCGGTGATCCCACGCATGAAACTGGACTTCATGTCCATTAGCAATTATTTCTTTCAGGATTTCCGGAAAGGAAAGAGCGATCATGGGCGCGGGAAGTAACGTGCCATACAGCGCTGTTTTCCATCCGTACAGGGCGGGTGCGTTTGTCCGCATCATTTTCTTTAAGAATAGCGGATTTTTGATTAGCTGTAATGCCGCGCGGCCGGAATTATCCGGACCGATGCTTAGGAAAAATGTTCCTTTTAAATTGAATTCCTTTAAGGTCTGTAAAAGACAGGGCACGCCGTTTTTCATGCCCCAGTAGGTATCGACATCAATTTTTAATCCGAGCATCGGCAAAAGGATTTCTCCTTAATAGAGATTGCCCCGTTCACTGTCGTGAACTCGCAATGACACAATTCAATATAAGTTTTCTGGATTCCCGCCTACGTAACCTAAAGGTCATCTAGGACGGGAATGACAACGGAACAAAGAAATCATATCTCGGCGTCTTTGTTTTCTTCCAAAAATGAATTGAGTGTCAGACGCATTGATTCTTTCAATCCTATTTTCGGTTCCCAGTTCAAAAGCTTCCTCGCCTTTTCAATGCTGGGCTTGCGCGTGTAAATATCCTGATAACCTTTGCCGTAGAAGGTATCCGAGGAAGTATCAACTATATCTGAATAACTTTTATCTTTTTTATGATCGGGATGTTCTTTGAATAGCTTCTTTAATATATTGGCCAGCTCTTTCACCGAGCATTCGTTTTCAGGATTGCCGATATTGATAATCTGATTTTTGCAAACATCATTTTTATTTTCTAATATTTTCATAAGCGCACTAATTCCATCATCAACATACGTAAAACAACGCTTTTGTTTTCCGCCGTCAACAAGATTTATCGGTCTCTTCATGAACAGCTCCGCAATAAATTGCGTAACGACACGGGAGCTGCCTTCCTTTGCGGTGTTCAGCGAATCGAGTCTGGGACCTACCCAGTTAAACGGCCTAAACAATGTAAATTCCAAATGCCCTCTTGTGCCGTAACCGTAAATTACGCGGTCAAGAAGTTGCTTACAGCACGAATATATCCAGCGCTCTTTATTGATCGGCCCTACCACCAGAAAGCTCTCATCTTCCTTAAATTCGGGATCAGTGCAGGCGCCATATACTTCCGAGGTCGAGGGAAAAACAACCCGCTTATGATATTTAACGCATTTTTTGATAATATCCACGTTCATTTCAAAATCAAGATTGTAAACGGCAATCGGATCTTCCACGTAAAGCTTCGGAGTGGCAATGGCCACAAGCGGCATGATGACATCGCATTTTTTGATTTGCAGTTCAATCCACTCTCTATTGATACCAATGTCACCTTCCATAAAATGAAAACGTGGATTATCAAGAGACTTGCCTAGCCGGTCTGTTCCTAAATCCATGCCGTAAACTATCCAGTCTTTCTTTTTCGCCAGTATTCTGTTGACAAGATGATGTCCGATAAATCCGTTCACACCAAGTATTAATATTTTCATTTTAGCTTTGTCACCTTCCCATTCTTTAAATAGCTTTTGATCTGTTCGCCTCTGAGGTGCTTTCCCTTGATTTCAATATCAAGGAGCTTTATAGCATTTTTCCCCGTTTGCACAAGAACTTCTTTATTTGTAATAACCAGTTTACCAGGAATAACGGCTTCTTCCGAAACTGCCGGCTCGGCCCACCAGATAATAATTTTTTCATCATTATTTAACAATGCAAAAGCTCCGGGATAAGGTTCGGTGACGGCACGAATCAAATTATAAATTTCAGCTGCGGATTTATTCCAGTCAATGCGGCCATCCTCCGGACGCCTCCCTCCATAATAACTGCCTTCTGCTAAATTTTGTTTGCGACGTGGAATTTGATTGCTTTTAATCAAGGGCAATAATTCATCTAGAAGATCTTTTGCGGCCTGACATAGTTTATCATACAAAGTTCTCGCGGTATCCGAAAAATCTATTGGCACAGCTTTTTGACCAACGATATCTCCGGCATCAGGTTTATCGATCATATAATGCAGAGTCACGCCGGTTTGTGTTTCACCATTGATTATCACCCAGTTTACCGGACATCGTCCCCGATAAGCGGGCAAGAAGGAACCGTGTAAGTTAAACGCTCCAATCTTCGGTAGATCAAGGATTTCGCGGCCTATCATCTTCCGGTAATAAAAAGAAAAGATTATATCAGGATTAATTTCCGCTATTTTAGCAATCCACTGAGGCGAATTGACTTCTTCAGTTGTATATACAGGAATGTTTTTCTGAAGTGCCCAATTTTTAACTGAACCGAACCAGCAATTTTCGTCCGGATCGTCTTCATGAGTAAAGACAGCCGCGATATCAAATCCATGATTGAACAGCGCGTCCAAACCGGCAAGCCCCATATTGTGATAGGCAAATACAACTGTTTTCATCTTAATATTTCTCTCTGATTATTGGCGAACTCTTTTTATTAATGGCCGCTTAGAAATAATCTTTATTTTATAAAATCCCTCCTAACCTCCCTTTATACCCTGAATGGCACAAGTGAAAGGGAGGTACTCCCTCTTTTATCACGTGCCCTTTAGGGTATAAGAGGGGATGGGGGATATTTCTTTGCAACGTTTATTCTAATTTGATACTATTTACTGTTTATCTTGTATGAATTTTTTCGATCACGTACTCCGGTCTCTTGCGCACTTCCCGGTAAATTCTGCCGATATATTCGCCAATCACTCCCAAGGCAAAAAATTGCAAGCCGACAAAGACAAACAGTACCGCAAACAGGGTAAATATTCCTTCCGCCGCCCAACGCGCTCCGTAAGCCAATCTAGCTATTGCCAGGAAAGTACCGAAACAAATACCAAGCAGAGACATTAAAACACCGCCATACATAATCAACCTCATCGGCAGATCAGAAAAAGACGCGACTAAATCAAATTGCAGGTTAATCAATTTTCTCAAAGGATAATTTGATTTACCGCCATGCCGTTCTTCATGCGCGACTTCAATCTCAGTAACTCGTTTGGCAAAGACTGTGGCCAAAGCCGGAATAAAAGTCGCGTGCTCATGGCACTGAATCATGCGCTGGACCACCGGAAGCCTGTAACATCGCAGCATACAGCCCCAATCCCGCATGGTGACTCCAGTGATTTTTCTGGCGACCATATTAATTATCTTTGAAGGCAAAATGCGGAAAAAAGAATCCTTTCTTCCCTTGCGGATAGTACCGACAACATCATAATTGCCCTCTTCCATCACTTTTACTAAATTAGTGATTTCTTCGGGGGGATTCTGCAAATCGGCATCCATCGTAATGACAATATCTGCCCGGGTGATAGAAAAGCCGGCCATAATTGCCGCATGCTGGCCGTAGTTTTTTGTCAGTTCTACAATCCTAACCTGAGAGTTTTTGGTAAACTCTTTGAGAATTTGAAGCGATTGATCATGGCTGCCGTCATCGATGAATATTATCTCGAAGCTTTTTCCCAAACCAAGCATTACCGGCATAAGCCGCTGCATCAAAGCAGGCAGATTTTTTTCTTCATTATAAACAGGGATGACTACTGCTACTTGTACATTAGCCATTTTTAATGATCTCCTTTATTGCAGCACAAACATAATGGATATCTTTTTCTAACATATCCGGAAACAAAGGCAAAGACAGTATTTTATCCGCCGCGCGCCCTGTTTCTTCAAGCGGGCCGATATTTTTCGCGTATTTTTCTTTTACATAGCTCAATGCATGAGTTGGAGGAAAATGCAAACCGTATCCGATATTATAATCAGCTAATCTGTTCATAAAATCATCCCTGTTTAAAACCAGTGTTTTTATCACAAAAAGATGCCAGGCATGAATGTGATCATATTCCGGAACTTCCGGCAAATCAATACCGGAAATATCTTTAAGTCCTTCAAAATAAAGTTGGGCTAACTTCGCGCGACGCAGGTTCAATTCCTGCCAGCGTTCCAACTGTGCCAAGCCTAAAGCCGCCAGAATATCCGGCATATTATATTTATAGCCGGGCTCGGCTATATCATACGAAGGATTGCCACCTTTTCCGTATCTTTTCCAGGCGTCTCTTTCGATTCCATGAAACCTCAGCAAACGCAACGTTTTCTCCAAAGCGGCATCAGTTATAGTTATCATTCCGCCTTCACCAGTTGTGATATTTTTTATCGGGTGAAAAGAAAAAATAGCTATATGACCGAAACCGCCGGCGTGAATTCCTTTATAGTAAGTTCCCACTGCGTGAGCGGCATCTTCAATAACAATTAAATTATATTTTCGTGCCAGATTATTTATTTTATCCATATCTACCGGAGCACCCGCAAAATGCACCGGAATAATTGCCTTGGTCTTCTTTGTTATTTTTTCCTCTATTAAATCCGTGTTGACATTCAACGTACCGTAATCAATATCGACAAATACCGGTGTTGCGCCGCGTAGCGCGATCATATTTATCGTAGAGGCAAACGTCATTGACGGCGTGATTATTTCATCGCCAGGGCCGATATTCAACGCTGATAGAGTAATATGCATTCCGGCGGTGGCAGAATTAAGAGATACCGCATGCTGGGAACCCGAAAGCTTACAGAAATTATCTTCAAATTCTTTACAAAGTGCGCCTGTCGTAATCCAACCCGATTTTAAACAGTTTGTCACTTTATTTATTTCGTCCTTACCAATGGACGGCCGGCTGAAGGGAAGAAATTCTTTTCTGATTTTCACTTATCGTCCTTCTTTACTAGTTTTTAATATGAAGCAGATAAAACGCTTTATTATCCCAGAGAACTTTTGTCTCTGGAAATCTTTGCATAATTTGCTTTAATTTTGCTTTGTGTTGGGTAATACAATATATATCTTTTTTCTCCGCGCACAACTTAAAAAATTCTTCCGCAGAAAGAAAATAATGTTTTCTTTCCTTCTCCGGCATCTTGGCGATACCCTCCGACAACTCGCCGAAATCTTCGACTATGGGCGTCCTTATTTTATTATAAAAATCGATGCCATAAAAATTTACTTTGTATTGATACAAGTCTTTGTCCTGTGGTACATACCGGACAATTGCTTCCTTTGTTACCTCAGCGCTGCGGTAAGGCGCCAAAAAGTCATTCAATGGAAAAAGCATACTGCCCAGCAATATTGCGCAAAGCACATATATACTAAAAAACCAGCCCCTCTTGAATTTTTTATAAATTAAGTCCGGCAGGAAAGTCAAAAGAAGCAGAGCAATGACCGGTATGACGATATACAACCACCATCTATCGGAAACCATAATCACTAAACCCTTTTCGGCATCGGAATATTTTTTAAAGATTGGCGGAAGCATCAGGATAATAAAGAATATTAAAGACTGGAAAATAATTGCCAGACGATAAATTATCATCTGCCGGATATTTTGCTCCATCAGCATTTCTTCTTCATATTTTTTAAAGATACATCCCGCGAAAAGAGCCAGCGGCAAGAATACCGGAGCAATGTAAGTTACCAGTTTAGATGAAGAAACTGTATAAAAAATAAAAATTAATAAAAACCAGACAATCAGCAATTTATTTTCATCTGGGCTAAATAATGAATCAGGAATATATTTATTCTTCCATGCTTCGATTAAATAAAAAAGCCAGGGAATTAATCCGCCGACAAAAATGGGTAAATAGAAATAAAAAGGCTCCGTCTTGCCGTGCATTTTTGTGGTGAAACGCAAAAAATGCTCGCGGACAAAGAAAAACCACAAAAAATCATGATTTTCCTTTTGAGCCATAATCAGCCAGGGACAAACAACGATTAAAAATAATAATATCCCGATTGGTGAAAACAGCTTCCATATTTGACGCCCTTTTCCAGTCCAAACAAGCCAGATAACCAGAATGCCAAACGGGAAGACCACACCGATAACACCTTTTGTTAAGAATCCAAGAGCGCAGGTAAAATAAAATAAATAAAACAGATATTTTTTTTGTTTTTGTAAAGCAAGATAACCCAGCCAGATAGAAAGACTCACGAAAAAAGTAAGAGGCATGTCCAATATATTGATATGGCCTAAAACAAAAGGAAAAGCGGAAATGGTCAAGAGCATTGCCGCGTAAAGGCCTGTCTTTTCATCACGGAAATGTCTGCCTATAAAATAAGCCAGCAAAATACATCCCCACGCGCATAGAGCGGCAAAAAGACGGGCGGAAAAATCGTTTTCACCAAACACTTTAAAAGACATTCCCGTCGCCCAGGATACGAGTGGAGGTTTCTCCAGATAAATAACATTTTTAATATGCGGTGTAATATAATTTCCGGATTGATTCATGGCGCTGGGAATCAAGCTGTAACGTGCTTCATCCGGTTCCATTTGCGGCATGACTGAAAGCAAACCGATATAAAGAATAAAGGGTATTAAAAATAGTATATTTTTTTTTTGCATGAGACGTCTCTTTATATCTTTAATTTCCGGTTAGTTTAATCTGCTTCCGGTTAAAAAAGTATTTTACAGCCATTGTGCATAATATGCCGACACCTGCTCCGGCAATTACATCGCTCAAATAATGCGAAGTTAAAATTATACGGCTTATACTCACCGTCCCGGCAAAAACAAATAACGGTATTCCCCAACGCGGAAAAAGTATAGTCAAGGCAGTGGCAAGCGTAAATGCGGTTTGAGCATGGCCGGAAGGAAAAGATGTCAATTCATAACTGGTTTTAAAGTAAGTGAATCCGGAACAGCCATGATTAAATAATTCAATAGGGCGATAACGTCCGCCAATCCACTTCAATATATCTATGAATATGCCGGCAAGGCTAAGCGATAGAAACACAAAGAGAGAACGAGAAGCATTAAGAATATTTTTATAAATGTAACGGAAGAACAAAAATAAAATTACACTGGTAACTATATACCATATTGAAATTCCCAAACGCGTGATTATATCGGCTATATTTTTTATAGCAGGACTCAATGTCTGACAATATTTCATTAAGGTAATATCCCAATATAAATATGAAACGACAGTCATTATTGAGCAAAAGACAAATATATAAGCGGCGATCCATATTTTTTTCACTGTTTTACTCCCTGATAATTACGGCACCACACAAATTCGACAGTATCTACTTTCGCTCCGTTGAGCAATAAATCGGTTTTCCCGGCAACATCAGTTTGTCCGCAACGAACGTGCTTTTTAATATCCAATTCATTAAAATGAGTGTTAAGAAAAAGAAGATCATATCCCAGCGGATCATTTTTCTGCCAGACATCAAATTGATCCTGACGATTATCAATGACGAATACTTCATTTTTATAGGGTAGATTATAATACATTGTTCTACTGCCCATTGTCCAATTGCTCACCGCGATTGCTTTGGGAGCCGATGATATATTCTGCTTTAAAATTCCATCGGCCTGCTTTAAAATTGCGGGAAATCCGTAAATATCACGAAAGGGCGATTTGTAATTGGGAAAAGTAAAAAATTTACCGGCAAGTTCCACATAAATAAATAATGTTAAAACCAGACTGAATCCGACGGAAAAATAAAGAAAGTTTCTTTTCCATTTTTCCTGAGCCTGCAAAAGAGTGTAAGTTCCAATCGGAATAAAGAGTAAATAAAAAATGCTGGGCCAGTGCGGAAGAGTCCTTTCATAAAATGATGTGAGCAGGAAGAAAACCATAATCGTTCCACCAAATAATACCGCCAGGCGCAGATAAACATTTTGCGAACGCAGCGCCTTAAAAAATCCATAAAAAGCGATTATAAATAAAAATGGGCTGTAAGCGCCGAACTGCGCGGCCAATGATTCAATAAAATTTTTAAAGCTGGTCGCTAAAGATCCAAAAACATGAGAACCCTGATAGCGGAAACTGATAAAGTCATGCGTAATATTCCAATAGATTACAGGCATGATGAAAATGAAGGCGATGAGCGCCGCCAAAAACATATAACGGGAAAATATTACGTCATATCTTTTTTTCATCAGAAAAAATATTATGAGAGGCGGCACAAGCAAAATCGAAGTGTATTTAGCCAAGCCCATTAAACCGAGCAAAATTCCCAGTAAAATAAAATCCAGCGGCTTTTTTTCACGATCTATTTTTTCGGCAATAAAAATGAGAAGGAAAACAAATATCAGCAAAAGAGAATCAGGCAAAAGCATCAACCCCAAAGCATTGAACATAAATGAACAATTTAAGGCCAGAACTGACATAAGCGATAATCGTGTCGATTGAGTGATTTTTAATATAAATAAATAGGCGCAGTACGAAGCGGCGGCAAATATTAAAATCGCCGGCAGACGGGCTAAAAATTCATTGGTACCTAAAAGATAGAAAATAGGAGCGTGCACCCAGCCCACTAGCGGCGGATGGTCAACATAACTCCAAGCAATATATTTAGCGTATAAAACATAGTGGGCTTCATCAACACCCAATCCAAAAAATGGCGCAACAAAAAGACGGATTAAAGTGAAGAAACCAATCAAAAAGAATATTTGTTTATTAGCTTTCAGCATTAATATTCTCTAAGTCAGGCCGGATAACTTCAAACACCCGTGAGGGTTTAATCACTTGCAGGCAGACATTATCTTTGCAGGCTGTTTTGCGGTGATTTGCCGCGCTTACGCAAGGCGAACAGGCCAATGCCGCATAAATAGGCGTGGTCTTCCCCAATGATCCATAAAGCGCCGGCGTCTCCGGACCAAAAATAACAAATGAAGGCATATCCGTTATCGCCGCGAAATGCGGCGGCCCGGAATCGTTAGTAACCATAAACTCGGAAATGCTGTAGAGTAAAGGAAGCTGGGCAAAGGTTACCTTTCCCGCGAAATTGACACATCTTTCATCCCGTACCTGCTCCTTGAGTCTTTGCGCTTCTTCCCTTTCGCGCGGATCGCCCGTAATTAAAACAATTGCCCGGGCGCATTTCTCCAAAATCATTTTTATCAACTGCACGTAATTTGCCTGAGGCCAGCGCCGCTGGATAAGAAGTTCGCTGGCGTTGGGATTAATTAAAATGATTTTATGTTTTTCATGATCAAATCTATCAAAACAGTTGTGAACAATATCTCGAATGATTTTCTTTTCCGCAGCGGAGAATTTAACTTTGGTTATGTGTATTTCTTCGTCCGCAATCATTGTTTTCGAATAGGGAATTTCTACTTTCGGCGACAACAAAGCATTTACGAGGGCAATAAAATTTTTCGCTATATGAATATGAGGATTATAGGCGACTTTGTGCGATAAAAAGTTCCCGCGGTAGAGACCTTCATTATAATACGCATGGAATCCGACTTTGTAAGAAGCGCCGCTGAAACCGGTAAGCAGAGCTGTGAAACGCGAAAACAACTCCAGATCAATTACGGCATCAATTTTTCTTTTTCGTGTCCAATAAAAGAATTTCAAAGCATCCAGAACAAACGCCGGCAAGCTATCCTCGCGGATTGTATAAATGTTTTCCCGGGGAATTGTGCCCAATAAATCCAGACTGGGTTTATTTTTTTTAAAAATAGCAAAGTGAAGGTTGGCTCCCGCTTCTTTTTGCAGTTTTCTCATCGCCGGATCCACTAAAATGGCGCTGCCCATTTCCGATAATTCGATAAAAAGTACGTTTCGCGGAGCTATTTTACCGCGCTTGATTAACAACATTGCAACTTTTTGGCACAGCGAGCCCAGAAAACAAAGAGGAACGCCAACGTAATAATCAATCCGGCGCATTGTGTCAACTTTCATAGGCTTATCCTTTTTAAAACGGGCAAGTAAAAATATATTCATTAATATAGGAAAAATGCTTACAACTGTCAATAAATGAATGCTTTCCTTACTAAAAAACATTTTTCTGCATTATTTTTATTCGTGAAACTAAACAAAAAAGGATTATGACCTGTGCGGAGTCATAATAACTTTTTATAATGCCGTCATGTTTTACTTGTGAAAATTCATCAATACGTGTTACTTTTACCACGGGTATGAAACCTTTCGCCTTTGGCGGGATTGTTCGACCTACAAGCTTCAGTACACTTTGTTTCTGAAACTTGGGTCTTATTACAACTTACAAATTTTAATGCGTTCCACTTTTAAAATTTGAGTCTCACAAATAAAAAAGTTGATAATTATATGCGTAAAATCATTAACCGATATATATTTAAAGAAATTGCTTTTTCTTTTGTCATCATTTTGTTTATCCTGACTTTTGTCCTGCTCATGGGAAAAATATTGCAGATCATGGATTTAATGATCAATAAAGGTATCAGTGTTTTTGCTATAGCTAAACTTATTTTTTTTCTTTTACCTTCTTTGATGCTGTTCACCATTCCGATTGCTCTTTTGATAGCCATTCTCATAGCCATGGGCCGACTCTCTGCTGATAACGAAATAACGGCGCTCAAAACTTCAGGCATCAGCTTGATGCAAATCTACTACCCTGTCGCCATTGCTTCATTGATCACTTTCATATTTACCATCTTCATCAGTTATTTTCTCGTACCACAGACCAATTTCGCTACCAAACGCCTGCTTTTTAATATTGTACAACAAAATGCAAACATTGGGATTAAAGAAAAAGTTTTTAATTCTGATTTCAAGGGTTTTCTTCTTTATGCGGAAAAAATTCCTGTCAATAAAAATTATATGGAAGGCGTTATTGTTTCCGATAATCGTATCATCGACGAACAAAATACAATTCTAGCTAAAAAGGCTTTTCTTGTCTCTGATCCTGAATCAATGACTGTAAAACTGAAACTGGAAAACGGTTCAATTCATACGGTAAGTTCAGATTTAAAGAAGTACCGCAAAATTGATTTTAACAGCTACGACATTAATCTCGATTTATCCACTGCCCTTGCTAACCTTGATGCATCTTCCAAATCCAGCACGGAAATGTCTATGACCGAACTTTTAAATAAAATGAAAAAACCAGGCATGGATGAAGTAGCCATACGAGAACTGGCCATTGAAGTGCACAAGAAATTTTCCATCCCTCTTTCTTGCATCTTTTTCGGCCTGCTGGCCCTGCCCTTAGGAATAAAAAGTCATCGCTCTGTAAAATCGCGGGGATTTGCTGTTGGTATTATTGTCGTCTCCTCGTATTACTTATTACGAATAGGTGGTGAAGCCCTGGTGGAAACCGGCCATCTTTCTCCTGAAGTGGGCGTATGGACACCAAATTTGCTCTTCGCTTTCCTGGGAATTTATCTCTTTTACATGGCCAATAGAGAAATTTCTTTTTGGCAAACTGCATATATTTTTTTGATGCGTAGAACTGGAAAAATTGAGGTTTAGACGTTGAGACTTTTAGATAAATACATTCTTAAAGAGTTTTTGAGATTTTTCGTCATTACTATTGTATCTTTTATTGCGCTTTTTTTAATCGTCGATTTTTTTGAAAAAATAAGAATGTTTCTCAGCAACAACGCGTCTATCGTTCAGATGGCATCATATTTCGTGTATTCAATTCCAATGATTCTTTCTTATATTTTGCCGCCTGCCGTACTCTTGACAACATTAATGACATTCGGCTCATTTGCAAAATTCAACGAAATTACGGCAATGAAAGCTAATGGTATTAATATTTATAGAATTTCTCTACCCGCTATAATTTTTGCAGCGACAATGGCTGTTTTTTTATTTTATTTCAACGAATTAATCACACCCGCAGCAGTGCAAAAAACGGAACATATCGTGCACGTTGAGGTGCAAAAACAAAAAACTCTCGGATTTTTTAAACAAAATGAACTTTGGTATCATGGAGAAAATGCGATTTATAATTTCAAAATGTTTGACGTAAATAAAAATATTTTGCGCGGTGTAACTATTAATTATTTAAATCCCGATTTCACTCTGATGATGCGTATTGACGCCCAGAGTGCTGAATGGAAAAGCGATAAGTGGTTTTTTTATAATTTGCTTACCACGCGTTTTGACAATAATAATGTTCCCGTTTTAGAATGGTCTAAGGAAAAAGTAATCAATATTCCGGAAAAACCAAGTGATTTTAAAGTAATGCAAAAAGATGCGGAAAAAATGGGTTACTTCGAACTCAGAAAATATGTTAAAAAAATACAGTCGGAAGGATACGATGTCACCAAATATCTGGTAGAGTTACAAGGAAAAATTGCTTTTCCACTGATAACCTTAATCCTGGTTTTTATCGCTGTACCTTTTTCTCTGCGCTCGGAGAGAAGCGGCGGAGTTATGCAAAGTGCCGGAATAGGTATTTTTATCGGATTTTCTTATTGGATAGTCCATGCGTTTAGCATGTCTTTGGGCAGGTCGGGGATGCTACCGGTTTTTCTTTCTGCCTGGGCGGCAAATATATTATTCAGCGCCGCTGCCGCAGTACTATTCTATAGAGTGCGCACATAAGCTTTACAAACTTATACCAATTTTAAATCAAAGATGATATCGAGGCAGCTAGGCGGAGACGACGAAGCATATTGTACCATACGTTGAGGAAGCCGACAACGACGCCAACAAAGATAGCGCTTTGATCGGAAGCGCATCCCGTAGGGGAGCGCATAATAAATAGAACCTTACCTTGCCGAGAATTTTCGCCAATATGGCGAAAACTTCCTTTAGAATTGGTATTAATATCGGTAGTATTCCGGCTTAAATGGACCATCAACAGGCAGGCCAAGATAATCTGCTTGTTTCTTTGTAAGTTTAGTCAGCTTCGCATCCAATCTATCCAAATGCAGGCGGGCAACTTCTTCATCCAATTTCTTGGGCAAAGTGAAAACTCCGACTTTATATTTTTTCGTGGCTAATTCAATTTGCGCCAGACATTGATTGGTAAAGCTGTTGCTCATAACAAAACTGGGATGACCGGTGGCGCAGCCCAAATTAACCAGACGGCCTTCCGCTAATATTATTATGGAGCGCCCTGACTTGAGTTTCCATTTATCCACTTGCGGCTTGATATTTTCTTTTTTACAAATTTTATTTGTTTCCAGGTAGTGCATGTCTATTTCACTGTCAAAATGGCCGATATTGCAAACAATAGCTTCATCTTTCATCATCTCCATATGCCTGCCCATAATGACATCACAACAGCCAGTAGCTGTAACAAAAATATCACCGGTGGGCGCCACTTCTTCCAGAGTTTTAACTTCATACCCTTCCATCGCCGCCTGCAGTGCACAGATAGGATCAATTTCCGTAATAATGACACGAGCGCCAAAGCCCCTCATGGATTGAGCGCTGCCCTTACCGACATCTCCGTAACCGCAAACAACGACAACCTTGCCGGCAACCATAACATCTGTTGCTCTTTTAATACCGTCCACAAGAGATTCACGACAGCCATAAAGATTATCGAATTTTGATTTGGTAACTGAATCATTAACGTTTATTGCTGGGAATAAAAGCTCGCCAGCCGCCTGCATCTGGTAAAGACGATGCACACCCGTCGTCGTTTCTTCGGAAACTCCTCGAATTTTAGCGGCAATTTTCTGCCAGCGCTGCGGATTGCTTCTCCAGGATTTCTCTAATCGGGAAAGAATAATTTTAAATTCTTTATTGTCAGTTTTTTCCTTAAGCAGTTTAGGATTTATTTCAATTTTGACTCCGTGATGAATAAATAACGTCGCATCTCCTCCGTCATCCACGATTAAATCCGGACCAGAGCCATCCGGCCAGGTCAGGGCTTGTTCAGTGCACCACCAGTATTCTTCGAGTGTTTCTCCCTTCCACGCAAAAACTGCCGCCGAACCTTTTTTTGCTATCGCCGCCGCCGCATGATCCTGCGTGGAAAAAATATTGCAGGACGCCCAACGAAGATCAGCTCCTAATTTCTTAAGTGTTTCGATCAGCATTGCCGTCTGAATAGTCATATGCAGACTGCCCATTATCTTTAATCCTGCAAGCGGCTTCTTTTGTCCGTATTTTTTGCGCAAAGCCATCAGACCGGGCATTTCGTTTTCCGCAAGTTGAATTTCTTTTCGTCCCCACGATGCCAGCGAAATATCCGATACTTTATATTTTAAAGCCCGATTAATTTCCAGAAAAGCCATTCTTCCTCCAATTTCAGTTGTCAATTTCTTAAGATCAATATAACCACTCTTTATTATTTAATTGCCAACGCCTTTTTGAGTTCTTTAACCTTATCTGTTTTTTCCCAGGGATAACTCATATCCAAAAAGAATGTCTTAGGTAATTTTCTGAATCGTTCACCATTGAGCAGATCAAATTTTTTAATCATCCCTGCGGGAGTTAAATCAAATATTTTGTTTATAACCAAAGCGATTTTTTCATCAGAAACTTTTCCCGTACCAAATGTATTGATGTAAACGGAAATCGGCTGGGCAATACCAATAGCATAGGCTAGTTGCACTGAACACTTTGTCGCCAGTCCCGCAGCAACAATATTTTTTGCCACATATCGTGAGCCGAAAGCCGCTGAGCAGTCAACTTTCTCCGGTGTTTTATTGACTATCGCGCCTCCGCCCAGTTGTGCGCCAGGATAACCACCATAGAGCTGCACAACCAGCTTCCGTCCTGTAACGCCCGAATCCGCAGCCGAACATGAATTGATTGCCTGCCATTCGCCAGTGGGATTAAAAAGGAATTTTGTTTTATCGTCAGTCCATTCGCCCAGGCAATTGAGGGCGATTTGACGTGCCTGTTTTTCAATTGAAGAACGGGATTTAGCAGAAACGTTTCTGTAATCAATTGCGTTGGACATGAGCACTGTCACCACTCTTCTGGGCCGCCATTTGCTGTCGTAGTCCACTGTTACCTGCCCTTTTCCATCCGGCGCAAAAACAGGATTGCCGCAGTTTTCAAACGCGCGCATCATTCTATTTACCAAAACATAAGGCAAGGGCAGTAATTCCGGAGTTTCATCACAGGCGAATCCATAAATAATTCCCTGATCTCCCGCTCCAATTTCCTTGTGTTTTCCTAAATCAGCTCTGCTTCCGATGTTAATATCAGGGGACTGCGGAATAATAGCATTGAGTATGCCCATTGAATTGCCGTTAAGGCCCAGGGCAGAATCATTATAACCAATATTCAAAACTGTCTTACGCGCAACTTTTTCAATATCAATATAAACCCGCGTAGAAATTTCACCGCCGATCACACAAAGACCTTTGCCCAGAAATATTTCAATACCGCAGTGCGGCATGCAGTTTATATCCATACGTATTTTATGCTCTTCGTTCAATATTTCCGCAATAATGTTTGCGGCAATGGAATCGGAAACTATATCAGGATGTCCCACCTTTACGCTTTCGGAAGTAATTTGCATGCTTGAATCTCCTTATACTTATTTTATATAACCTTATATCGAAATACGGATTGCGTAGTTAACACATCTGTCGTCATGAGTCTAACATTTTTATTGTGAAACTCCAATTCCGAAAGCGAAGCTTATCGGAATTGGTAAGTTGTAATGAGACCCAAGCTTCAGAAACAAAGTATACTGAAGCTTGCAGGTAGAATTATCCCGCAAAGCGTAGGGTACAATACATCGCAGCTTGCTGCGAAATGTTTCCAAAGCTTGCTTTGGGGTTCATACCCGTGATTCCTGCTGTAAGATTGATTTTAAAAAATGAAAAAGACGGATAAATACTCTCGTCTTTCCCCGGATAATAAATCATATAATCCTTAACTATTTAGTGTACTTTTCTTATTTTATTTTTATTATCGACAAATACACATTTTGGCGTCCATTTCTTTGCTTCTTTATCTTCTGCAAGCACATAACAGGCAATAATAATTAAATCCCCTTTAGCCACTTTACGGGCCGCAGCGCCATTGAGACAAATCGTTCCGGAGTTGCGCTTTCCTTTAATGGCGTAAGTAGAAAATCTCTCGCCATTGTCAACATCATATATCGAAACTTTTTCATAAGGAACGATTAATGCTTCTTCCATGAGTTTTTCATCAATGGAAATACTGCCTTCATAATGCAAATCGGCATCTGTTACCGTAGCGCGATGGATTTTTGATTTTAACATGAATCTCTGCATAGTAATTAAATTCTCCTTTAAGGATAAATATTATACTTTCAACTTTTCGCCAAAAACGTGATTATCAATAAGCCGTGTTTTGCCGACTTTTACGGCCAACGCTATAACTGACTGACTTTTGATCTCATTAACATCGTTAAGGGTGTTAGTTTCACATATTTTAACATAATCAATATCAGTATAATCGGCTTTCTTAATTAACTTTTTCACTTCATTTATTATCGTTGACGCTTTTCTTTCCCCACCGGAATAAAGCTTTTGCGCTAATTTGAGGGAGACAAATAAAGTCAAGGCGGACGATCTTTCATTTTCTTTGAGGTATTTATTACGGGAACTCATTGCCAGTCCATCTGGCTCGCGAACTGTGGTTAGTCCTATTATTTGGAGATCGAGATTGAGATCGTCAACCATACGTTTTATCGAAATATATTGTTGAAAGTCTTTCTTGCCAAAAATGGCAATGTGCGGTTTAACGATATTAAATAATTTCAGACAAATAGTTGTTACACCGCAAAAATGACCAGGACGTGATATTCCACACAAATTCTGGGTTACTTTTTCCACATCAACATAAGTCTGATAATCAGCAGGATATATTTCGTCATCCGGCGGATAAAAAATTACGTCTACTTTGACACTTTCAGCCATTTTCAAATCACGCTCTAAATCACGGGGATATTTGGAGAAATCTTCTTTGGGACCAAACTGTGCAGGATTTACATAAATGCTGACAACGACGCAACCGGCCATCTTTTTTGCTTCTTTCATAAGAGAGAGATGACCTTCGTGAAAATATCCCATCGTGGGAACAAATGCTATTCGTTTTCCTTGCAGCCTGAGACTTTTGGAATAAGATTGCATTTTTTTTACTGATTTAATAATTTTCATTTTTATATAAAAAAAGCCTTCCGTCGCAAAACGAAAGGCTATGTAATATTCTTTAAATTTTCCTTCCGTCCCAGTCCTTTCGGATCCAAGCGATTGCCGTAATATATCAAACTTATATTTTTATTGTCAAGTAAATAAATTTACATAATTTATGAGCATAAAAAATTAGCTATGATTCCCTTTTATCTATTTAACAATTAATATCTGTCCGGGAACGAGTTTTTCATCGACGGATATTTTATTTAATTCCATTAGTTTAGCTATGTTCATATTATTTTTTTTTGCAATGCTGTGTAAATTATCACGTTTCGTAACAATATATTTGTTCGTTCCCAATTTATCCACATCAGTTGCCGATAATATCGGCTTATCTATTTTGGACTTTTTAACTAACTTTTTTACATTCTTATCGTTATCATCTTCTTCTTCTGAATTAGCGTTAGTTTTTTTTTGCGGAAGTTTTAATATTTGGCCTACACGGATTTTATCCGTTTTTATGTTGTTCAACTCTTTTATTTGATCGGATGAAATTTCAAAACGGCGAGCAATCATTAAAAGGGTCTCTCCTTTTTTGACCTTATATCGCCCTGAAGATGCAATTTTTATCTTGTCATTTTTTTGTTTTGATTTGCTACTCGCATAGCCCTGATTTTCTCTTGTTATTGGAATTTTCAGTTTTCTGCCCTGAACCAACTTCTTTTTAGAACTTAATTTATTATGCGATATTATCACTGAATCAGAAACATTATATTTATTGGCAATGGAAGCAATCGTTTCACCTTTTCTTACTCTGTGTTTTATAAATACTGTCCGGACAGAAACAATTCGCGGCTTCTCACTTTGGGGAATTTCATTGGCAACTAAATTGAATTTCTCCAAAGATTCTTTAGGAAGCTTTAAATCATATTCCTGATTGGGGGTCATCTTATATCTCAATTCCGGATTAAGTAAGTTCAGTACTTCTTCAGAGACTTCAATTTTTTCCGCAATATCTTTAAGTTTCATTATTTTATTAACTTTGACTGTCTCAAAGTTAATTTGTTTTTCTACAGTATTCAAATCAAATCCGTACTTTTGCGGATTTTTGACTATATGTAAAGTGGCAAGTAACCGGGGAACATAACGAGCTGTCTCATGGGGTAATTGTCTGTAGAGGTCCCAAAAACCGTCAAGGTAATTTATATTCTGTCTGGATATAACCCTGAGCACCCTTCCTTCTCCACAATTATAAGCAGCTAAAACAGTAAGCCAGTCACCAAACATGTTGTGCAATTCTTTTAAATAAGCAATTGCCGCCTGAGTGGATTTTTGCACATCCATACGTTCATCAATCCATTCATCGCGACTGAGACCGAATTTATAGCCTGTTGACGGAATAAATTGCCACAAACCAAGCGCACGGGCTCGGGAATACGCGTTAATTTTGAACCAACTTTCCACCAGCGGAAGCCAGAAAAACTCTTCCGGAATTCCCGCTTTTTTTAATGCTTTTACTATTTCAGAATGATACATGCCGGAACGCTGATAAGCAGCAATAAAGTTATTGCGTTCTCCACCTTGAAAGGATCTGATTTCCTTTTCCACGTCAGCATTCATGATTAATGGCACTTCACTATTCTTACCATTAAGAACAGTCCTCTTGGAGGAATAAACAGCTAAAATGCGTTGGGAAATTAAAAGACGTAAATCATCTTTTTCCTGAGCAATCGCCGCATCGCCATTGGCATCGAGGAGCAAAGCATAAGCTTCATCTAGCGTATTTAATGTGTTTTCTACATCACCCTTCTCCCAGAGCTTATCGGCAACTTCCAGCAAATCCAGCGCTTTTTCCATCATTTCCTGTTTGTCTTCGTTGATTGGGTTTTGTTGTGCCGAACTACCATTTGAATTTAAATTGAAAAAATTACTTTCTTCTTTTTGACTATTAACTTTATTTTCTTCCTTTAAAGAAGGATCTTCTTTTTTAATTGCTTGTTTCGTAATCTCAGAACTGGCAACAGTCAAAGGTTTTCGAACGGCTACATTTTCAGCGCAACCAAATAAAGGAAGAGCAAGAATTAAACTAAACACAATAATGTAAGCAACACAGTCGCTTTTTATTCTCATCATATAAACAACTCCTTAATTTTTTAAAACATGCGTCAGAAAAATATTTCTTCTATAGCCGCAGTGATAAATGTATATAGGCTGTTGCTGTATAGCATAGTTTTTATTTTTTCCAAAATTAATTGCTGATCGCCAGCCTTTTGAGACAATCATGTTATAAATTAATTTATTCACCAACTGCCCATAAAAACAGTAAGTTAAGAACGATTTGTCGCATTCATGAGATACGCTTGAATGAACTCATCAAGATCACCATCCAGAACCTTATTCGCATTGTTATTTTCCAGATTCGTCCGATGATCTTTAACCATTTTATACGGATGTAGAATGTAAGACCTTATTTGGCTTCCCCAGGCAATATCCTTTTTCAATTTATTTTCTTCATTGATTTTTTCATTCTGTAATTGCAGTTCCTTTTCATATAGCCTTGATTTTAAATACTTCATGGCCATTGCTTTATTTTGATGCTGGGAACGTTCGTTTTGACATTGCACAACTATACCGGTGGGTAAGTGGGTAATTCTTACAGCCGAATCGGTTTTATTGACGTGTTGACCGCCTTTTCCTCCGGCGCGAAAAGTATCAATGCGCAAATCGTCTTCGTTAATTTCAATTTTTATTTCGTCATTTACTTCCGGATAAACGAAAACAGATGCAAATGATGTATGACGGCGCGCGCCGGCGTCAAAAGGAGAAATGCGAACCAACCGGTGTATGCCGATTTCCGCTTTAGCATAACCATAGGCATATTCGCCCTCTACAGTAAAGGATACGCTTTTAATCCCGGCTTCATCTCCAGAAAGACTATCGATTATTTTCGTAACAAACCCTTTTTTTTCCGTCCAGCGTAAGTACATGCGCAACAACATTTCCGCCCAGTCCTGCGCTTCTGTTCCACCTGCTCCAGCATGAATAGAAATGATGGCGTTCAACGAATCTTGTTCGTTGTTAAGCATCATTTTGAGTTCTTCCTGACCAACGGCAAAACTCAATGGCTCCAATTCGTGAGCCAAAACTTGTAGTACCTGCTCATCTTTTTCCTGCAGCGCGATGCTTCCCAGATTTTCAATATCGTTTATTTCGTTATTAAACCTTTCCCACTTATCTAATGCCTCTGTAAGCTTCGTCTTTTTTTGCAGAATTTCACGAGCTTTATCCTGATCACTCCAAAAATCTTTTTTAAAAGATAATTCCTCTAAATCCTTTATTTTTAATTTCATCTCCGGGACGTCAAAGACATTCCCCTATATACTTTATTCTTTTTTTCAAATCATTTACTGTCTCTTGTATATTTATATTTTCCACCGGCATTTTTTACCCTCCCTTTTAAACTCCAAAATAAATAAAAGATAATTAACACAAAACAAATTAATACTAAAATATCACCACATTCAGCATAAAAAGTTGGTATCTTGACGAATTTTATATAACCTTTCAAGGCATCTTCTTGAAAAATATTTGTTTTTGCAATTATTTTGCCGCTTGGATCAATAATTCCGGAAATACCGGTATTAGCAGCCCTCACCAGATAGAGCCGTGTTTCCACGGCTCTAAAAATCGCCATGGAAAAGTGCTGAAAAGGCGCTGAGGTAGTGCCAAACCATGCATCGTTGGTAATACTCACCAATAATTCGGCAGACCTTTTTTTATACATTCTCGCGGCAAAAGGCAAAATAGCTTCATAACAAATTAAAATCCCAACTTTCTTATCACCCAAAGACAAAGGATAATATCCGGCTCCAGTGCCAAAATCACCAATTCCGGCAGTAAGTTTCTTAACAAAAGGGAAAACATTTCTTAACGGTACATATTCCCCATAAGGAACGAGATGAACTTTATCATACTTGCCTTTAATTTCACCAGAAGGTGACAATAGATATGCGCTATTGAAATAATCATTACTGTCTTTTTTTTGCAAGGAACTGACAGAGCCGAATAATAGCCAGCTTTTCGTCGCCAGCGACAAATTTGTAATCTGATCGTGCAAATTATTCATATCCTGAAAAATAAATGGAGCAGCCGTTTCCGGCCAGACAATTAAACTTCCATTTGCCGGCGCATTTTTCAAAGAAAGTTGCTCATAGATATTTAATGTTTCTTTCTGATAATTTTCGTTCCATTTTACGGACTGATCAATATTGCCCTGCATTAACGAAACTTCCATGCCTTGCGCATTTTGCATCACTTTATTAACCTGATCCAACCGGCAGAATCCGTAAATATAAACGCCGGCTAAAATCAGAAAAACGACAACAGCTAAAACATACTCTTTCCCGGATCTTTTATTGAGCACTTCAAATATAGTTGCATTAACTATAATAATTAAAAAAGACAAACCAAATACACCGGCAATATCGGCAATTTGAATAAGATAAAAGTTCAGATACTGAGAATAACCAAGATTCTCCCAAGGGAATCCTGTCAACAGAATTGATTTACAATATTCAAAACAAACCCACAAAACCGGCGCCGTTAAATAGAGGGCAATTTTTCCCCGGAAATAAACAATGCCCCCGGCAAACAAAGCTACGTAAACACTTAGATAGCAAGCCAGAAGCAACATCAATATAATACCCAGATATAAAGGCAAATAACCATAGTTTGTAACTACAGAGGCAATCCAATAAATTATTCCGATATAGCTGACAATTCCGGTGATAAAACCTAAAAGAAATCCCTGAGCAATTGAAGCAGCCTTACGCAGAGCGAAAAAAAGAGGAACAAGAGCGATCCAGGCAAGCCATCCGGATCCATACTTAGGAAAAGATAAAAACAATAACAGGCCGCTTAAAACAGCTAAAAAGACAGCATCCCTTGTTAATTCCCTGCCGGCGCTTGATTGGAGATTATTTTTGGTTATGGGTTTATTCTTCATTTAGACTATTTGTTTTGATTTTCTTAATTTTTACCTTTTTAATACTGCGCTCATCGGCATTTTCGATGGTAATTTCCAATCCTTCTATTTGAAATTTTTCTCCGGACAGAGGAATTCTTTTGGTCATATTCAGTATCAGACCGCTCAGCGTCTCATATCTGCCTTTTTTCAAGATAACATTTAAATGCTCTTCAACTTTTTCAATTTCCATTCGGCCATCGAATATTATTGATCCATCCGATGATTGGGAAATTCCATCAGTGGCAGCATTATCTTCATGTTCATCACGGAGTTCGCCGACAATTTCCTCGAGCAGATCTTCTAATGTTACCAAACCGGCTGTTCCGCCATACTCATCAATAACAATCGCTATGTGTTTTTTATTTTCTTTTAATTCATAAAATAATAAATGGGTATTTTTTGTTTCGGGAATATAATACGGCGTGCTTAAACAAGCCAATAAATCCTCTTTAGTGATTTGCTTTGACCAGAATTTAAGCATGTCTTTGACATTCAAAATACCGATAATGTTATCGATGGTTCCGCGATAAACGGGAATGCGCGTATGTCGTGACTCGATCACTTCATTGATAATTTCAGCAATCGTCGCCTCCGTGCTTACAGCAATAATCTCCGTGCGCGGAATCATTATTTCGCGAACTAAAATATGAGTAAATTCCAAAATATTTTCGATCATTTCCCGCGAAGAGGAATCCACAAGGCTGTTTTTTTGCGCTTTAACCAATATAGCGTCAATCTTCTTTTTTATATATTCATTGTTACGCCAGAAAAAAAGCCTGGGGAAAATTCTCGTAATATTCAAAAATTACACTCCCTGAATTATAAGCCGCGTAGATACTCCGGTCTAATCTGGCTTAGGTCTTTTTCATTGATGACCGAACTAATCATTTTTAAAATTTTTTCTTTATCCCGTGGCAAATACGCTTTTACCGGTAAATAGTTTGAAGCATGATTGGAAGTGAAATAACAATTGGTAAAATTGGAATTGGCAATCATCAAATAAAGCTCGCGGATAAAACCAAATTTATCCGGAAGGACAAAACGTCCGGCCAGATAATCCTCATACAATTCTGTTTCCGGCACTAACATCAAAGTAAGCGCTCCTACATAGTCCGGATCCATATCGCTCAAAATTTTTGCCGTATCAATTGCATGCTCGATGCTTTTCTCAAGGCCACCCAATCCCAATAGAACCGTTACAGAAAGAATTATTCCGGCTTCTTTGACCCGGAGCGCTGCTTCTACCATTTGTTCGTCAGTCACGCCCTTTTTGATTTTTTGCAGTAATTCAACATTGCCTGTTTCCACACCTAAATAAATTATCTTTAAGCCTAAATCTCTTAACTTCTTTAATTCATCAACACTTTTTCTTAGTATGCTTTTGGCATTAGCGTAAGTACCAATCCGCTTTATATTCTGCAGGTTATCATTAATTAGTTTAAGTATTTCATCGAGACGTGTTTGCGGTATAATCAGGGCATCACCATCGCACAAAAATACTTTTTCCATATTCTCATAATGACTGGCTTCGCGCAAATCTTTCTTGATTTGTTCCAAAGATTTTATTCTGAATTTCTTTTGCCGGTAGGTACCACAAAATGTACATTTATTATGTGAGCAGCCGACAGTGACCTGTAAAAGTAAACTGTAGGCTTCACTTGGCGGCCTTATTATAAATCCTTCATAATCCATAATTCAGTTTGTGCTTTCCTTTAACAATTTATAATTATTTTGAAAATTATTAAAAATGATTTATTACTATTTATATCAAAGCATACTAAAAAAGCAAGCCATAAGCCCAAAAAAGGGAGTCACTATTATAAGCTGACTCCCTGAGATTTTCTGGCGGGGCCGATGGGACTTGAACCCACGCCCTCCGGCGTGACAGGCCGGCGTTATAACCAACTTAACTACGACCCCAAAAAATCATTTTAATTTATTTTCATCTCCTCAATTCAGTATTAATGGTAGGCGGAACAGGGATCGAACCTGTGACATCCACGGTGTAAGCGTGGCGCTCTCCCAGCTGAGCTACCCGCCCGTAATACATCAAAAATACTGCGAGGCTTCTAGCAACATTGATATTCCTTGTCAAGTTATAAAAGCACTAAAAATCTTTTAATTCACTGATTGGGGAATTACCGGCACAGCTGCTGTGACTGTTGCGCCAATATCTTCTTCATCCTGAATAAAAGCAATTTTTAGCACTTCATCGATATGCTCGACAAAAATAATCTTCAGCGCATTCTGCACATTTTGCGGAACTTCCGCAAGATCTCTTTCATTATCTTTCGGAATAATCACCATTTTAATATTGCCCCGATGAGCGGCAAGAAGTTTTTCTTTGAGACCACCGATCGGTAAAACTCTGCCCCTTAAAGTAATTTCACCGGTCATAGCTAAATCGGCACGCACTTTTTTTCTCATCAGCACAGAGGCAATGGAGGTAACCATGGCAATGCCCGCGGAAGGACCATCTTTCGGAATCGCGCCTTCCGGCACATGGACATGAATATCAATTTTTTTATAAAAATTCTTTGCGAGGCCGAATTGCTCGGCGCGAGCACGAATATAACTCAAGGCAGCCTGAACCGATTCCTGCATGACATCACCCAATTTTCCGGTCATTATCATCTTGCCGTTGCCTTCCATAATGGAGGCTTCAATAGCTAACAGTTCTCCGCCAACTTCCGTCCAAGCTAAGCCAATTGTCAAACCGATTTCATTTTTACCTTCAATTTCACCATGGTGGTATTTGGGTACGCCCAAATACTTGGATACAGACTTGGAACTAATCACCATTTTCTTCTTGTTGTCATTACTCACTATTTCTTTGGCTACTTTGCGGCAAATAGAAGCAATTTCCCGATCCAGGTTGCGCACGCCGGCTTCCCGCGTGTATTGACGGATGATTTTGAGCAACGCCCCTTTAGTGAATTCAATATTCTCAATCACAAGACCATTGGCTTCCACTTGCTTCTTGATCAAAAACTTTGTTGCTATTTGCAACTTCTCCGGTTCCGTGTAGCCGGCAATTCTGATTACTTCCATTCTGTCTTGCAGTGGCGCGGGTATTGTCTGTAAAACGTTTGCTGTCGTAATAAACATAATTTCCGATAAATCATAATCGACATCGAGATAATTATCATTAAAGGCAAAATTTTGCTCCGGATCAAGAACTTCCAACAGCGCGGATGATGGATCACCTCTAAAATCAGAACTAAGCTTATCCACTTCATCGAGACAAAAAACGGGATTGTTGGAACCGGCTTTCTTTAACAACTGGATAATTTTACCCGGCATAGCGCCGATATAGGTTCGACGATGGCCGCGAATTTCCGCTTCATCATGAACGCCGCCCAGAGAAATACGCACAAATTTTCTATTCGTGGCTCTGGCTACTGATTTAGCTATCGATGTCTTTCCCACACCCGGCGGGCCAACCAGACACAAAATCGAACCTTTATTTTTCTTTACCAGCGATTGCACGGCAAGGTATTCGATAATGCGTTCTTTAACACTCTTTAATCCATAATGATCTTCTTCCAGAATAGCATCGGATTCTTTAAGTGTGAATTTATTTTCTGTTTTTTCCGACCAGGGCATGTCCAATATCCAGTCAATATAATTCCTGACTACTGTAGCTTCCGCGGACATGGGAGTCATCATTTGTAATTTTTTAATTTCCTGCCGGACTTTTTTCACTGCCTCTTCCGACATCTTTTTTTGCTTCAAACGTTTTTCCAACTCGCTTATCTCGTTGCGAAAATCATCCTTTTCTCCCATTTCCTTCTGAATAGCCCGCATTTGTTCGTTGAGATAATAATCCTTCTGCGTCTTCTCCATCTGCTTTTTAACGCGTCGCTTGATTTTTTCTTCGACCTGCAAGATTTCGATTTCAGAGAGCATCAGCGAATAAATTGTTTCCAGACGTTCGCCGATGTTAAATATCTCTATAATTTTTTGTTTATCTTCCAATTTCACATTGAGATGGGTAATAACGACATCAGCAAGTTTAGAGGCATCTTCAATGGCGGCAATTGTTCCTATCATTTCCACGTGGATTTTCTTGCTGAGTTTCAGGTAAAATTCAAAAGATTCTTTAATGCTGCGCATCAGCGCTTGCTTCTTCACATCATTTTGATCATCAATATCATCGATCTCATTTACTTTAACCAGGAAAAAATCATTATTGGGTAAATATTCTTTTATGACTCCGCGAGTTTTTCCTTCAACAAGCACCTTGACCGTCCCATCAGGCAAACGTAAAAGTTGAATGATAATGCCAATCGTGCCAATACGATAAATATCTTCCTGTTTCGGATCATCATCCTTGGCATTTTTCTGAGCAACCATAAAAATACTTTTTTCGTATTTCATCGCCGATTCCAGCGCGGCGATAGATTTTTCGCGACCGACAAACAAAGGCACGATCATATGCGGAAACATTACAACATCTCTTAGCGGTAAGAGTGGAATTACAACTGCTTTATCCTGGTCATTTATTTTTTTTTCGTCAAACATATTTTCACCGTATACTTTTTAAGCAGATTCAGATTCAGATTCAGATTTAGTTTCGTAAATTAAAATTGGTTTTTCTTTCTTTAAGACGACCTCTTCACTGATGACACATTCCTTAATATCAGTTTCTGAAGGAATATCATACATGACTTCCAGCATTGTGTTTTCCAGGATGGAGCGTAAGCCGCGCGCACCGGATTTTCTTTCCATTGATAACTTGGCTACAGCCCTTAGGGCCCCATCTGTGAATTTCAAAACTACATTTTCCAAAGCAAATAATTTTTTATATTGTTTGATAATAGCATCTCTCGGCTCCACTAGAATCCGGATTAAAGCCGATTCATCCAATTCATCCAAGGTGCCGATAACGGGCAACCGACCGATAAATTCCGGTATTAATCCAAATTTTAATAAATCTTCCGACCGGGCTTCTGCAAGCAATTCGCCAATTCTCTTTTCCTTCTTGCTTTTTATTTCGGCGCCGAAACCCATTGCATTAACTCCCAGTCGTTTGGAAATGATGTTTTCCAGGTCATTAAAAGCGCCGCCGCATATAAATAAAATATTTGTTGTATCTACTTGAATAAACTCCTGCTGAGGATGTTTACGGCCTCCCTTTGGTGGAATGTTGGCCATTGTCCCTTCCATAATCTTCAACAATGCCTGTTGAACTCCTTCGCCGGATACATCCCTGGTTATGGAAGGATTCCCTGATTTCTTCGCAATTTTATCTATTTCATCAATATAAACAATGCCTTTTGACGCCCTGGTAACATCATAATCGGCATTTTGCAGTAAACTTAAAATAATGTTTTCTACATCTTCACCGACATATCCGGCTTCAGTTAAAGTTGTGGCATCGGCAATTGTAAAAGGAACATTGAGAAATTTTGCCAAAGTTTTTGCTAATAATGTTTTTCCTGAACCTGTAGGACCTATTAAAAGCACATTGCTTTTTTGAATTTCGATTCCGTCGGGATCAACATGGGAAAATAATCTTTTATAATGATTATAAACGGCGACCGACAAAATTTTCTTTGTTTTTTCCTGACCAATTACATATTGATCTAAAAATTTCTTAATTTCTTTCGGATGCGGCAAAACTTTTTTCGAATCTTTCTCTACAAGGTTATCTTCTTCTTCCTCAACAATATACCGGCAAAGTTCAATGCACTCATCACAAATATAGGCTGTCGGACCGGCAACCAATTTTCGCACTTCACTTTGCATTTTTCCACAAAAAGAACAAAAAAGCATCCCCTGCCCTGTCCGGTTATTCTTGCTTTTTTTTATCACTTAATTCTCCTTTGTTTGTGTTGGCTAAAGAATCCGGCTTGCGAACTATAATTTCATCGATTAAACCGTATTCTTTAGCTTGTTCACTAGTCATAAAATAATCGCGCTCCGTATCGTTGATAATCCTGGGAAGTGGCTGTCCTGTTAAATCGGCTAAGATTTTGTTTAACTCATCTTTTAATCTTAATATTTCTTTTGCCTGAATGCCAATGTCCGTTGCCTGTCCCTGAAAACCTCCCAATGGTTGATGGATTAAAATTCTCGAATGAGGCAGGGCAAATCGTTTTTTCTTTTCCCCTGCCGCTAAAAGCAAGGCGGCCATACTTGCTGATTGTCCCATGCAAACTGTCGAAATCGGCGACTTAATGTACTGCATTGTATCATAAATAGCCATACCTGAACTTACACTGCCTCCGGGAGAATTTAAATAAAAAAAGATTTCCTTATCCGGATTTTCGGCTTCCAAATACAACATCTGAGCAACAACTAAATTAGCTACATTATCATCAATAGTTGTGCCCAAAAAAATAATGCGATCTTTCAGTAAACGGGAGTAGATATCGTATGCCCGTTCACCTCGCCCGTCTTGTTCAACCACCATGGGAATCAAATTCACTATTTAACCTCCACATCCACACCATTTTTTTCAACTACCTTAATATTGGCATTGAGTTCAATAAAGTCAAATACCTTTTTTTGCATTAATTCGATTTTGAGATTATCTTTTCTTTCTTCATTGTCGTACATTGTTCTTAATGATTCGTAATCCCGGCCATACTGAGCGGCTAACTCCTGAATATATTTTTCTATATCGTTTTCTTCGACTATGAAAGATTCTTTTTCGGCAATCTTTTTCAAAAGCAAGAAAGATTTGACTATTTTTACTGCATCATCTTTAAACTTATCATGCATTTTAAAGCTAAGTTCCATCGCATTTTTCTCATCCATACCGGCTGAAGTCATCCTTTTTTGCGTATCAGCCATCATATAATAAATCTGTCTTTCCAGAAGCGAAGGTGGAACTTCAAAATCGTTTTCCTTGATTAATGCTTCTGTAATACTGTTTTGAAGATTAGTTTCCGCCAGGCTTTGAAATTTTTCTTCTAAAGTTTTACGCACATCGGTTTTTAAATCTTCTATAGAATTGTATCTATCGAAATTTTTGATAAAATTTTCATCTATTTCCGGCAACTTTTTCTCTTTTATATTTTTTACCGTTACATTGAAAATAATCTCTTTCCCGGCAAATTTCTTTTCGTGATAATTCTCGGGAAAAACAACGTTAATCGACTTTGTTTCTCCATTTTTCATACCAATTAATTGTTCCTCAAATCCGGGAACAAATTTTTGTGATCCGATTTCCAGATAATAGTCGTCCGCTTTTAACTCTTTGGATAATTCTCCATTAAGACTGCCGGCAAAATCAATCACCACAAAATCACCGTTTACAACAGGGCGGTCATCTTTAATTTCTTCCATCGTCGCAAACATTTGTCTTATTTCGTCGAGTCTTTTTTCCATGTCACTGTCGGTTACTTGAATTTTTTCTTTTTCCAGTTCGATTCCTTTATAGCCTTTGGGTTCAAACTCCGGCTCCGTTTCAAAAGAAGCAGAAAAAGAAAAGGCTGTATCTTCCTTTAATCCTTCCTGATTTATTTCCGGCCGCGAGACAGCAACTATTCCTTTATCTTCCAAAGTCTGCCAATAATATTTATTAACAATATTAGTTGCCGTTTCTTCTTCTGCTTGTTCTTTATAATAAGTTTCTAACACGTTGCGGGGGATTTTTCCCGGGCGGAAACCTTTAATCTTGGCCTTTTTCCCGACCTCGCGATATACAGCATTCAGTTCATTTTTAACTTCACTCCAGGGTATCTCCAATGATAATTTTTTCTTTACAGGACTCAATTCTTCCATTTTCACTACAACTTGACTCACTATAATATCTCCTTCTTTATTGAAATATATACAAATTTCTGCTGAAGATGGTGCGAGAGAGGGGACTTGAACCCCTATCCGCATTAGGCGGGCTGGATCCTAAGTCCAGTGCGTCTGCCAATTCCGCCACTCTCGCCTTGGAATTTTCTTGAATTATATATTCATAACGCATAAAAATGTCAACGCGGATTATTTTGTGTGATTACAAACAAAACTAGTTAAATTAAGCTTTTTTGAGTTCATGTATTTGATTATCTGCTTTTATGCAAGGAAAATGTCTTCATGAATCATTTGCTCGTAATAGTCACTAAATAGCAATTCTTTACCTATATTTACAACCATTCAGAAAAAAAGGGGGGAACCAAAAATTGGCTACCCCCTTGGTTTCGTTGGTCGGGGCGAGTGGATTTGAACCACCGGCCCTCTGAACCCCATTCAGATACGCTACCAGACTGCGCCACGCCCCGACATTCTGCAAAGTGTTGAGGTCATTACCATTGCAGTGAAACCATGTCAAGAGCAAATGCATTCGTGTTCTGCGGAAATCTCACGACCTGCTTTTCCGGAAAAAAATCACAGTAATTAATTAATAATTTTACAATTCCAAGAATGACTGATATGAATAACCCCAGAGCAAGTTTTGGAAACATTTCGCAGCAAGCTGCGTGGTATTATATCCCGCTTATGAGGGATAATTCGACCTGCAAGCTTCAGTGCACTATGTTTCTGAAGCTTGGGTCTCATTAAAAGAGCCCCACTTAGCTTCGCACGTGGGATAATTCGACTTACAGATATTACTGTACTGCGCTTGTAATATCTGAGTTTCATTAGAATTGGATTTTACAATAATCTTATTGACATTGGAGCTTGATATATGATAGTCAAGCGTAAGAAAACATTGGTTAAAATTACAGTTTTATTAATATAATCAAAGATTTTCTATATTTCAAATAATAAATACCGGATTTGTTTTTATAAGGAGTTGTCTTTGAAGCTGCGAGAAGTTAAAGAAATACTTGATGCCGATGTAATCGTCGGTCAGGAAAAATTAGATATGGAAGTCAAAACAGCTTTTGGAGCCGACATGATGAGCGATGTTTTAGCCTTCGCGAAAGCGGGCAGTCTTCTGCTAACCGGATTGACCAATACACAGGTAATCAGAATCGCCAATGTTCTCGACATTGCCGCGATCATTTTAGTTAGAGGGAAAAAACCGCAAACTGAAGCGCTTGCACTGGCTAAAGAACTTCAAATTCCTATTTTAATAACAAAATATATTCTGTTTGAAACAGCAGGCCGTCTTTATGTCAAGGGCATAGTTGGTTGCCTGGAACAAGTTGAAGATCACAGTGCACACAACTAAGACTGAAAATTATTTATATACGAATAGTTTTGATATTGAAGGCGGTAATTTCAGTAAAGCGGGAACTATTGCTACGGGCATAAAATCTATCCTCAAAGAATTAGGGTTGCCCAACGATGTAGTCAGGAAATCAGCCATTGTCTGCTATGAAGCAGAAATTAATGTCGTCTCTTACGCCAGAAAAGGATTTATCAATCTTACAGTCACCCCCAAGACTGTCCAGATAGAGATAACTGATGAGGGGCCCGGAATACCCGATATTGAATTAGCAATGGAACAAGGTTACTCCACCGCAAATCAGCAGATAAGAGAAATGGGGTTTGGCGCCGGTATGGGACTCTATAACATCAACTGCTATTCCGACAAATTCGACATCTCATCAGAAGTAAACAAAGGAACTTTCTTAAAAATAATTATTAACACCCCACAATGCATCTAAGGATTTATCATGGATATCGAAACTATTGCTAAAAAATTAAATTTAGAAGTAAGGTCTGCTTCAGACAGACTTAAAAATAATGTTACAGGAGGTTATACGGGAGATCTCTTAAGCGATGTAATGGCAAATTCACACGAGGGAGATATCTGGATTACAAGACAGGTGCATCAAAATATAGTTGCCGTAGCCACTTTGAAAGAACATGCTGGTATAATTCTGGTTAATTCCTGCGAACCGGCCCGGGACACTTTGGAAAAAGCAATTCAGGAAAAAATACCAATCATGGTTTCCAATCTGCCTGCCTTTGAGTTAACCGGTGCAATCTATAATCTATTGGGGAAAAAAGATTAATTCCCGGCAGCCATTTCAATTACAACGTGTTTTATGGTCATTTTTCTTGATTAATTCCGTAAAAAACAATGCTAAAAGTTTTCAACTGCGATCTGCATGTCCACACTTGCCTCTCACCCTGCGCCGAGCTTGATATGCATCCGATGGCTTTAGTGCAAAAAGCCTTAGAAGCCAAGCTCAATATGATTGCCATCTGCGATCATAATTCTTCAGCCAACGTTCCTTATGTAATCAACGCCGCTAAGACATGCAAATTAAAAATACTGCCCGGCATGGAGATCACAACAAGTGAAGAAGTGCACCTTTTAGCTATATTCGATTCCCTGTCCAATCTCACATTACTGCAAAAAATAATCGATCAGCACCTTCCTGGAGAAAATGATGAAGAACGTTTTGGCGTTCAGGCTATCGTCAATGAAAATGGCGAGGTGGAGGGCATAAATAATCAATTATTGATCGGCGCGACTGATTTATCCCTGGATATACTGATTGGCTATATTCATCAATTTGACGGATTGGCTATTGCCGCGCACATAGACCGGGAAAGCTTTAGCGTACTGAGTCAACTTGGATTCATCGATGATAATGCCGGTTTTGACGCTCTTGAGATTACGCATCTCACAGGTTTTGACCAGGCCAGAATTAAATATCAAGAACTTTGTAAATATTCATTTCTTGTTTCCTCGGATTCTCATTTTATAAAAGATATCGGACAGGCATTCACACGAATTTATCTTGAGGAACCATCTTTTGCTGAATTAAAAATGGCTTTAAAAAAACAAAATGGCCGCTGTGTTATGGAGCAACAATAATGCTTGATCTTGCCGCACATATTCTGGACATTGCCGAAAACTCCGTTCGAGCAGGCGCCAGACTAATTGAAATCGATATCGATGAAGATACAGCGAAAGATACTCTTTCCATAAAAATTATTGATGATGGTCAGGGGATGAAACAAGAAGAAATAAAAAAAGTTTTAGATCCATTTTATACAACAAAAACTGTCAGGCGCGTCGGCCTTGGACTTCCGCTTCTTGCGGATGCCTCTCAAAGATCAGGCGGAAGTCTGCAACTTGAATCAGAAAAAGGCAAAGGAACGACTGTTAAAGCAACCTTTGGCCTCAGTCATGTGGACAGACAACCCATGGGAAATATTGTCAGCACATTAATTATTCTTATTGCCGGTAATTCAGATATTGATTTTTTTTATAAATACAGGCATAATGACCGGCAGTTCAAACTGGATACACGGGAAATACGCAAAGAAATCATGGATGTACCAATTAATCATCCTGAAATATTAAAGTATATCCGGGGTGTTTTAGAAGAAGGCTTTAGCGAAATAAAGCCGGAAGCTTAAATTTCCCCAAAGATCTGAGGAGGAATTTGATGAAAGCTGAAGACACAGAGTTATTGAAAGAATTTACAAAAGAACACGTAGTAAAGCTAAACAGTATCATTGAAAAATTTAAAGGTAAGCCGGGCGGATTAATTCCGGTATTGGAAGAAGCTCAAGTTGCTTTGGAATATCTTCCCATATCCGTGCAGAAAAGAATTGCCTCCGGGTTAAATCTGCCGCTGAGCCGTGTTTACGGCGTTGTTACCTTTTACTCATTTTTCACCATGACCCCGCGAGGTAAACACACTGTTCGTGTTTGTCTCGGCACTGCCTGCTATGTCCGCGGCGGCAAGGCGCTTACTCAAGCTTTGGAAAAACAATTCGGCATCAAAGAAGGTGAAACCACCCCTGACCGTATGTTTACACTGGAATCGGTTCGATGTCTCGGTGCCTGTGGATTGGGCCCTGTTGTAGTGGTGGATGAAGATGTCCATGGCCGGTGTAAACCGGGAAAAATTAAAGAAATTTTAAGTCAATACAATTAATAAATTTTCAAGCAGATAAAAAAGGAGGAAACGCCGATGGCGAAATTAACTATTGCTGATTTAAAAAAGATTAAAGAAAAAGTACACAAAGAAATGTCTTTGCGTGATGGCGATCGTAGAGTCAAAGTCACCGTCCATATGGGAACTTGCGGTATTGCTTCCGGTGCCAAAGAAGTAATGGACACACTGCTTCAGGAAATTGAAACTGCGAAAGTAAACGATGTTATCGTTACTACATCCGGTTGTATGGGACTTTGCAGCCGTGAGCCTCTGGTCACCGTTGAAGTTTTGAATCAGGAACCGATTAAATATGAATATATGAACCCCAATAAAATGCGGCAGGTTTTTAAAAGGCACGTTTTAGCGGGAGAAATTCAGACGCCGTTTGTTTTGGCTAAAGGCTCTGAAGTAACTAAATAAATTTTTCGCCAATCATGCGCTCATAATTGAAAGCATGATCATTTCTTAAGGAGGATGTAGGCTAAATGAAGGTTTTTCGTTCACACTTATTAATTTGCGGAGGCACGGGTTGTCAATCTTCCGGCAGTCTCGCCGTCAAAAAAGCTTTATTAGAAGAAATTGACAAAAGAAAATTGACTGAAGAAGTAAAAGTTGTAGAAACAGGATGCAATGGCTTTTGTGCATTAGGCCCGATCATGGTAGTATACCCTGAAGGTGTAATCTACGTTAGTTTAATGCCCACAGATATTCCTGAACTGGTTGAAGAGCATCTAATCAAGGGAAGACTTCTGGAGCGGCTGTTATACCGGGAACCCGGCACTGATAAAATAATTCCCACCATGCAGGATATTCCTTTTTTTGCTCTTCAGGAATTGAGAGTTTTAAGAAACCGCGGACTTATCGACCCCGAAAAAATTGATGAATATATCGCTCGTGACGGTTATGCCGGCATGGCAAAAGCGCTTACGGAAATGACGCCTGATCAAATCGTTAAGGAGATGCTTGATTCCGGTCTGCGCGGCCGTGGTGGAGCAGGATTCCCCACAGGATTGAAATGGAAATTTGCCGCTCAGTCTAAAAACGATATAAAATATGTTTTATGTAACGCCGATGAAGGCGACCCCGGCGCCTTCATGGATCGAAGTGTTCTGGAAGCAGACCCGCATGCCGTTCTGGAAGGAATGGTCATTGCGGCTAAAGCTATCGGCGCCTCTCAAGGTTATATCTACTGCCGCGCTGAGTACCCTTTAGCAATTCATCGTTTAAATGTGGCCATTGCCCAAGCCAAAGAAGCGGGCTTGCTGGGAAAAAATATTTTAGGCACTGGTTTTAATTTTGATCTGGAAATTTATCAGGGAGCAGGCGCCTTCGTCTGCGGCGAAGAAACAGCCCTGATGACTTCTATTGAAGGAAAAAGAGGCATGCCCCGTCCGAGACCACCCTTCCCCGCCATGGCCGGCCTTTGGCAAAAGCCAAGCATCCTGAATAACGTGGAAACCCTGGCTAACGTCGGACAGATCATGCTGAAAGGCGCATCCTGGTATGCGTCCATCGGAACAGAAAAGAGCAAAGGCACAAAGGTTTTTGCTTTGACCGGAGATGTTAATAATGTGGGCTTGGTTGAAGTTCCCATGGGAACAAAATTAGGCACCATCGTTTTCGATATCGGCGGTGGAATTCCCAAAGGCAAGAAATTTAAAGCCGCACAATTAGGCGGTCCATCCGGCGGTTGTATTCCGATTCAGCACTTAAACGCTCCCGTTGACTACGAAAAAGTTGTCGAGCTTGGCGCTATTATGGGTTCCGGTGGTTTGATCGTCATGAATGAAGACAAGTGCGCCGTCGATATGGCCAGATTCTTCATGGATTTCTGTCAGGATGAATCCTGCGGTAAATGCACACCATGCCGTGAAGGTACAAAACGCATGCTTGATATTTTAACCAATATCACCCTGGGGAAAGGTAAAGAAGGAGATATTGAACTTCTGGAAGAAATGGCGGGCGTTATTAAAAACGCTGCGCTTTGCGGATTGGGGCAAACCGCGCCTAATCCAATTCTGAGCACCATTCGTTATTTCCGCAAAGAGTACGAGGAACATATTCGCGACCATCGCTGTAATGCCGCTGTTTGCTCGGCAATGTTTAAATCTCCATGCCAGCATACCTGCCCGATTGAGATGGACATCCCTTCCTATATTGCTCTGGTGAGGGCGGAAAGATTTGAAGACGCCTACAAGATACTTTTGCAGACCAATCCCTTCCCCTCAGTTTGCGGAAGAGTTTGCGATCATAAATGCCAAAGCAAATGCCGCCGCGGCAATATGGACGAACCCATTGCCATCAAATTCCTGAAACGCTTTATTACGGATAACGCGCCGCGTCCAAAAATTGAAGCTGTGCCCGTCACCCGTAAAGAGAAGATAGCTGTTGTCGGTGGTGGTCCCGCAGGTCTAACAGCCGCGCGCGATCTGGCTCTTCGCGGCTATAAAGTAACCGTTTTCGAAGAATTGCCCAAAGCCGGCGGTATGCTTTATTGGGGCATTCCTTCTTACCGTCTGCCACGTAACATTCTGGATCATGAAATTGACGATATTCGTGCCTTGGGCGTCGATATCCGCTTGAATACGCGCGTCGGCAAGGATATTACATTTGCCAAACTAGAGAAAGAGTTTGACTTTATCTATCTGGCCACCGGCGCTCACAAGAGCCAGAAAATGGGCGTGCCCGGCGAAGACATGAAAAGTGTTTACGGCGGTGTCGAATTCCTGCGTGAATATAATGCCAATGAAGATAAATGGCTGAAAGGCGAGAAAACTCTTGGTAAGAAAGTTGCGGTCATCGGCGGCGGTAATTCCGCCATCGACGCTGCCCGCGTTGCTGTCCGTCTCGGCGCAGATGTCACCATTCTTTATCGCCGCTTAAGACAGGATATGCCGGCGGCAGAAGAAGAAATTAAAGCCGCCGAAGAAGAAGGAATCAAAATCGAATACCTGGTCGCTCCTCTGAAGATTGAAGGAACAAAAGGAAAGGTCGGCTCCATTACCTGTCAGCGAATGACGCTGGGCGATTTTGATAACAGCGGCCGTAAGAAACCTGTCGCTGTTGCCGGTTCTGAATTTACATTAAAAATTGATGCCATTGTCGCGGCTATCGGCCAAGTGCCTGATATGAGTTTTGTCGATAAGAAAACCGGCGTGGAAATCAACAAGTGGGATTGTTACAATGTCGGCAAAGATTACAAATCACGCACTGCCAATCCCCGGTATTTCGCGGGAGGCGATGCAGTAACCGGCCCCGATACAGTCATTGCGGCCATCGGCGCAGGACATCAGGCTGCCGACGACATTGACGCGTCCATCCGCAAAGCTAACGGTGAACCAGCTTACGAAAAACCGGCCATGGAAAAAATCGATGTGCCATTAATCATCGATGAAGACAGTGAAGAAGCTCCTCAAATGCCTATGCCGGAAATGAATCACGATACTCGCAAAACGAGTTTTGCCGAAGTGGAACTGGGCTTCAACCGTGAAGACGCCATTAAAGAAGCATGCCGCTGTCTGCGTTGTGATGCGGCCGTTTAAAATATTACAGAGCTATAAGGAGAATTAATTATATGTCAAATGTTAAATTGACTATTGATAATCGTCAGGTAGAAGTACAAACGGGCGCAACCATTCTGGAAGCTGCCCGCAGTGTTGGAATTAAAATCCCTACTCTTTGCGCCTGGACAGAAATGAAACACACACCAGGCGCTTGCCGTGTTTGTATGACCGAAGTAGAAGGTCAGCGCAGTTTAATTGCAGCCTGCGTTTTCCCTGTCAGTGAGGGAATGATCGTCCACACCAACACGGAAAAAGTCCGTCAAGCCAGAAAAATGGTGGTGGAATTGTTACTGGCCAATCATCCGCAGGAATGCAACTACTGCGTGAGAAACGGCAGCTGCGAATTGCAAAAAGTAGCTGAGTTTGTCGGGCTCAAAGAAGTCCGCTTCGATTACACCCAATTCCCCAAGGAAGGCATGATCGACCATTCCAGCCCTTCTATTGTGCGGGATAGCCGTAAATGTATTGAATGTCATCGCTGCGTGGCAGTTTGCGATCAGATTCAGACAGTCAGCGTTTTGACTCCGGCGCATCGCGGCAGCGATGTCAAAGTAGTTCCGGCGTTTGATTTGCCCTTGATTGAATCCAATTGTATTGCATGCGGCCAGTGCATTATGGTCTGTCCGGTCGGCGCTCTTTATGAAAAAGATGATGTTGATTTAGTCTGGAAAGCGCTTCAGGACCCGACCAAACACGTAATCGTTCAGGAAGCTCCGGCTATTCGGGCGGCGCTTGGTGAAGAATTCGATATGCCTGTGGGGAGCCTTGTCACCGGAAAAATGATTGCCGCTCTGCGCAGACTGGGCTTTGATAAAGTATTTGACACCAATTTTACCGCCGACCTTACCATTATTGAAGAAGGCAATGAGTTACTTAAAAGAGTTAAAGAGGGTGGAACACTGCCGATGATTACATCGTGCAGCCCCGGTTGGATCAAGTTCTGCGAACATTTTTATCCTGATCTGCTCGGTCATCTGTCAACCTGTAAATCGCCGCAGCAAATGTTCGGCGCGTTGGCTAAAACATATTACGCGGAAACAGCGGGCATCGATCCGAAAGATATCGTTTCCGTCTCCATCATGCCCTGCACCGCTAAAAAATTTGAAGCCCAGCGGCCGGAAATGAACAGCAGCGGTTTCCGTGATGTGGATTATGTCCTCACCACAAGAGAACTGGGCCGGATGATTAAAGAAGGCGGACTTGATTTTGTCAATCTGCCTGATGAAGATTACGACGCCCCTATGGGTGAATACACAGGAGCCGCCACAATATTCGGAGCTACCGGCGGTGTTATGGAAGCAGCGCTCAGAACCGTTTATGCTGTTGTGACCGGAGAAAACCTGCCCAGTCTGGATATCACACCTGTCCGTGGCCTGGAAGGAGTTAAAGAAGCAACCGTTAAAGTAGGACCTCTGGGCGATGTAAAGATAGCTGTTGCCCATGGCTTGGGTAATGCCCGTAAACTGATGGACAAAATCCGCGAGGGAAAAGCAGAGTATGCCTTCATTGAAATCATGTGCTGTCCCGGCGGTTGTATTGCCGGCGGTGGCGAGCCCATTCCGACTAATAACGAAATCCGCGTACTGCGCACTTCCGCTCTTTACAAAGATGACGGTAAAGTGCAGAAGAACCGCCAATCTCATGAGAATGAATCGGTTAAAAAGCTATATGAAAAATTCCTGAAGGAACCTTTAGGACACAAGTCTCATAAGCTTTTGCACACCAAATATGTAAAGAGAGGCACCGAATTGCCTCATGGAAAAGATGAATAAAACTTTTTTCTTAAGTTGAATAAAATGTAAAGAGGTTTGTTCCAACCGGGGCAAACCTCTTTTGATTTTAACATGTCGAGCGCGGTTGATAAATCAAAGTCATTACATATCCTCCGCTGGCGGAGGTGTCACGCAGTGATGGAGGTGGATGAAGTAATTATGTAGTGCGTAGCTTTAGGAACGATTTAACGTGTCTGATAATCTAAAGGTCACAATAGACCCGTACTACGTTTTTATTCCACCCCCTTAAGCCCCGCCAGCGGGGGACACGCAAAGCACACTTGGAATAACTTATGACAAAAACACGAATAGAACATGATTTCTTAGGATCATTAGAAATCCCCGCAGATGCTTACTGGGGAATTCACACCCAGCGTGCGATGAACAATTTCCGCATCAGCAGCATAAAGGTAAATGCCGGCCTGATCAGAAGTCTGGCTCAGACGAAGAAAGCCTGTTGTCTGGCCAATGTGGAAACCGGATATCTGCCTAAAGAAAAAGCTGAAGCTATCGAGAATGCCTGCGATGAAATAGCGGCAGGCAAACTCTGCGATCAATTTCCCATCGATGCTCTGCAAGGCGGCGCGGGAACTTCAACCAATATGAATATCAATGAAGTCATTGCCAACCGCGCCATTGAACTGCTTAGCGGACAGAAAGGCAATTATGATCTTGTTCATCCATTGGAAGATGTCAATCTGCATCAATCCACTAACGATGTTTATCCAACAGCAGTAAAAGTCGCCGCAATTTTTCGACTCCATGATTTATCCAAAGCAATAGCGAACCTGCAGGGCGCTTTTCAGGAAAAGGAAAAAGAGTTTGCCGCGATTGTCAAACTGGGACGAACGGAATTGCAGGAAGCTATTCCCATCACTCTCGGCGCGGAATTCTCCGCGTTTGCCGAAGTTTTTTCGCGGGATCGCTGGCGGACATTCAAATGCGAAGAACGCCTGCGTGTGGTGAATCTGGGTGGAACAGCCGTGGGAACAGGGCTTGCCGCGCCGCGCGATTACATTTTTATGGTCATTGAAAAATTAAGAGACGTAACTGGACTGGGGCTTTCCCGTGGCGAGAATATCATGGCTGAAACAGCCAATGCCGATGCTTTTGTCGAAGTATCCGGAATTTTCAAAGCTCACGCCGTCAACCTGATCAAAATTTTCAACGATCTGCGCCTGATGAATTTTCTGGGTGAAATCCGTCTGCCGCAATTGCAGGCCGGCTCTTCCATCATGCCCGGCAAAGTCAATCCGGTTTTAGCGGAAGCGGCCATCCAAACCGGCATCAAAGTAATTGCCAACGATGGAATCATTACGGAAACTGCGGCCAGAGGAACTTTGCAAATCAATGAATTTCTGCCTCTGCTGGCGCATGCCCTTTTGGAATCGCTGGATCTGCTGATCAATATCAATGAACTGCTCACCGAACATGTGCGCGGTATTGGGGCCAACAAAGAAAAATGCGAAGAATATTTCGACGCCAGTCCCATGATCATCACTGCTCTATTGCCGGTGACCGGTTACGAAAAAGCCACGCAGTTCATAACGGAATTTTCTTCCCGCGGCGATAAAAATATGCGGCGGTTTTTAGAAGAAAAACTGGGAAAAGAATTGATCAATAAAGTATTATCTCCCTATCAATTAACGGCTTTGGGCTACAAGGATAAAAAATAATGGATAACACACCGAAGGGAAACCGCCTGCATATCGCGCTTTTGGGGCGCACCAATGTCGGCAAATCCAGCCTGCTGAATTTAATGCTTGGTCAGGATATTGCCATCACATCACCCGTCGCCGGAACGACAACTGACATTGTGGAAAAAGCGATGGAGCTTTTGCCCTTGGGGCCGGTTCTTTTTCTGGATACGGCCGGTCTGGATGATATTTCGGAATTATCCAGTGCCCGGCTGAAAAAAACGGCCAAAGTTTTCGACCGTACCGATGTCATTATCCTTGTCACCGAACCGGATACATGGACCGATTACGAAGAATCAGTTCTGACCAAAGCGAAAAAACGTAAAATACCGGTGTTGGTGGTCATCAACAAAATTGATTTGCATAAGCCGTCCGCTGATCATCTGAAATTTTTGCAATCAAAATCCGAACGGATTCTAACGGTTTCCTGCAACGATGAAACCAAGCGTCATAATTATCTGGAGGCCTTAAAACAGCAGTTGCTGGAAGTTGCTCCTGCGGATTTCATCGGCACGCCGTCGCTTATCGGCGATTTACTGCCGCCGGGAGGTCTGGCTGTTTTAGTGGTTCCTATTGATTTGCAGGCGCCCAAAGGCAGACTGATTCTGCCGCAGGTTCAAACTATCCGTGACGCGCTTGATAATGACGCAATGACTCTCGTCGTCAAGGAAAGAGAACTTGCCGCAGCACTGGCCAACCTGAAAAATCCGCCCGCGATTGTCGTGACTGATTCTCAGGCCATACTCAAAGTCACGGCCGATGTTCCAAAAGAAATTCCTGTTACCACATTCTCCATTCTTTTTGCGCGACAAAAGTCTGACCTGACCATCATGGCGCGGGG
>PLGI01000086.1 GCA_003139775.1 Syntrophaceae bacterium | reverse complement strand
TACGATATTTTGATTATTATTTTCAAAATTGATGATAAACTTTTCCGCTTCCTCTTTATTCATTAAGGGATTCACCTTCTCTTTTCCTGATTCCAACATCCGTAATATATTTTTTTCCGTCTCGATCATTTTGTCCGTGCTGAAGATTCCAGGCGCTATTTCGGTAAAAAGTTTATCCCCGGTCATATTTTTATCGATCTCATTTACGATGTCATTTTTGTTATATTTACCCATTGAAAGAGCCAGACTGTGCTTAATTAAATCAGAAGTTGTAAACGTAGATTCGGTGGAGGTAAGATCATTGACAACATGACGAATGACGCTGTTTACGGAAATATCATTTACAACTTTATTATTAAACGCTGCTGTAACCAGAGACATCAATTTATCCGGAGAATAACCGATATCGGAGGCTTGCTTATTCCAGGAATCTAATAGAAATTCTTTTGTTAAGTCTGATTTTTCCGGCCTGGTTTCCAGAGTCGCAATTACCTGTATTTTGGGATTGGTTTCCAGGACATTGTTGTTATCCAAAAATTCAGCTTCAGCCTGTTTGATATTGGCCGTTCTCTTGGAAAACGTGTCAATCAGCTCTTTGGGTACCCCTGCTACCTCGTATAATCCGTTTGGTTTGATTTCTATTGCATAACCAAGCTCCGATAAGCCTTTAGCCATACCGGCGTTATAGACGGCAGTTATCTCTTTTTGATTTTTGAATATTTCATCATTGTACAAAGCCCTGTAGGAACCGTCATCGCGTTGCACCATATTGCATATCAGAACATGAGTATGGGAATTAGGATCGTTTTCGCGGCTGGTTGAATGTTCATATGCGGAAAAAATACCCCTTCCCTGAACATGGACAAAATTTACCTGGTAGTTTACTGTTTCGCGGTAGGCGATGTAATTATCATCAATATGCTTGACGACATCTGCAATAGCGGCTGATCTGGCGGCCTTGATTCTTTCATCTCCGGCAAGATGTTCCATGATGGAAACGCTCTTGGGATCGGAAAAAACAAAATCAACACCGGCACGATGTTCTGCTCGCCCTGCCGCGGTATAAGTATCCTGAACGACCTTCCCGCCGCTTAAATCATTTCCGTTAATAATATTATTAAAATCATCCTTCAAGACAGTAGCGCCTGTCTCCAAGCCGATAGCTTCTAAACCCCCGCCCAGCCACCTGCTGTTATTTTTTTCACAAAGGGGATCTTTTTCGTAATAATATTTACTCGCTGCTGTTGCAGATTGAGACACCGGACCCATCATAAAACTATTCCTCGAATATGGTTGTGATATTTGATTTCAGCGTTTCGTAATCTTCCGGCCAGCCGTTGGAAACAAAAGAAGTGATTAACTTATGCAATTTAATTCTCTGGACATTAATTCTTTTTGCTTTATCGGCCTTAGCTTCCATCTTTACTGATTTCATTTTTTTCTTCAGCACATCCATTTGCTCATTAAAACTTGGCTTTAATTTCTTTTTCTCCTTCGTAGCATTTTTCATAAATTAAACTCCTCCATTTTTAATTTTTATGATCAATTATTGGGATTTTCATAAAAGCTTGTTTCATGGCGGTTTTGAATCCCTGTCCGGAACGATCACTGTCTCTGAACAGAGACGGAATATTATTTAAGCATGCCCTGTAGAGCTCACAGGTTTCTTCGCCCATCATTTCGCGGAATCTAATTTCGATCTCTGCCTGTTTCTCTCTTTCTTCCAATTCCTGGAGCTCACGAACCCTGTTCTCCATTTCCTCCACGATCTTGCGTTTATCTTCCAAAATTCTTTCTTCGAGAGTTTTAAACCCGTGCGGGGGCAAATATGTTTTGTTCCGTTTGATACAGCCGTAAAAATAGTTTACCGGCGTGTTTTTAAGGGATGCCTTTTTGTTTAGTGTTGTCAGATCGTAACTGCAGCGGGAAAGATACAGCAGCATATCCTCAACTTTTATCGGAACGTCGCTGAATTCCTCTATCCATCTGAGCACGGTATCAGGCTTAAGCTTTTCTTCTATCCAAAATGCAAAATCCGGATGCGTTGCAAAAATTTCTGCGACTTTAGTTAGTAGTAGTTTATTATTATATATACTAATACTACTACTATATATGTCTGTCCGACTGTCTGTCCGACCGAGTGTCTGTTCTTCTGTGTGTCCTTCTGACTGTCCTTCTGTGTGTCCTTTTGTCTGTATGGATTTTGTGTCCGCAGACCGATTAATACCATTCTTGTCCCATTTCAACGGTCTGCTGAAATCATAGAAAATACCTTTTTCTTTCCAAAATTGTTCACAGCGAATCTCGTCGAGTTCGTAATAAAGATATTGTGTATTGAGATGCCGGAGACGGCCTGTATTTAAAACGCAGTTGTATTGGCGAAGAGCCCTGATGGCAGTGCGGACTGAGGCAAATGTCAGGCCAGTGGCATAAGCAATATAATCAAGTGTAATATACTTATCCTTGCTATGGATCATAAAAGCCAGGACGGCGCTTTGTCTTTCCGTAAAATGAGCAAAAGGAGGATCTGACCTGTCCAACGTAGTCAAAACGTGAGTTGAGGAGGAATCCCGTTTTGCAGACTGTCCTTCTGTGTGTCCTTCTGTGTGTCCTTTTACCTGTTTGACTGTCTGTTCTTCTGTGTGCCCTTCTGTGTGATCTTCTGTGTGTCTGTTTGACTGTCCGACTGACTGACTGTCTGTCCGACTGTCTGTTCTTTTGTCTGTCCTTCCGTCTGTTCTTCCGAGTGTCTGTTTCTCTGTCTGTTCTTTTGTGTGTTCAGAGGGAGAGTCGACTCCACGAAACTGGCCGGATACGTTTGTAACCATTTCGTCAACGAGCCTGCCCATAATGTTGGATTTTCCGGTCGAACTTTTAGTCTGCATAAATGCTTTTCCTTAATCAGGGGTTAAGGATGTGTCGTTTTTACTCGTTATTGTATTGATGATTTCTTCGGCAACATTCATATATGCGCCGGCGCCAGGGGCGCCGTTTCTGTAACCAAAAATAGATTGATTAAAAACTTCTGCTTTTTGAAAATCGGTGTTCATAGGAATGGTCTGACAGAAGACTTCTTCTTCCAAAAAAGTCTTTTTAATAGCGTTGACAACTGTTTTACAGATTGATGTACGGCTGTCTACCATGGTAATCAGAAGCTTTAAAAATTTGAGATCAGGATTATAGCGGTCGCCTATATCATCTATAAAGGATTTTGTTTTCACGAGGCCGTTGAGAGAAAATTTGCTGCCCGCCATGGTGGGGACTATCACAAGATCAGATGCGATCATCGCCGCAATAACGAATACATCAAGGTTAGGGGGACAATCAATGAACGTGAAATCGAAATTATTCAAGGCATAATTGCGCACACGTTCCCGCAGGAGAAAGAGGGTGGCTTCGCCTCCCAGGATAATCCTGGGACCGAGAATAGCGGAATCAGGAATATTGGGTATAAAATGCAACCCATTCTTGACGGCTTGGTATATGCAGCTTTCTATATTTGCATCTTCAATGTTGCTCCGGGGGTCTAAAATATCATACAGACTTTTGACAATCGGTCTTCCAATACCATCCTGCAGGATGTCAGTTGCATTGCACTGATTATCCATATCGATGATTAGAACCCTTTTCCCAAGCCTTGATAATGCTTCTCCGGTATTGATTACTGTTGTAGTTTTCGCTGTGCCGCCTTTATTATTGATAACGCTGATAATCGGTCTCATTGTCCGCCTCTGGTTTTATTCTTCCAGCTTTATTGTATTTTTTTCTATATATTCCATAATATCGGTCATCTTGTACCTGATACTGCCGCGGCTTTTGCCATCTTTGAGTATTTTAACGTATGCGCACCCGCGAGAACAGGCACGATCGGTGCGCAATGTATTGGTAGAAACGCTTAAGAGTTTGGCAGCCTCGGATTCTGTAATTAATAATTTCTCCATTGCTTTTTTTCCTTGCTTTTTATTTTTATATTATGTATGCTAAATACCAGCACACAACTTGTGCTTATCAATGTATATTAAAATATAACAGGTAATATACTTGTGTCAAGGAATATTATGAATAAGTTAGCAGTCAACAAGCTATTTAAATTAGTTAGGGAATTGACCGGAAAAACTCAGCCTGAGGTCTCGGCAAGTGCGAAAATTACTTATCAATCATTGCAGCAATTCGAAAAAGCACAGGCAAGTCTTTCCAAAGAAACTTTAAAGATGATGGCCAGGGCGCTATATATAAATCCTGAGTATATAGATGATACTTCATTGTATCCGTTCAGAAGCAACGGCCTTTTAATAAAAATGTTTATGCCGGATGGTCTTATCTTTGATAATCTCGAACCATTATATTTATTATCGAAACTCAACAAACAACTCCGTATGATTACTCTTATCGCTCCTTTTCCTGAATTAAAAAGATTTTCTAATATAGGATTGCCATTGATATACGCAATCCTAATAAAGGATGATCATAATAATATTTTTCTGTTTAGACGGAAAAAAGAAAAAGACATCTTTAATCTGTCAGCTGATTATCCCAGCCCCATCGTGAAATTGACAAAGATATCTCAGGAAAATAAATCTGTCATATCCTTTGCTCAAAAAGAATTATCGAGGAATGTTTTTGACAAAATACGCGAGTGGAATTCGCTTTCAATAGCAGACATTAAGTATCTAATTGATGAAGAAACCACATTCACGAAGTTGTTTGAACCGACCGAAGCTGAAATTTTTCAACTCGAACTCCAGCGGACTATGGGAATAGAAAGTCTTTCCCGCTATGAACTCATGTTTATTAATGAGATTCGAACGAAGGACATTGCTATAGAAAAAGTATCAAAAATGCTAAAAGAAAAATAAGAAGAGGTTCATTATATAATAATATGACTCAGGATTCTTTGCCGGAAATTGGTTTTTTAAGGTTGAAACAGATCATTGGCGACGCCAAGGCTCATCCCAAAATTCCTCCAATGATTCCCATATCACGGTCAGCATGGTATGCGGGAATTAAATCCGGGCGCTATCCCAAACCTATAAAGCTAAGTCAGCGAACAGCCGTCTGGCATCTAAAGGACATCATCAATTTTATTGAACGTGCTCGTTAAAAAAGATTGGAGAAGTTCCAACATCCACTCAAGCATTACAGGTAATTGTATTTAACCACTTCTGAAATTTATCCCTGAAAGGTTTTTTATCTCAAATCACCATGTTGGTCTATCCACGGAATGTTTACTTTTTTTCTATCATGTTGTTTTCTTAAATTGTAGCACCTTGGCTCCGACTCTTAACCCGTCAAGATAATCCGCCCATATTTGCATCATTTTAATTCTTTCATTTAGATGCGCTGTTCTATTATAAGCGCGGCCGTTTGGGTCTCTGACTGCGTGTGCCAATTGATGTTCAATAAAATCAGGTCTAATCTGCAAAATTTCATCAAGCATTGTTCGCGCCATTGCCCGGAAGCCATGCGCAGACATTTCATCTTTTGTATATCCCATACGCCGTAATGCTGCTAAAATAGCATTGTTTGACATTGGCCGATCAAAAGAACGGCCAGAAGGGAATATATAGCGGCTTGCGCCTGTCAATTCTTTAAGCTCCGTCAATATCTCTATTGCTTGCCTTGATAATGGTACAAGGTGCGGCTCTTTCATTTTCATTTTTCCAGCCGGAATGTTCCATTGTGCATTTTCAAAATCTATTTCAGCCCATTCCGCATGACGAAGTTCGCCCGGTCGGACAAAAACTAAAGGCGCAAGCTGCAGAGCATATTTAACGACAAAGCTGCCTTGATAACTGTCAATTGCTCTTAATAATTCCGCCACTTTTTTAGGTTCAGTAATGGCCGCCATGTGCTTTTCTGCGGGTTGTGGCAGTGCGCCCTTTAAATCTGCTGCCGGATCACGTTCGGCACGACCGGTTGCAACTGCATACCTAAAAACCTGGCCACAAATAGTTCTTATACGATGAGCGGATTCTAAAGCACCTCTTGATTCAACACGCCGTAACACAGCCAACAACTCTGGAGCTTTTATCGCTGCAATTGGACGTTTGCCAATCCATGGAAAAAGGTCACGTTCCAAGCGGCTCATAATTGTTTCTGCATGTCCTATTGTCCATGTTGAAATAAATCTAGCATGCCACTCTCTGGCCATAACCTCAAAGGTTTCTGTTTCTTGGATATTAGCCTGTTTTTGAGCTTTGCGAACATCACCCGGGTCAACACTATTTGCCAGCAACCTTCTAGCATCATCACGTCTTCGACGCGCATCAAGAAGACTGATCTCGGGGTACGAGCCAAAAGCAAGTTTCTTTTCTTTATTATTAAAACGATATTTAAACCGCCATAACTTGCCGCCGGAAGGTGTTATAAGAAGATATAAGCCACCTCCATCAAATAATGAAAATGGCTTATCCTTTGGTTTTACTTTTTGAACCTTCATATCCGTCAATGGAATTATACGCCTTGGCATGGTTATACCTCCTTTTGGGTACCCGCGAAATATTTTGGGTACCTTTTTACTTGATTTGGGTACCTAAAACAACCGGCTTATGTAAAATCTTATAACACATCTTTGGACTAAAAGCAACAAAAAACCCGCTATTTCTAACGGGTTTTTGGATTTCCTCGGACTTCTTTGGATTTTACTGGATTGTCTTTTTTTGGAGGCGGCGGGAGTCGAACCCGCGTCCGAAAACCTTCCGCTGGAGCTTCTACGTACGTAGCCTTCGTTTTAGAACCTTCGCGCTGGTTTGCTCCCTAAGGCCGGATCGCCCCGTGCTATCCTGTAAGTATTCGCCGCCCTCCCCCAGGCAAGAAGTTTGGCTATCCTGTCTTAATGACGTTCTATCCCAACCAACAGGAGAACCGGGTAGAACGTTAGCCGTCTAAGCGGCTAAAGCGTAATCGTAGTTTTCTGCGATTATATGTTTCCTACCTGTTTAACGAGGCCTGTAGGAACCTCGGTACGCTTCTACAACTTCAAATGTCCCCGTCGAAACCGTGACGCCCCCTTAAATTTGATTTGTTTATAATATAGACACTTACCGCGCTTTTGTCAAAGGAAAGAATTAACAAAGAATATTCCAAGATTCCACACTTAATTCCAGATTCTTATCAAACCTTTATCAGCTTTGATTTAAAATCCCGGGCTAGTGTGCGCCGCTCTTCACGTTCCTTGATATCCTCACGGCGGTCATACAATTTCTTGCCTTTACCGATACCGATTTCCACCTTCACTTTGCCGTTTTTGAAATATAACTTCAGTGGAACAAGCGCGAGACCTTTTTCCCGCGACTTGCCATAGAGTTTTTTAATCTCCCGTTTATGCAGAAGTAGTTTGCGCGGCCGCAATGGTTCATGATTAAAGCGATTGCCGTGATCATAGTGGCTGATATGCATCTCGCGCAGGTAGACTTCATCATCCTTGACGACGGCATAACTGTCTTTGAGATTGGCCTTACCGGCGCGCAATGCTTTAACTTCTGTTCCGGATAAGACCATACCGGCTTCATATGTATCTCCGATGTCATAATTGAGGCGCGCAGTCTTGTTGGAAGCAATCAGTTTTTGTGCTGTATTTTCTTTTGCCATATTTCAATTTTACATTAAAATGCGCTTAAAGCCATTTATTTTTTCCCTGCCGATTAAATTAGCGGGATATCCTTATGTGCTTCGCACAAAGGACAATTCCATTTACGTTTCAAATTTCGTTACACTCGTTTTCAACGAATGTTATTGATTCAACTTACGCTCCCTATAGTCAGCGAGTGTCATTATCGCTTCGAATTTTCTTTCTTGGCAATAAATAATCAGGTTTTACGTGGCTCATTGCCTTGTAAATGTTATCGCGGATTTCTTTATTGTCTCGCTCCAGTTCATTTAAAAGATTTTTAACATAAACCCGCTTCGATGTACGGCTTGTCGGGCAATCGTTTTTCACCGTGGGGAATTGCCGCTCCTTGCTGTATTTTTTTACCAGTTCCTCCCGCAAATAAGCCAACGGACGAATAATGTGCAGCTTACCGCCGAATATTCTCTGATTGGGCATCATTGTGCTGATTTCCCGTCCATAAAACATGTTAATCAGCAGTGTTTCAATAATATCGTCCCGGTGATGGGCAAAAGCTATTTTATTACAGCCTTCGGCGTCAGCTATCTCAAATATTCTTTTGCGTCGCAGCCGCGAACACAAAAAACAGGGATTTTTTTTATTAAAATCAGAGTGAGCCAGATTGCCAATATCCGTCTTTTCCATAATGTAGCGATAATTATTTTTCTGAAAATATTTCTCCAGCGCTTCATAGGCCCTACACATTGGATCAAAACCCATATCGATATTGACAGCGATAAAAGAAAACCGGGGAATAAAAATCATCTGTGAATCCAGCAAGTCCAGCAGAGCAAAACTATCCGCCCCACCAGAGACGCCAACCAGAACCCGGTCTCCCTCTTCGATCATTTTATAATCCAGCACGGCTTTTTCCAGCCACTTTTTTAAATGCAGAAAAAGTTTTGTATTTTTATCTTTTTTAATCATATCTGTATTCATTTTTTTATTTTCCCCAAAGTCTTCTTATGTCTTATACCATTTCTAAATCAAAGATGATATTGCGGCAGCTAGGAGGAGGCAGCGAGGCGTATTATATATACGTTGAGGAAGCCGACAACGACGCCAACAAAAATAGCGCTTTGATTTAGAATTGGTATTATTTATCCGACTTCGCTACAAGAATCAAGACACTTCGATTATCATCTTGAAATCAGGAAGCCTCTCTGTTATAGTTTGACGCAAAGTAAAAAAGGAGGTTTTTATATGCCGGAAATTATTAATGTTCATGCCAGAGAAATACTGGATTCCCGAGGAAATCCAACCGTTGAAGCCGAAGTGACAACAATTGCAGGTATTACCGCAAGGGCGGCTGTTCCCTCAGGCGCTTCCACCGGCGAGCATGAAATGTTGGAATTGCGTGACGGCAATAAGAAAAGATACAATGGAAAAGGTTGCCAAACTGCCGTAAAAAATATTCTCTACAAAATCGGGCCGGAAATTATCGGCATGGATTGCCGCAGACAGCGTGATATCGACTTTGCCATGATTGAACTGGATGGAACCGAAAATAAGGGAAAACTAGGCGCCAACGCGATCTTGGCTGTGTCTCTCGCCTGCGCCAAAGCGGGCGCTGAAGTATCAGGTCTGCCCCTATATAGATATTTGGGTGGCGTCAACGCCAAAGACCTGCCAATCCCGCAGTCCAATATTTTAAACGGCGGCCAGCATGCCGACAATAATGTGGACATTCAGGAATTCATGATTATGCCGGTAGGCGCGCCCAATTTTACCGAAGCCATTCGCATGAACGCGGAAGTTTTCCATGCTTTGAAATCGGTGCTCAAAGGTAAAGGTTACAATACAGCCGTTGGTGACGAAGGCGGCTTTGCACCGAATTTAAAATCCAATGAAGAAGCTCTTTCCCTTATTATGACAGCTATAGAAAAAGCAAACTACCGGCCGGGCCAGGATATTATGATCGCACTTGATTCGGCCGCAAGTTCCTTCTACGAAAAAGGTAAATACATTCTTGCCACGGAAAAGAAACCTAAAAAATCTGCCGAGGAAATGGTTAAATTCTACGCTGATCTCGTCGCAAAATATCCGATTATCTCTCTTGAAGACGGACTAGCGGAAGATGACTGGGCAGGCTGGAAACTATTAACTGACGAACTGGGCGGCAAGATTCAGATTGTCGGCGATGATATTTTTGTGACGAATATTAAACGTCTGGAGCGAGGCATCGAAATGGGTGTCGCCAATTCCGTTTTAATTAAACTAAATCAGATCGGCACACTTACGGAAACGCTCAACACCATGGAACGGGCTAAAGAAGCAAGCTACACTTGCGTTGTATCTCACCGTTCCGGTGAGACGGAAGATACCTTTATGGCTGATATTACCGTTGCCACCAATTGCGGCCAGATTAAAAGCGGTTCACTTTCCCGCACGGAAAGACTGGCTAAATACAATCAACTGATTCGCATTGAAGAAGAATTAGGCGACACGGCCAACTACCGCGGTATGGAAGCATTCTACAGCATTAAACAGCCGGCTAAAGCAGGCAAGAAAAAATAAACAATATTTCCATTAACTACTTACTATGGGCTGGCCTTTTTTCAAAGGTCAGCCCATAGATTTTAAATTCCATTCTAAGGGAATTATTCTCTCAATTTTTTATACCATTTCAATTGGAAGCTGCCGCCTGTTCGGCGTCATTTCCCGGTAAGGTAAAAAGTTTTATTTTTATTGCGCGCCCTTTGGTTGCGCATCCGGTCAAAGGATAACGCGGCGGCAAGGAGGAGGCTCCACAGGCGTATTAATAATACGTTGAGGAAGCCGACGACAAAGCCAACAAAGTTAGCCAAAGAAAGCGGATTGGTATTAAAAACCTCTACAGCAGTTTGAACAGACGGCGGCGCAAAACTTCCATTTCCGCCCTTTTTTCGGTTAGGGCATAAGAAACTTCTTTCTTTTCTTTCTTTTCGCTTTTTTCATCTTTTATTTCGGTTATAAGTTCCGCGTCCTGCAGGAATGTTATGATATTAAGATAATTTGATTGCGAGAGCGCTTCCGGACGTAAAATTTCGCCCTTTCGATACATTCTGTCTCCGAGTGTCCGGATTTTTTTCAGCCAATCCTTTTTTGTCAGCGGATTCTTCTTCAAATACAAACAGCTTCTGATGACAATCCAGAAGGATTCCAGATAATTGTGAATTAAATCAGCAAAAGGTTTCAGTTTTTTACTGCCGCTGCCTTTTATTTCAATCCAGACCTGACCTTCGCGTTCAACAGACGTGATCATTTTTCTATCATACAAATAAGTGAGCACATCATTGACCTCCTGGACGTCATCCTTGCGTTCATCAAAAATAAACTCATTCCACAAAAGCTTCTTGAGAAATTTATAATCTCCCATGATCCGGGCAAGAGAAGTCATATCTTCACTGCTTTTAATCATGGATGTAGCGACAAAACAAAGGGGCACAAAAAAATGCAAAATGTTATTTTTATAATATTCCAGATTGAGCCTTTTTTCTTCTTTCAGCGAATAAACAACTTCCTGCATTTCTTCATCTTCGTCTTCTTCGGCTTCAATTCTGGAGATGAACCCCGCCTGCACAAACATGTTGAGGGCTTCGGCTATCGCCTTCTCCCGGTTGGCGAATGTTTCGGCAATCCTGACTTTCTTCATGGAAAGGTATTCATAGAATTCATTCAAAATATTCAGCAAATCATCGTGAGATATCCCCCGCCGGTCATGGCTCAAAATCACGGCGGCAACAAGGGAAAAAGGCGTGACTACCGAGACATTGTTTATTTCCAAAACTATTTCATAACTTATTTTCCGGTAAAGGCTCTGCCGTTCATCAATGGTCATTTGATCTATCGGCTTTTCCTGCGCCTCCAGATACGATTTCATAACAATCGGCTCGCCGATATTCACGTAAACGCGACCAAACCGTTTGCGCAATATTTTACTGGTTTTGATTATCTCCGCAGTATTTTCCGGAGTTTTGGTCGCTCCCGACAGTTCTTTAAGATACGACTTCTCTTCAATCACGCGGTCATAGCCGATGTAAACAGGAATAGCGGCAAAATTATCGCAATACTTTTCCTGATAGGCTTGAATAACCATGGAAAGCAGACCATATTTGGGCATGACCATTTTCCCGGTTCGGCTTCGTCCACCTTCAATAAAAAATTCCAGAGGCAATCCTTCTTTTAACAATATCGCCAAATACTTGGTGAATACTTCTGAATAAATTTTGTTTCCTCTGAAACTCCGTCGCAGAAAAAAAGCGCCGGACTTGCGAAAAATATAACCCATAGGGAAGAAAGATAAATTGTTTCCGGCAGCAATGAAAGGCAGTTGAATATTGTTTTTATAAAAAACGTAATGAATCAAAAGATAATCAATATGACTTCGGTGGCAGGGAACTATAACAAAAGGCATTTTTTTGGAAATATTTCTTATCTTGGCCATGCCTTCCAAATCAACCGATAAACCATCGTAAATATTGTTCCACAGCCAGGCGAGCAGTATTCGCCATATCCCAATGACTGTTTCACTGTAATCGGCGGCAATCTCATAAAGATAACGGCGGGCTTCTTTTACCACAATCGCCTTGTCCTTTTTTTCTCTCGCCGCATAATCAGTAATAAACTTTCTCAGGGATTCGTCGCTTAAAACCATACCGATGAGTTCTTCACGAGATTTTAAAGCCGGTCCAACCACAGTGTTTTTTTCTTTTTCAATACGGTCGATTAATTCCCCCCGCAGTTCGTGAACAATCGATCCCTCGGAAATACCGTTACTTTTATTTAAATATTCGGATAATTTAACCGGTTCCGCGGGAATAACAAAAGCATTACTGGAATAACGTATAAACGTAATTAAACGGCGCAATGAGCCTGTATACTCCGTTTGTCCGAAAAGAATATTAATCAGGCTTTCATCCTCTTTTTCGCGCCTTCGCCCATAGGAGACCAAAACCGGCACGATAAATATTGGAAAATCAACTCTTTTTTGCACATTAATCAAGCTTACTATCGCACTTTCCGCAGATCTGTTTTCAATAAATTCCGATTCGCCTAAATGAATAACAACGCTCTTTTTCTCATTAACTATTCTCTCGAGATAAACCAATTTGTCCAGCCAAGCTTTCTGTTCTTTCCCAAAACGGCGTAGAAAAGAAGACCACAGAAATTTCATCATTTTGGGCAATGGCTGCCAAAAGGACATATTCATTCCGTGGCAAAATACAGGAGCAGGAAGTCCTTTGCGCTTAACAAGTTCAGAAATGATGAGGCTGTTGAGTTCACTCCTTTGGTTTAAAGCGTAAACCACAACTCCCTCGGTCGAAAGTTTTTTGATGGCTTCAACATATTCATCGGCGATGGAAACATGCGAAAGGAACGTTTTCGCCAGCCGGAACTGCAAAAAATTTTGCTCATCATAAAGACGTCCGGAATAATATTCTTTATCTTTATCTGATTTGGCTGAATTCATTTTTTCTTTCCTTTGTGGAGCCCCCCACGGCAAGGAGCCGAAGGCTCCCTATAATAATGAGACCCAAGCTTCAGAAACAGAGTGCATACCCTGGAAGGGCATCTGCGACTGAAGTTTGCAGGTCGAATTATCACGCGAAGCAGAGGATAACGCGACCTCCCGCGGGTTACACCGCATAAAGCTGGGAGATTCCAAACCGCGGGATTAAAAATACCGAGTGCAGTCGTGACCATTTTTTAACAAAAGCTAATCTTCTTCATTTTGAAATTCGTCAGGAAAACGTCCCATCATATAATCAACCACATACGCCCGCACTTCAGACGCCGTGTTAAAAGAAAGGGCTTTTTCCAACAATATTTTGGATTCCTTTATCGTTGATTCCCTTATAATTTTTTTAATCCGCGGAATGGCCAAATGGTTCATACTTAATTCATCCAGTTCCATTCCCAGAAGAATCAATGCGCACAGGGGATCTCCAGCCATTTCACCACACATCGCCGTACGAATCTTTGCCTCATGAGCCATGTCCACTACTCTCTTTATCAATCTCAAAACAGCCGGATGCAAAGGTTCATACAAATATGTCAAACGTTCATTGGCCCGGTCAATCGCCAGAGAATACTGGATTAAATCGTTTGTGCCGATGCTGAAAAAATCTACCTCCTGCGCCAGCTTATCGGCAATAATAACCGCGGCAGGCACTTCAATCATCGCGCCTATTTCCATCTCCGAAGCAATTTTCACCCCTCGCGACAAAAGTTCCTGACGGGTTTCTTCCAGCAATTTCTTCGCTTCACGAATTTCATCCACACTCGAAATCATCGGAAACAGAATTTTTGTTTTTCCAAAAGCACTTGCACGCCAGATGGCTCTTAGTTGTGTCTTGAATATTTCCACTTCCTTTAGACAAAAACGAATCGCCCTCAACCCCATCTGCGGATTCAATTCCTTGCTCTGCTTCTGGTAGTTGGGAAATTTATCACCGCCTAAATCAAACGTGCGGATGGTTGACCACGATAAATTTTTCTCGGTAACCACCTGACGGTAGTTATTGAAATGGTCTTCTTCAGTCGGCAATTCATCACGATAGATATACAAAAACTCCGTCCGGTAAAGCCCTATATTTTCAGCACCGTGAACAATTGCCGAAGGAATCTCTTCGATAAATTCTATGTTGCATCCTATCTGCACATGGTAATTATCAAGCGTCATGGCAGGCAGTTTCGCATATTTGAGATACTCATCTCTGGCGGCGTCATAATGACGTTTCTTTTCTTCGTATCTTTTGAGCATATCCGGATAGGGATTGATCACGACCAGACCAGACGTGCCATCAACGATAATCTCATCGCCGGTCCGGACAGAGCGGGTGATATTATCCAGTCCGACGACAGCCGGTAATTCCATTGACCGGGCAACAATAGCCGTATGCGATGTGCGGCCGCCGCTGTCCGTGGCAAAACCTAAGATCTTATCCAACTTCATCTGAGCCGTATCGGCCGGAGACAGATCGTGAGAAACGATGATCACACCGTCCTGACCTGTTTCCCATACGTTTTCCTGCTTTTCACCGGATAAATTACGCAGTACCCGCTGAACTACATACTGCACATCGCTGACGCGACTGCTTATGTAGGCGTCTTCAACTCCCTCAAATATCTGTTTGTAATGATCCAGCGTCATGCGCAAAGCCCATTCAGCGTTGATTCCTAATCTGCGTATATATTTAATTGTGCGATTGGTGAATATTTTGTCTTTTAAAATTAGAATATGAACGTCAATTACATAAAGCGGTTCGGTAACCTTCGCTTTTTTGAGATTTTTTTGAATTTCCAACAGTTGCTGTTCCGATTCTGTTAAGGCTTTTTTAAAACGAAGAACTTCTTTGGGAATCAACGAATCATCTTTGAGTTTATAAAAAGCAATCTTGCTGTCGAGAGGATCAAAACGGTAAACCCTGCCAATAGCAACGCCGGGAGAAACTCCAATGCCCTTAAGAACAAATGTCTTATCTGTCTGATCAGCTCTCATTTTATCTTTTAATCTTCTCCAAATTTATTTTCGATGAGCTTTTCCAATTCCTTTATGGCCATGGAAGCATCAACCCCTTCGGCCTTTATCGTCAGCAGCCCGCCATAGGGACAACCAAGGGTAAGTATATCCAAAATGCTGTCTCCATTGACAGTTTGTCCGTTGCGTTCGATATAAATTTTTGCTTTAAACTGTAGAGCTACTTTTACAAAAGCTGCCGCCGACCGCGCATGCATTCCCAGTTTATTTTTTAATTTTAAGGTTCTGGTTTCTGTCAATTAAAAAATCCCGTCCACAAAATTAGAAAAAATATTACAACAGCGCCATAAATAATATAAACTTGTGATATACCTTTTTTAATCAATAAGAGGCAAAGCAAAACAACCGCCATTGCTGTTAATTTCATGATAACGTTGTAGGTTTTTATAAATGGCCAATATCCATTATACGACAGCCAAATAACCAAACCTGCCAGTATAATCAAAGAAAGCCAGCGAATTTTTACGGCAACACGGGGCAAATCCAAAGAGCGAATAAATTCAAAGCCCTTCTTTCCTTGCCGGTAACCTTCGATAAAACCCTTTAACCTTATCCAAACGTGAGCTGGTGTATAAATTAACAAGAAAGCAACAGGAGCAAGTATTAACCCCATATATGCTATAATAACGGCAATAATCGAGGCAAAAGGTCTCAGGGCGCCCCAAAAAAAAATATCGCCTATCGCGGCATAAGATCCCATCAGACTTTGTTTAATCGGAGGGATATCAAAGGCGTCACCTTTACCGGCCTGTTCTTCTTCCAAACGGACAACGGAACCGATTACCGATGCAGAAAAATAGGGATTGGTATTAAACATCTGCAAGTGCATGGTCAGCATCCTTTCTGAATCCCTTTGTTGTAACTGCAATTCCCGAATAAGGGGAATTATCGCCATGGTAAAACCTAAGTTTTGCATCCGCCGAAAATTAAGTGTTGCGTGGATAAAAAAAGACCTCAAAAAAATTTTAGCCAGAGTAGTCTTTTTCACGCTTTTCAGGCCTCAGAAACAAATAACTAAATATTTTTAATAACTTTTATATACGAGTTGACTAATTAACATAAAAGATTGGTGAAGTCAATTTAATGACGGCACAAGTAAGACATTGTAAATTTTGGCTTATTTGTCGGCGGAATCGCTGTATAGGATTGGCTTCGTAGAAATATATGGATATTGTGGGGTCGATTAAAAACCTTATGTTTGGGGGGCTGTTCAAATACCTTAAGGGGCACACCGAATGTTCAGATGCAAGGCGCGCAGTGAAACTCGAATTACAGTTACGCAGTAAACTGGAATTCGTTAGTTGAACTGTCCCCTTCAGGGGGCAAAAAACCGAACCGCGAGGCGTATATGAAAATACGTTGAGCGGTGCGGTTTGCAGCGCAACACAGCGGATGAGCGTTTTTCAACAGCCCAATTTGTAGCCTATCTCCGGCGTCAGCTTAACCCTGCCTTTAACAAAAACACCACTACCTCTGGCAATCTCCCTGTTTTCCGCATCATAGAGAATGGACTCCGCCAGATATTGTGTTTTTGAAGAATTAACGACTTTTCCGATTGCTTTTATAACTCCTCGATCAACAGGCCGAAGAAGATAGACATTAAAACTTACGGTTAATACAAAAACATCTTCGACCAGCGAATTGACGGCAAAAAAAGCCGCGTTATCCAGCGCCAGAAAATACATGGCGCCATGCAGTGCGCCCGCCGCATGAAAAAGTTCCCGCTTAACGGGCAATGTAATTTCGGCCTGCCCCTGGCTGATTTCCACACGCGCGCCGGCCAGTTTTACAATCGGCGCTGAATGCATCATATTTTCCAGTTTCCGGTAATGCTCGTTTTTCAATAGTGTAGCCTCCTCTGATTGGTTATTTTTTAAATATTTCGGCAAGAAATTTATCCAGTTCAGCCCATGATTTTTTATCAGCGTCAGCGTTATACCCTACAGGCATGTTAAATTTTTTCGCATACATATCGGCATCGGGATTCGTAAAACTGTGCATTGCTTTTGGATAAGAAATAAACCGAAAGTCAGCCCCTACGTTTTTCATTTCCTGCTTAAACGACTCGATTTGTTCGGGTGTTGTGAATTTATCCGCATCACCATTAAGAGCAAGAATCTTTGCTTTAATTACACCGGCCTCGGCAGGCTTTGCCGTAGCAAGGCTTCCATGAAAGCTCGCCACCCCTTTGAGATCAATGCCCAGCCTAGCCATATGCAGAACAACTCCGCCTCCGAAACAATAACCAATGGCGGCTATTCTTTCCGGATCAACGGTTTTTTGTTTTTTCAGGAATTCCAGAGCCGCCATGAATCTGCTCTCTCCTACAGCGGCATTTTTCATAACTTCAGCGGCAAACTTCCCGGCATCGTCAGGGTGATTGGCCTGTTTACCATTTCCATACATATCAAGGGCGAGCGCTGTATAGCCCATTCCGGCTAACATCCGGGCACGTTTGCGGACATATTCATTTTGTCCCCACCATTCATGAACAACAAGCACGCCCGGCCGTTTGCCTTTAATATTTTCGTCAAAGGCCAGGTAACCTTTCATAACCACATTTCCGGATTTGTAAGTTACAACCTTGCCTTTAATCATGGTTGCGGCAAAAGCAGGAAGGCAAATGGCTAATACCAGTGCGGCAGCGGCCAATACGATAAATATTCTTTTCATAACGACCTCCCTTTTAATGTCTGACCTAAAAAGAAGAAATTTTTAATCATGGTACAGTTAATGTTGCAGTCTTGTGGCCCCAGAGACTACAGGTCGCTGTGACCTCGAAAACATCTCCTTTTGCAGCCGGTATGTTATAAGTATAGGTGAAAATCGAACTTTTCGGCTGAGTGCTGTACTTATTTATGCTGATTGTCGTCCCGTTTTTCTTGATTTCAACATTTTTAATATAATGCATGCCGGCGGATAACGTGTAGTGATTTATTGTGACCGACAACGTTTGCGTATTCATATCATAAACCAAGTCTACAGATTTTGGCGCAGTTGCATAAGAAAACTGCGAACTAAAACACAAGAAGAAAAAGATAAAAAGAACAGCCTGCAAAAATTTTGACCGAAACATATTTTTTTTCATAACCTACCCCCTTATAATTAGTGTGCCTGTTTTAGTGGTAAAATCATATCGATTCATAGAATCGCTCCCAATACCTATCTTTTACGATCATACGCATACCTCATACCCAACAATACATCCCACACGGGCGTGGTAACACCAAAGTTAGCGTCAGTATGGCGGTGATGAATGAGATGATGAGATGACCAGTGTTTGGCGCGGGTCTTAGACATATTCAAGATAAAACTCAGCACAACATTAAACAGGTTCCTGTTCATTTGTTTTTGCTTTTCGAGTTCGTTTAGTTTTAATTTGTCTGGCATGATTACTCTAATAATTTGTAGTAGAATAATTAACTATCATCAGGAAAATTAGTAATAGCAAAGATTATCAAATAAATCGAATCATCCCTTTTATTCATTTGTTCATGATAAATATGGCGATATTATCCACAAAATCCATTCTCATTCACGCTATTATTTTATCAATGTATTATGCCGTCTGATCTCTGTAACCAACTGATCAGTAATGTGATCAAGATCGAGCAAACTAAAATCAGCGGGACTGGACGTCACAACTTTAGCAACGGCAACCTTGTCGATGGGTTTGTTGGATCTTATCCGTGTTAAATCTCCGAATCTCTCCCATTTAACGGCTCGATGCGTTCTCTCATGGACAGTAGCTACTGATTGGTTTAAAAGTGTCTCTGGAATATAATTTTCAATTGTTCTCCCAGAGGTAACCCAAGTAAAGCATGAGAAAGACCTAAAATCCCTGACTATTCGTTTCTTAGTTTCATTCAGGTGGGTATGGGCAGTTTTACGATCACTATCTATGACGATACATGCATTTCTATTTAAGCAAGAGAGATGAATAAAATCATCGATCAGCGAATCATCATAGCAAAGATGTGCTAGAAGTCGACCACCATAGAACATGATAGCGTAATGTAAACCCTCGACAAATTCAGGTGCCTTCGTTTTTAGCCAATGATTTATATAAATTCGATCCGAGGGACCTTCAACCCAAACAATATAGTTGGCCTGAAGTAGATCGCTGAGACGATAACCTAAATCCATTAGAACGGCGTGTTTTTCTGCTGCTGACAAAACGAGCTGGCACTTAGTTGATTCTTGCTCATCTAGCGCGCAGCGATAGATGTTTACGCCAGGCATGTCGAAAAAAGCATTCGAATGAGAAGAGATAAAGTATTGGTTGGTTGTGTTTTGGGATATATACTGCACGAACTTCTTCTGAAGTTCCGGATGCAAATGGATCTCAGGCTCTTCAATGCAGAAGAGAGCCCCATCGATGATGGTGACAGCCGCGGCAAGTATTATTAATTCATGGATTCCCGTACCAAGCGATTCGAGCGGGAGAACCTTGCCGCGAATTGAGACATATATCTCGTCCTTACCCGCCGGTATTTCCAAAACTGCGTCAGGTTCTCCAAGAATCTTCCCGACAAAACTGATGATTTTGGCAAAACGCTGCTTTCCTGAGGTATAGTTAGTGAGTTCAGGATCTCGTAACTTCCGCAGTTCGTTAATGAGACCACTTCCCGAAAGTGGTTGGTTTCCGCCATCAGAAATCCTGCGAAAGGCACCCACGAGATGAACTGGGAACTGCAGTCTAACCAGCGCGTGGATTCTCTCGGAAATATCCTTAGCACGTTGTTCCGGAGCACCACCTGTATAATTGCACATTTGGCTTGTCAACGCATTCGTATATGCCGGAGAACATCTTTGGAGGATCAGGTCACGGAAGTCATCTAGGCCCCTATTAGTCGGGCGCAGTTCTTTTTTAACTGAAAAGTAGAACCAAACAGCTTCGGCAAATTCAGGAAAAGACTTAACCCACTCTGGTCCGAATGGTTTTGTTATAGCCTTGAATAGATCGGCGGTGTAGCCTGTCCGCTTAACTTGAAGCCCAACTGTAATAGTTTTATCGGCGGTAGCCATGGAATAATCCAGTAAGGGATCAGGCTCCCGCAAATGACCCATCAATTCGAGAAATCTAAGCACATTTGACTTGCCGCAATTGTTTTTTCCTATAAAAATATTGATCTGCGCTAGATCCCCGATCTTTTCTTCGGAAGCGCCGAAGCTTCTGAAGCCCTTAATTGAAATTCCATCTATCATCATACGATTCCTTTAACATTCACCTTACCAATGCTCCGCTTTTCGCCCTCAATCCACCGGACTTTTCTTACTTAATTATAGTTTACAATTATATAATCCTTTTTAAAATAATGTATTTAAATATACTCGCAATTTTCTTTATTTCAATTCTTTTTTTGCACTTATTAATAAAAGGCATTATCCAAATTTATGCATTAGTATAGAGATACTCTTATTACTTTTGTAAATAATTGGCCACTATGATAAATGATCTCGACTGTGAGAAATATTATTTAGATTGCCACGTCGCGCGAGGCGCTCCTCGCAATGACTATTATCTGAAAGTAACTTGGTATGAGTAAAAAGATTCTTTTGATAAACCCCTGGATTCACGATTTCGCTGCCTATGATTTCTGGCTGAAACCTCTGGGACTACTATATTTAGGCGGTCTGCTGCGTCAAAACGGCCACCAGATTAACTTTATCGATTGCCTTGATCCTTATCACCCGGAAATGCTCAAAGAAGGTCACAAGCGGCCGCAGCGTCATTCTTACGGCCGGGGCAAATTTTTCCGGCAGGTTATTCCCAAGCCCAACAGCCTGAAAATGATCTCAAAAAATTATTGCCGCTATGGGATTACACCGGAAATATTTCGCGAGGAATTAAAAAACCATCAGGATACAGACATCGTTTTAATCACTTCGATGATGACTTACTGGTATCCCGGAGTTTTTGAAGCGATTAAAATCATCAAAGAAGCATTGCCCTCCGTTCCCATTGTGCTGGGCGGCAAATACGCGACTCTCTGTTACGATCATGCTATAAAATATTCCGGCGCTGATTTTGTAATTTCCGGCGCGGGAGAAAAACAAGTTCTTCAGTTGTTGCAAGATTTATTTGGTGAAGAACCTTTCTTCATGCCCGATAGCGAAGACCTTGATTCCCTGCCCTACCCCGCTTTCGACTTAATCCGCAAAATTGATCAACTGCCGATTACCACTTCCCGCGGCTGTCCGTATAGCTGTAGTTACTGCGCTTCGCATATTTTTAATGACAGATTCCGGCGGCGAAATCCCATAAAAGTTGTTGACGAAATCGAACACTGGCAAAAAAAATCCGGTGTGAAGAATTTTAGTTTTTACGATGACGCCTTGCTTGTTAATCCTCGGGAAATGATTATACCTCTGCTGCACGAAGTCCGAAAAAGAAATCTGTCCTGCCAGTTCCACTGCCCTAACGGACTGCATCTGCGGGAAATAGACAAAGAGTTAAGTAAATTACTCTACGATTCGGGATTCAAGACAATTCGCTTCGGCTTTGAAACAGCGGATTTCCAAAGGCAGAAGCAAACAGGAGGAAAAGTTATAAATGAAGAATTGTTTGAAGGCGTGCGTCATTTAAAAAATGCGGGTTATAAAACTGATGATATAGGAATTTATCTTCTCTGCGGCCTGCCCGGTCAAAGCGCCGCGGAAGTCAGCGCTAGCATTGAATTTGTCCGGGAATGCGGCGCCAAGCCGATACTGGCCGAATATTCGCCTATCCCGGGCACAAAGATGTGGGCGGAAGCGGTAATTGCATCCACCTTTGACATTCAAAGCGAACCGGTATATCATAACAATTCATTGCTCCCTTGCCGGAACAATGAGTTTAGTTTTGCCGTTTATGAAGAATTAAAGACGGAGCTTAAAAATAATTAGGGGACAAAACAGGTCGTCTTGCATGAATGTTCTAATCTGGGTTAAAAATGTTGCCGTCTTACTTCTATCTTTGCTTTTTTTAATTATCGGCGTCAATACTTTATTAGGTTCATATAACTTAAAGAATCCCATGGAATTCGTCATGTATTTTTTTTCCGCTTCTCTTTTAATTTTAGTTTGTATTGTTGGAATCATATATTTTTTTTCACGCTTTTTTACTAAAAAACAACAAAATGGAATTGATAATGATGAAACGAATTAATATTGCCCGACTTGTTTTTGCGTTGGCGGCCGTTTTTTTAATTTCCGGCCATTCTTACGGTTTTGATCTGGAAAAGAAGGTTGTTAAAGCCAAGCTGAAAAACGGCTTAACAGTGCTGATGCTCGAGAGACATTTAAGTCCGACTGTTTCCCTCTATATCCGGCATCGTATCGGCGCTGCGGATGAAACGGCTGGCGAATACGGCGCCGCCCATTTTTGTGAACACATGATGTTTAAGGGCACCACAACCATCGGCACCAGAAATTACTCTCTGGAAAAAAAGATTCTGGATGATATCGAAAAAACAGGCAACGCCTTGGATAATGAAAAACGAAAAGGCCAAAAGGCCGATCCAAAAATTATTCAAGAGCTATCCGAAAAGCTAAAAAAACTACAGGACCAGGGGAAAAAATATTCCATCCCCAACGAAATTGATCGCCTCTACACGGAAAACGGCGGATTGGATATGAACGCCTCCACCGGCCAGGATATAACTACTTATCAGGTCAGCCTGCCTGCTAACAAAATTGAACTATGGGCAAGAATTGAATCGGATCGCCTCATCAATCCTGTCTTTCGCGAGTTTTACACGGAACGCGATGTGGTGATGGAAGAAAGAAGACAGCGTGTGGAGGCCGACCCCGATGGTAAATTATACGAACAATTTTTAAGCGCTGCTTATAAAGTACATCCCTATGGAAGGCCGATACTGGGCTGGACTCAGGATATAATGAATTTAAGTCCGGACGCGGTAAAGAAAATCTTTGCCGAATATAGAGCACCGGAAAGCATTGTGATTGCTGTCGTCGGCGATATCAACCCTCCGGAAACATTAAAGTTGATCGAAAAATATTTCGGCCGGATTCCCGTGAACAATAAAAAGAAAAATGTGGTCCCGGCGGAGCCTCCGCAAACCGAAGAAAGAAAAGTGGAAGTGCTGTTCGATGCCAATCCGATGATGATTATCGGCTATCACAAACCCACAGCTCCCGCCTACGATGACTATGTCTTCGATGTTCTGGAAACAATCCTGACTAAAGGCAGAACGAGCAGATTATATAATTTACTGGTAACGGAAATGGGGATCGCGGAAAGCGTGAGCGCTTCCAACGGTGTGCCGGCAACAAGATACCCGAACCTTTTTACGATATTTGCCAAGCCCCGTTATCCTCATACAAGCGCGGAACTCGAAGATGTTATTCTTCGCGAAATAGAAAAAATTAAAACTCAACCGGTAACAGATATGGAATTGGCCAAAGCTAAAAATCAGTTAAGAATGGATTATATAAAAAATCTTGATTCCAACGGTGAACTTGCCGCAACGTTATCTTACTACGAAGTACTGCTGGGCGATTACAGATATATATCCAATTATCTAAACATCACTGATAAGGTTTCAGCTGGAGATATTCAAAAGGCGGCAGAACTTTACCTGAATAAAGAAAACCGCACGATAGCTGTTCTTAATCACAAATAATATGAGAAATTAAAACACAAACTTATATGGCAGGTAAAATAATGAATACATCAATTAAATTTTTTACTTTCTTACTGCTGACCGTCTTCATAATTACCGGAGGCGCTCTCCCCGCAGCAGAAGCGTCTAGTTCTCAATTGCCCTCCCCGGATAAAATTAATTATCCGCCGCTGCAATTTAATCTGCCGCAGACTCAACGTGTGGTTCTGGAAAACGGAATCATCCTTTACATTCTGGAAGACCACGAATTGCCTTTAGTTAATATCAAGGCTCTGATTAAAACCGGAACAATGTATGACCCGGACAACAAGGAAGGTGTTGCTGAATTGACCGCCTATGTCATGAGAACCGGTGGGACAGCAAAATTAAACAGCGCGGAAATTGACTCTCGATTTGATTTCATGGCCGCTTCCGCGGCAATTGCCATGTCGATGGAATCGGCGCAGGTTAATTTTTCTGTTTTAAACAAAGACCTTGACCAGGGCCTCGATCTGCTGGCGCAAATACTTATCCAACCTGCTTTTGAACAAAATAAATTTGAGTTGGCCAGGCAATTAAAGAACGAAGAATTAAGAAGACTGAAAGACGAACCGCAAAGCCTCGCTTTCCGTGAATTCAATCGCCTTATCTATCGCGGAGACCCGCGCGGACGCTTTCCCTCGCATAAATCACTCGCCAATATTGAACGCGATGATTTAATCAAATTTCACGGCCGGTTTTTCCAGCCCGATAATATTATGTTTGCCGTAAGCGGAGATATTACCAAAGAGGAAGCTATAAATAAATTCCGCCGGTATTTTGGTGATTGGAAGGCAAACGCTATTCCGTCCATGGTTCCTTCGCCTCCTCAAAAATCAAATGCCGGGGTTTATTACATCGATAAAGAAATTTCTCAATCTACTATTATCAGCGGCCAGTTTGCCGCAAGTAAAAATGATCCTGATTTTTATGCATTTACCGTTCTTGACTTTATTATCGGCAGCGGCGGTTTTCCCTCTCGAATTTTTAGTGTCGTGCGCAATAATGCAGGCCTGGCTTACAGCGCCGGAAGCTTTTACCGCCCTAAACCTGCCTACGGAGTTTTTGGCACTTATGCCTTTACGAAAACATCCTCAACTCTAAAAACTCTTTCCCTGCTCAATTCTGTTTTAGAAAATATTCAGTCCAATACGATCACAGACAAAGAAATCGATTGGGCCAAAAAATCGATTAAAAATGGTTTTATCTTTTCTTTTGTTACTCCCGAACAAATTGCCTGGCAACAGATGAATATCGAATATGAAAAGTTGCCCGCGGATTTTCTCCTTAATTACCGGAATAAAATAGAAGACGTCACCCTTAAAGATTTGAACAAGATTGCCGTAAAATATCTGGATAAAACAAAGAACGTTGTCTTAATTTTAGGTGATGGCAAAAAGTTTGACAAATCTTGGACAACAGGCCAGCATATTTTGATAACTCCTGAAGACTAGTTTATCATTAAAGGTGAATTTTGATGATTGATGCAGATATATTCAAACGGATTACTCAACGAATTGATTCTTACCGCGAAGCAATGATTGAATTGCAAATTGCTCTAAGCGCCGTTTCTGCGGTAGGCCCGGAAAACGGCGGTGATGGTGAATTGCTAAAAGCTGATTTATTGAAAGACCGCCTTATCCAAATGGGTTTTAAATATTTCCGGAATTATGATGCGCCGGATAATAGAGTCTCTTCCGGCATCCGGCCAAATTTTATTACGACAATAGAAGGCAAGAATAAAAATAAGTTTACCTGGATTATTACTCATCTGGATATTGTTCCACCGGGTGAATTGCGCCTCTGGAGCCATGATCCTTACAGCGCTTATGTAAAAGACGGCCATATTTTCGGCCGCGGTGTGGAAGACAATCAACAGGACATGGTGGCTTCTATCTTTGCCGCCAAGGCTCTCATTGATGAGGGAATAACAACGGCTAATTCGATTAATCTTGCTTTCGTTTCCGACGAAGAAACATCCAGCAGTATGGGACTCTATTACATGATAGATTCTAAGGATAATCTTTTTAAGCATGATGATTTGATTGTCGTTCCTGATTCGGGAAATCCTGAAGGATCATTAATTGAGGTCGCCGAAAAGAGTATTCTCTGGCTATGCTTTAAAACAAAAGGAAAGCAATGTCACGGCAGTAATCCGCAATTAGGCAATAATGCCTTCTTTGCGGCATCGCATCTGGTAACAAAATTAGCCAAACTTAAAAAATTATTTCCCAAGATTGATCCCCTTTTTGATCCGCCGGAAAGCACTTTTGAACCAACGAAGAAAGAAGCGAATGTAGGCAATATCAACACCATTCCCGGCGAAGATGTTTTTTGTATGGATTGCCGTATTCTGCCGGATTATGATTTAAAGAATGTTATGTCGGCGATAAAAAATATTGTTCATAAAATTGAAAAGAAATTCAAGGTTCAGATAGAAATATCGACCGCACAACATGTGCAATCAGTAAAACCGACTTCACCGGACGCTCCAGTCGTCAAAGCGCTTACAGAAGCCATTCAAACGGTATATAATATAAAGGCATTTGCCGGCGGCGTGGGCGCCGGAACGGTTGCTTCCTATGTCCGCAAAAAGGATTGTCCAGTAGCTGTCTGGTCTAAAACCAACCAAACAGCCCATCAGCCGGACGAAAACTGTCCAATTGACAATATGCTGGGCAATGCCAAGGTATTCGCACACCTGTTTTTGCAGTATTAATAACAAGTTGCTTTCAAAAATTAAAATATGAATTTTTGAAAGCTTACTTGGTATTATACCCGGTAAATCAAACCTTTAATATCTGATAGCTAATTGGTATAAATTGTGTTGCATTGGACAAATCAAAGTGATAGAAACCTGCCCTTGAAATCGTAACTAACCATGGTTTTAGGATTTGAGTGATATCTCTTTTTAGAGGCTGAAAACTCATTGAAACAGGCACCCAATAGTGTATCCATAGAGAAAATTTCCTTTGCGGATCATAATTTACTAAAAAATCTCTGCGGCGAACATGATAAGCATCTAAAACTTATCGAAAATCTGGAACCGGTTAAGGTAAAAGCCTGGGGAAATAATATTACTGTCTCCGGCCAAAATGCCAACGTTCGCAAGATCAGCGCTATGCTGCAGCAGCTTTATTCGATAATGGAAAAAGGGTGGCATATTCACTCTTCCGATATCGACTACGCTCATCGTATTCTTTCCGAAGATGTAACTTTCGAATTAGCGCGCATTTTTCTCGACACTGTTTTTATTTCTTCCAAAAAACGTATAATTACTCCCAAAAGTATCGCCCAAAGACTTTATATTGAATACATGAGAAATTTTGACATGGTTTTTGCCATCGGTCCTGCCGGAACGGGAAAAACATATCTGGCCATGGCCATGGCCGTATCGCATTTGCTGGAAAAGAAAGTCCAGCGCATCATTCTGGCACGTCCCGCAGTGGAGGCCGGTGAAAGATTAGGCTTTTTACCGGGGGATCTGGCCGAAAAAGTTAATCCTTATCTGCGCCCCTTGTATGACGCGCTTTATGATATGATCGATATGGAAAGAGCAACAGCCCTCATCAATAAAGGTTTGATTGAAGTTGCTCCTCTAGCTTTTATGCGGGGTAGAACGCTTAATGATTCTTTTGTTATTTTGGATGAGGCGCAAAATACTACATCCGAACAAATGAAAATGTTTTTAACGCGGCTCGGATTCGGTTCTAGGGCAATAATTACCGGAGATATTACCCAGGTTGATTTGCCTCAGGAAAAAGTTTCTGGATTAATCGAAGCGGAACACATTTTAAAAAAAATAGAGCGTATTCGCTTTGTTCATTTTTCGGAAATTGACGTTGTCCGGCACCCATTAGTTCAGGATGTCATCAAGGCTTATGCGCGTTTAGATAGAGAAAAAATAACTAATTCCAGTAAATCACGGGTATGAAAACTAAAGCAAGATTTAGAAATAGTCCCACTTAGCTTCGCACATGGGATAATTTGACCAGCAAGTTTTAGCGCGCTTCGCTTCTGAAACTCGGGTCTCATTAAATTGGAGTTTCAACAATAAATTTTATGAATTTTCTCGAATCAACGAAAAATAAAGCGGCAAATATTTTCAAGAATTTACTGGAGAAAAATAATTTTCTTCTTGGTTTTTTGGAAAATAGTGTTTTTCAAAAATGGGCTATCGCTGTCATTCTCTGCTTAATTTTAGCTATGATCCTGGCGCCTGAAATTAATATCTTTGCGCCGAAATTTCAACAAGGAATGATTGCCACCAGAAATATTAAAGCCGACCATTCTTTCCTGGTTGAAGATCAACAGGCAACCCAACAGAAAATAAACGATGACGCGGAAAATATAAAACCGGTTTATGACTATGACAGTAAAGTTGCCGTCAACATCAAAACAAAGTTAGCTGAAGCTCTTTTATCCGCGGCTGAAGATTATAAAAGTTCGCTTATGGAAAAACCACCGGATGGCAGCCATATTGATGTAAGTAAATCACAAAAAGAGAAACAGCGCCTGGAGGTGAATTTAGGGGTTTCTTTAAGTTCGGAAGAATTTCACATTTTAAAGGAATACAAATTTTCTAATGAACTGCAACAAAAACTTTCCCAGTTAATCGTTTCTTTCTATGCAAACAAATTCATTACCAATAATATTTTTAGTAAATCAGAAAAGAGAAAAGGTATTACTATTAGAAATTTAGAAACTCAAATGGAAGAAGAAATTAAAGATACTTCTTCATTTTTATATATTCAGAAAATTGATGCGGCGCTTTTAAAAAAAGTTAATGTGATTTTTAAGGGTGACGACTATTCTCTAAGAGAAGTGGCCTTTTCCGTAGCTAAAAAACTAATCGAACCGAATTTGACCTTTAATAAAGAGTTAATGGAAAAGAAAAAGATGGCATTTATGGCAGATACAAATCCGGCATTTTTCCAGGTGCAAAAAAATGAAATGATCGTTCGAGAAGGAGAAAAAATCGGTTATTTGGAGTTAGCCAAGTTAAATGCTTATTTTAAATCTACCGAAAGTAATAAATTTTCCAGATTTACAGTCTTTCTGGGATTTTTCTTCACAGCCCTCTTTCTTTCTATTGCTTTGTATCTTTGGCGCACAAGAAACTGGATTAAAGCTAAAGTTTCTGTTCGCTCAAACGTTGATTTGTTTGTTTTCGGCATTATTGCCTTATTACAAATATTATTTATTAAAGCAGGAATCTTCATTTCCCTCGCGGTCAACAGAGCATTCCCCTCTATATCAACCGATGCCTGCTATTTTGCTATACCCTTTGCGCTGGGAGCAATGATTATCGCCATTTTGATTAATAGAAACGTTGCCTTAATTATAAGCGTGCTCACATCTTTCCTGATTGGTTTCATCTTTGATGAAAATATTATTCTCCCTCTTTTCTCCTTTTTAGGGTCAATTGCCGCGTCTTATCAAATTGTACGCATCCGTCAGCGTTCTGTTTTTTTAAGAATCGGTATCTTTTTGGGAATTATAAATATGGCCGCGATTATTTGCTTAAACCTTATCACAGGAAATATTTTCAATGATTTGTTTTTAAGGTTAATGATGGGATTTGCCGGAGGAGTTTTTACTGGAATTCTTGTTGCCGGAATCGCACCCATTTTTGAAAGCACTTTCGGTTTTATAACTGATATTAAGCTGCTGGAGCTGGCCAACCTCAATCAACCTCTTTTCCAAAGAATGATCATCGAAGCGCCGGGCACTTATCATCACAGCATCATCGTTTCCTCTTTGGTGGAGGCGGCAGCAGAAGCTATCGGAGCCAATTCTCTACTGGCAAAAGTAAGCGCCTACTATCATGATATAGGCAAACTGACAAAACCTCAGTACTTTATCGAAAACCAGCCCAACGCTGATAACAGACATGACAAGTTATCTCCTAAAATGAGCAGTTTGATCATAATTTCTCATGTAAAGGATGGCTGCGAACTGGCATCTCAAGTCAAACTAGGCCGGCAGATTATTAACATCATCCGCCAACATCACGGCAATAATATTGTCAGTTACTTTTATGACAAAGCCAAAAAAGATAAAGATGAATCGATCCGTTCTTTATCGGAAAGTGATTTCCGGTATCCGGGACCAAAACCGCAGACGAAAGAAGCGGGCCTGGTAATGCTGGGGGACATTATTGAAGCGTCTTCGCGCACCCTGTCTAATCCAACCCCGGCCAGAATTCATTCCTTAGTCAGAGAAAGAATTGAACGCATCTATATGGATGGGCAACTTGATGAATGTGAGTTAACTTTAAAAAATCTTAATACCATAGCGGAGACATTTACTAAAATTCTTACCGGAATTTTTCACCATCGTGTTGATTATCCGGAATCGGCGCATAAAGAAACAAACGGCAAAAAAGAAATTAATGAAACTACAGATCGAAAACAGTCAAAATAAAATTAAAATAGATAAGCGCAAGATTCGCAACACGGTCTTAAAAGTTCTGAAGACTCTTGATTGTCCTGATAAAGAAATCAGTCTCTCTTTTGTTGACGATGAATATATTAAACAATTAAACAAGCAATATCTGGGAAAGGATCAGGCGACTAACGTTCTTTCTTTTTCTTTGCAGGAAGGTGAATACGGCGATATAAATCCTCAAATCCTGGGTGACATTATTGTTTCTGTCGAGACGGCTCAGAGGGACGCTCTTTACGGCAAACTTAATATTGCGCAGGAAATTGATTTTCTCATAATCCACGGAATTTTACATCTGTTGGGTTATAATCACGAAAATACGACTAAAAAAGAAGCAACTAAAATGCGGCAAAAAGAGAAGGAGCTATTTAATAAAATTAATTGCTGTAACAAAGCTTTTATCTAAAATGTAAAAAAATTCATTTCTCATGGGAGGAAATAAAAATGGAACTATCTTTAGAGAATAAGGTTGTCCTAATCACCGGAGCCAGCCGCGGAATAGGTCAAGCAATCACTATGGGATTAGCCCAGGCTGGCGCCGACATTGCCATTGCCAGCCGGAAACTGCCCGACTTAGAAAAAGTAGCGGTAGAAATAAAAAAAATGGGACGGAAATGCCTGACTGTAGCGGCCCATATAGGAAAAATAGAAGAAATAAATAATCTTGTTAAGAAAGTCATAGATGAGTTCGGAACAATCGACATTCTGGTAAACAATGCCGCAACAAATCCCTCAATGGCCTCGGCTATTGATATAGACGATCGCGCCTGGGATTCCATTATGAACCTTAATCTTAAGGGTTTATTTTTCTTAAGTCAGGCAGTGGCCCGGATAATGAAAGAAAAAGGCGGAGGCAAGATTATCAATGTTGCATCAATCGCCGGAATTACTCCCGACATACTGCCTGTTTATTCCATAAGCAAAGCTGGTGTAATTATGGCCACAAAGGTGATGGCTCAACAATGGGCCATATACAATATCAGGGTGAACGCTATCGCTCCGGGATTAACCAAAACCCGCTTCAGCGAGCCCATTTGGAAAAATCAGGACATTCTTAACATAGCAATGAGTAGGACTCCATTGGGGCGGCCAGCCGAACCGGAAGAAATGGTGGGCGCTGTCATTTATCTGGCTTCGGACGCGTCAAGCTATGTAACAGGACAGGTATTAGCCATAGACGGCGGAATGACTATCTAGCGTCAATGATGATTTATCTATGTATGTTTCTTTAAGTCGTATTACACCCTGCATTATTGTATTTACATCAGATATTTTAGCTAATTTATGTTTTAAAAAATCATTGAACTAATACTACAGATGAAGTAACATATAGATATGAAAACAGATTCGAACATATATTTCATTAAATTAAACGATATTTTATTTCTACGGACAGTTATTGCAGTTTTAGCTGCATTTATAATTACGGCAGTCAATTTTGCTCATGCCGATATTTACAAGTATGTGGATAAGGAAGGCGTTCTGCATTTGACCAACACGCCTACCGATCATAACGCCAAATATGTTATGATCCTCAGAGAAAAACGAATTCTTTTCCAGCCCAATCTTGACGTAAACAAGTACGATGGTCTTATTACGAAAGCCGCCAATAAATTTAAACTTGATTCAGCATTGATTAAGGCGGTCATCAAAGCGGAATCTAACTTTAATCATCGAGCTGTTTCACGGGTAGGAGCCCAGGGTTTAATGCAATTGATGCCGAAAACGGCATCTGATCTAAAAGTCGAAGACAGTTTTCATCCGGAAAAAAATATTGAAGGCGGAGCGCGCTATCTGCGTTATCTTCTCAACACCTACAAAGGGGATTTAACTCTTGCCCTTGCCGCCTACAATGCCGGAGAAAAGGCTGTCGCCAAATATAATTACAACGTTCCTCCTTATCGGGAAACTCAAAATTATGTAAAGCGTGTTTATAGTTTTTACAAGTCATACAGCAATCAATAGTGAGTCCCCAGTTTCATAAGCGTAGCGCACTGAAATTTGGGACTCACTATCCTAGGAGCGCAGCGACGTAGGATAATGAGCACCCCATAAATTATCCCAGGAGCAAAGCGATCGTGACTCTCGCTGAGAGCGAATAAAGTGAAGCTCGAAGCGCAAGAGGAACAATCCCGCCAATCCACGATTTGTCAGGATTGGCAGGGACGTAGGATTTATTTCTGACGCTTTTCGACATATAAATATTTTCGGATTTCCGCCAATTTCTTTTCTTTAATTCCTTTTATTTCCATCAATTGCTCAATATTACGGAACCGGCCTAATTTATTATGTAAGTCTAATATTTTTTCGGCCGTTGCTTCCCCGATTCCTTTTACCAAGAGCAAATCATCTTCCACGACTTGGTTAATATCAAGCGGCATACCCAAAGCTAGCCTTTCGGCAGAAGCTATTTTCGTAACAACAATATCATTCTTCCTTGAAACAGAATTGATCGTAATTTTCATTCCATCGTTAAGCTTAAAGTCTGAATATAAAAATTCTCCGATACCGGCAGTTTTCAATAACTGTCCGGAGGTTGTTTCAGGACCAACGAAATAAATTCCTTTTGGCTGATCATTTTCCACGACTTCTATTGCCAGTGAATTATCTGATTGATCGATAAAAACAGGAATTTTGTAGCTGTTGAATAAACTGTAAAATAAACTAAAAAAGGGGATAATCACCAAAGTTAAGCAAATAGCAATTAGCCCCTTTATTTGACCTTCAGAAATAGTCATAGAATACCCATTAGCTATCGGATATTAAAAGATTGATTTACCGGGCATAATACCAAGTAAGCTTTCAAATATTCATAGATTAATTTTTGAAAGCAACTTGGTATAACTATTTTTTCTTTTCCAGCCCGAAAGCATCATGCAGAGCAGTTACAGCAAGCTCTGTATATTTTCGTTGAATAATACAGGATATTTTAATTTCCGATGTGCTAATCATGATAATATTTACGCCTTCATTGGCTAATGTCGTAAACATTTTAGCCGCAACACCGGAATGACTCACCATTCCTACGCCGATTATAGATACCTTGGCCACATCATCGTCAACTTCAACTTTTTTTGCTCCAACTGCTTTAGCCGTGGCATTTACTATCTTCTGAGCTTCTTTCATTTCTTTTTTGGATACAGTGAAAGTAAGGTCGGTAAAGCCTTCCGCGCTGACATTTTGAATAATCATATCGACGCTGATATTGTGCTCGGACAAAGGCGTAAACAAACTGGCTGCCACGCCCGGCTTATCCGGGACATGCACTACAGTGATTTTAGCTTGATCACGATCATAAGTTATGCCTGAAATTATTTCTTTTTCCATATCCTTATCCTCCTTAGTCACAAGAGTTCCTCCTTTATCGGAAAATGTTGATTTCACGTAAACAGGAACATTATATTTTTTAGCCATTTCTACGGAACGGGGTTGTAAAACCTTCGCGCCGGTCATAGCCATTTCCAGCATTTCATCGTAAGAAATTTTATCCAGCCTCCGCGCATTATTGCAGACATTCGGATCCGTTGTATAGACGCCGTCGACATCCGTATAAATGTCGCATTGATCCGCGTTTAAAGCGGCGGCAAGAGCAACTGCGCTTGTGTCGGAACCACCACGACCGAGAGTCGTAATATTGTTGTCTTCATCAACACCTTGGAAACCGGCTACAATAACTATTGTTCCATGCTTGAGTTCTTTCTTAATTGCTTCCGTATCGATAAGTGAAATTCTTGCTTTCTTATATGCTTTATCTGTTAATATCTTGACCTGAAATCCCAAAAATGATTTTGCCCGATAACCCATGGCGTTTAAAACTATAGCCAGTAAGCTCACGGTAACGTGTTCACCTGTGGAAATTAATGAGTCATATTCTCTTTCATTGGGCGATTCCGCAGCCTTATGAGCCAGAGCGATGAGACGATCCGTTTCACCGGCCATTGCCGATAAAACCACGACGACTTCATTGCCTGCTTTTTTCTCCCAGATTGCTTTTGCGGCCACATTTTTTATTTTATCAATATCCGCAACCGATGTTCCGCCGAATTTCTGAACAACTAAGGCCATTTTAACCAACCTCCATTTTTGTATCTATTGCCAATTCCTTCAGCCTGCTTTTAGGTGCTTTTATAATAATTTTTCTCCTGTTTTCATCAAGATATTCAAAACTAATAAAAAAAGTATCCGCGGGAAGAATTTTAACTATTTTTTCTGCCCACTCGATGACAACAATGCCATCTGAGCAAAAATATTCTTCATAACCTAGATCTTCGAATTCAGAATAACTGTTTAGCCGATACACATCAAAGTGATAAAGTTTCCAGCGGGCTGGATATTCATTAATCAAAGTAAAAGTCGGACTTGTAATCTGATATTTTTCGTCAACTCCCAGTCCACGGGCTAATCCGCCGGTAAAACAAGTTTTGCCGGAACCAAGCTCTCCCGATAACGCTAAGACATCACCTTTTCTTAACTTCCCCCCAATGAAGCGCGCTATTTCCCAAGTCTGCTCAGCACTTACAGATATTATTTCAATCTTTGTGTTTTTCTGATTCATTTAAAATATCGATAAATAGCTTTAATACCAAACACCTTCGTTCCTAGGATAGTTTTAAGGTGCTCATTATCCTACGTCGCTACACTCCTGATATTGTTTCCAATAGCCTTTGGCTATTGGATAATTCGGCTAAAAAACTTCATTGCGCTTTGCTTTTGAAGTTTTAGCCTCATTACGTTCAACAAATTTCAGTCATAGATGACCCCATGGTGCCCTTTAGGGTATTTAGGTTATACGCTACGCTTCTGAAATTTGGGACTCACTATTTTTTCTCCAATAATACAATAGCTGTGGCGTATTTTTTCGTATGTGTCAAACTCAAATGAATTTTTGTAATCTCCCTTTTTTCAATTTGAACTTTGGCTCCACCGCATAGCGCAAGAACAGGTTTTCCATTTTTATCATGCACAACTTCAATATCGCTTAATTTAACACCCCGGCCTAAACCAATGCCTAACGCTTTCAAAAAAGATTCTTTGGCCGCAAATCTGGCTCCATAATGGGGTGATGATTGGATATGCTTTCCACAGTATTGTATTTCTCCAGCAGAAAAAACTCTATTTAAAAATTTAATACCCCATTTTTCAATGATCTTTTCTAAACGGCCATTTTCGACCAGGTCTATTCCAATACCGAAAATCATTATTTCGCCTAATGTGTGTGGACAATAGCATCCGTAATTGCGACAACTTTTTTCATTGCCGCAACATCATGCACCCGGACAATATGGCATCCATTCATTATTGCCGCGGCGACAGTTGCCGCCGTACCTTCCAATCTTTGCTCAGGTTCGCCGCCGGTTACTTTACCGATAAAAGATTTCCGGGATGTTCCGATCATTACCGGCATTCCCAACTCTTTTAGCTGCGAAAGATTTTTAATAATCTTATAATTGTCTTCAGGAGTTTTCCCAAAACCGATTCCGGGATCTATAACCAGACAATCTTTTTCTATACCTGCCTTCAGTGCTTTTTCACTGTTCTTCTTCAAAAAATCCGTAACCTCTCCCATTAGATTATTATAAACCAAATTACCTTGTTGCATGTTTCGGGGATTTCCCCGCATGTGCATAAGAATCACGGCAGCGCCCGCATCCCTGATTGTTTTGGTCATTTTTTTATCTCCAAGGAGAGCACTTATATCATTTACTATCTCGGCGCCGCCAACAATCGCCTGCTTTGCAACTTTTGCTTTTGTCGTATCAATGGATACCGGTATTTTTACCTGTTTTACCAAGCTTTCAATTACCGGAAGGACTCGTTTCAATTCAATGCTTGCCTCTACAGATACAGCTCCGGGACGAGTGGATTCTCCGCCAATATCTATAATATCCGCACCTTCGTCTACCATTTGTAATCCGCGTTCAACAGCTTTTTGTTGACTGCAATATAGGCCTCCATCGGAAAACGAATCGGGTGTAACATTTAAAATCCCCATGATTAGGGTTTTTTTGCCTAAATGAATTTCGCGTCGAAATGTTTTTAAGACATATTCGTTTTGACCGATGTTTCCTAATATTTTCAATATACTGCCGGCAATTAAATTCAAGCCGAAGGGCTGTTTCTCAATTTTTCTTGCCAGCGCCGATATTTGCTTTAGTGTACCCATTATCAAAATGTCGCTTACAGGAACGCTGCAGGAAACACTTCCCCTGGCAACAGCGGCATCTCCGCCGACTGATAACATCTCCTGTTTGATAATATTTGCTATTTTACATGGTTGATCTTCCAATAAAATATTGATGTTTATTGTCTTTGAAGCCATAGCGTCAATGCCATAAGGATCAACACCAATTTTTTTAAATATCGCCGCAGCTTCTTCTAAATTTTTTATTTTAATTACGTTCACAAGACTACGCCAACATCAAATTTAATTTAAATATTTACTTCAGATGAGTCACAGAAGACAATGAACTACCCCGCAGCAAGC
>PLGI01000062.1 GCA_003139775.1 Syntrophaceae bacterium | reverse complement strand
CATTTTATTTGAGTCAATTCGCTAAGAAACAAATGATGGACAGACAAAAATAGATGGTGTAGATTTCAAATGATATTCAGTAATAATTTCGCTAAAAAATGCTGTTAATAAATTAACAGGTATGATGTTCTCTGTTTTGCCGGATTTGTTGAAAAATATAGATGTCAATGAAATATCATTATGAGCCAATCTAAACCCGACAAAAATAATATTGATGAAAATGTAAGACCTAGACACCTTCAACTATCTGATGATCCGAACATCATTAGTATTAATGTATCAATTTTTAGTTTGTTTACAGTCCTTGTGTTTTCCTATTTTGTATTTTTTGAACATCAATTGACAGAAGTCAAAGCAGATATTTCTGCAAAAATCATCGAAATTAACGCAATTAACATACCTCACTCCGCTTTTTCAATTTCGTTTGGCGGAAATAACGAATATTACTATCTAAAAAGAAAAGAAATATTATTGAATGATTTTCGAAATATTAATAGGGACTTACAAGAATAAAACTTGAGCAAACAAGAAACTGCTGAACACGGAAAAAAGATTCAATTAATCATGAGTAACATTGCATATTCCTATCCCTTCAAAAGAATGATTTATTATTCAAAAGATGGAAACACGATATTAGATCTCAATCACAATGAAAGCATTGATACCGTGGAGGAGTTCAAAAGCGACAAACCAATTTATCCGCGTAATATAAATTCAAATCGTGAATATAGTATGGATGCGATTAAAGTTCAAATCGATGAAATTAGAAATTATCACCAAAGGTTCACTTTAGAATTTAAAGACGGCAAAGAAAAAATAATAGATGCAATTCTGTTGGCGAATAATTTAAAAGGTGAGTATAACAAAACTAAATGTAGTAAATATGTCAACGGACTTATTGAATATCTTGAAGATCATTATCGGTTAGCAATTCCTCTCGGACTGACAATTAAAAAATATGACTATTATATTCAGAAAGCAAATATGACATTGATTATTTCCCTATCTTGCCTTCTAGCTCTAAATTTTATTTTGGGGATAATCATACCATTATTTTTTATTAAACTTAGAAATAATAAGATATTATGGGCAACATCTGAACTCACTTTCGTCATCGGTCTAATTATCCTTTTTTCAGCATCGCTATTCTCAATACCTTTATAAATTATCAATCCTGACAACCGCCCACTACTGAAACTAAAGTGTAGTCAACATCACAATGCTTGATTTCGTTCCATCAATCCAAGGTCTAAAGCACTACTTCACAGCTTCTTTAAATGCCTTTGCTAGTTTAAATTTCGGAGTAAATTTCGTTGCTATCTTGATTGACTCTCCCGTCTTTGGATTTCTTCCTTTTCTTGCTTTTCTTTTAAGGAAAATAACAGGGACAAGTACAATTTAAATTTGCGCAGTAAGGTAAGTGAAAAATTTACAGCCAACCCGAATCCAGCAATAAATGCGGGATAAACTCCGCATCATTTATTTTATTATCTTGAATTATTTATTTTTTAGTTTATTATCGGATCCATGGCAGATATACATATTCCAAATCCTAGAATTGCAGAACGGGAAAAATCCGGCCCTCACCTTACAAAACATGAGCATATTGGATTAAACGGCCGTATAGCCGTCCTGATAACTAATGCAGTAAGCACGATGTGGTGCGCTTACATTTTTGCGATTATAGCTTTAATAAGCCTTCCGTCCGCTATTTCCGGAGGAACAGCCGCTCTCATATCATGGATAGCTCAAACATTTTTGCAGTTAGTTCTTCTCTCCGTTATTATGGTTGGTCAAAAGGTAGCCGCGCAAGCTTCTGATAAACAGGCAATGCAGACATATAAAGACGCCGAAGCACTTTTAAAGATTGAGGATGAAGTTCACAGATTGGTTAAAATGAATAATGAATTAACTCAAGAGATTCACAGTTTTTTGACCAAAAACTCAAGCTAGAATATTTATTCGGCGATTATTCTGAAGCCAGAGTTTTCCAATAAGTAACGAAGCGATTTTTCCCCTCCAAAAACAGGACAAAAAATATGAACCGCTATAATTGGTACTCGCAATTAATAAAACCCTCATGGTCGCCGCCCGCCTGGATTTTTGGCCCGGTGTGGACATTTCTTTATATTCTGATTGCCATTTCATTTGGCAAAGTGTTTTTGATGTTTTTTCAAAAAAAAGTTTCCTTTATAGTTATTCTGCCATTCATCCTTAATCTAATTTTTAATTTTGCTTTTACTCCTTTGCAATTCGGGTTAAAAAACAATCTTCTGGCGGCGGTTGATGTTATCCTTGTTCTCGGCACGCTGATTTGGGCGGTAATCGCCATCTATCCGCACGCACGTTGGGTGGCCTATATTCAAATTCCTTATTTGTTTTGGGTTTCGTTTGCGACCGTATTACAATTAACTATTACTTATTTAAATAAATAGATGGAGACTTTCGGTCGAATGTAAGGACGCAAAAGATAGAGGAGGAGTTGATTATGAATTTAGAAGAAGCAAAAGATTTTTGTAATAAATGGCTCGCGGCATGGACTGGAAATAATCCGGATAAATTAATTAACTTTTATTCAACTCAATCATTTTATTCAGATCCAACCGTTAAAAATGGCCTTAAAGGACATGACGAAATATTGCCATATTTTAAAAAATTATTAAAAAATAATCCTGATTGGAAATGGACTTATGAAGAAATAATTCCTACTGAAAAAGGATTTACGTTGAAATGGAAGGCCATTATACCGGTAAGACAAATCGAAATAATTGAATTTGGAGTGGATATAGTGGAAATAGTTAATAAGAAGATTATACGAAATGAAGTTTATTTCGATACTTTAAATTTGATTAATGCAATTCAAAAAAAATAGATTTTTTTGATAATGTACCAAATGCATACCTTTCTTAAGGGAAACATGAAAGGGACGCTTTGCTTGATTTGGTAACGATCACGAAGCGTCATTATGGCAATCTTCTGTTAAAACAGTAACATCGCTTATTAAAAATCAATATCAAAAATTTGAGTTGATTCCTGTTCATTTATCAATTAAAAGCCACATATAAATAAAGGTCTGTGCAAAGCCAATACTTTGTCATTAAGATTACCACGTCGCCTAAGGGGCTCCTCGCAATGACATTTGGTAAGGTTTTGCAAAGTCCGAAAGTTCTATCTTAAATAGTGTGGCCGGGTCCCGCGCAACGGAGGCTTGTTAACCCCGTCAGGTCCGGAAGGAAGCAGCGGCAGCAAATACCACCATGTGTTGCGGTAAACCCGGTCACCAGTAATTAATTTGCCATTTTGATTTCAAAGGATAACGAGGCGCCGCAGGCGTATTAATAATACGTTGAGGACGCCGAGAACGAAGCCAACAAAGTTAGCCGAAGAAAGCAAAAGCGGCATCAGGAGCTCAGTTGGAATACCTTGTACTAGCACGAAAATTCCGCCCGCAAACCTTTGAAGACGTTGCCGGTCAGGAACATGTTGTCAAAACTCTGCGCAATTCCATCGGCCAGGGTCGTGTGGCGCATGCCTTTTTATTCAGCGGACCGCGCGGCGTAGGAAAAACTTCGGTTGCCAGAATTCTGGCCAAATCGCTCAATTGTGAAAAAGGACCAACGGCCACGCCCTGTAATGAATGCTCCAATTGCCGAGAAATTACTAACGGCTCCTCGCTGGACGTGCGGGAAATAGACGGCGCTTCCAACCGCGGCATTGATGAAATCCGGGAACTGCGGGAAAATGTCAAGTTTGCTCCGGCTGCCGCAAAATACAAAATTTATATTATTGACGAAGTCCATATGCTCACGCGCGAAGCTTTCAACGCGCTTTTAAAAACTTTGGAAGAACCGCCGTCCCACGTAATTTTCATTTTTGCCACAACCGAAAGTCATAAAGTTCCCGCCACCATCCTTTCGCGTTGCCAATGCTACGATTTCCGCAGAATATCTCTCACGGAAATCGCCGCAAATCTAGGCCGGGTTGCCGCCGCTGAAGGAATTAAAATCAGCCCGAGCGCGCTTTTATGGATTGCCGAAGCGGGCGACGGCAGTATGCGCGACGCGCAAAGTATTTTTGATCAGGTCATTTCCTATGCCGGAATGGATATCAAAGATGATGATGTGGAAGAAAGTTTGGGTCTGGCCGACCGGAAATATCTTTTCCGTCTTTCCGAGGCGGTTTTGCAGCGAGATGCCGGCGCCTGCCTGATTATTCTCGAAGAAGCATATCTGGCCGGCATCGACATGAAGCATTTTTATCAAATACTGGTGAAGCATTTTAGAAATCAGCTTCTGGTTAAAATTGCCGCCGATGGCAGTTCTTCTTTTGATATCGCGCCGGAACAAATTGAAAAGCTGAAAAATCAGGTGCAGGCAATATCACGCGAAACCCTGCAGCGCTTTGTGGAAATCCTGATCGCGGAAGAGGGAAGTTTTCTCCGCAGCCAGGAACCGCGCATGAAACTCGAAACAATAATTGTCAAAATGGCTTATCTGGAACCGGTAATTCCCCTTGGTGAAATTATTGCGACAATTGAAAACATCGAACAAAGACTCCAACAGGGTTTGCCGGCAGCCGTCAATAATTCTGAGCCGCGGTTTTCAGAAAACAACTCGGTAAAAGAAACACCGGCAGATTATAATACTAAAAGCAGTATTGTTGCTGATACAAATAAAGAGAATAATTCCCACCCTGCTGATAATAACGTCGGGGATTTGAAGGCTCTCCGTGATAATTTTAAAAACTTTATCAAAAAAGAAAGCGCTATTCTGGGGGCAAAAATTGATTCCGCTGAAATTGTCAGTTACGAAAACGATTCCCTGACACTGGGCTTTCCGAAGAACTACATTTTTTTAGAGGAAATAAAAACAACGCAAAAAGAAAAACTGGAACAAATTGCCCGGATTTTTTTTCAGAAAAATGTGGCGATAAAAATTGCAACGCTCGACGCGGAAAATAGTAACGCGAATGGCAACAACGGGCGCAAGCAGACTAATGGTCTGAACGATATAAAACGTGAAGCGATGAACCAGCCGCTTTTACAGAAAATTATGGATGAACTTTCCGACGCCAAAATAGTAGAAATTAACGTACGGGGCGACAAAAATTGACGGCGTTGCAAAGTGCAGGTCAATTAAGATATTCGGGGAGTTCATCAAGACAAGAGGAGGACAGAAATAGTGCAAAATTTTAGTACCATTATGAAGCAGGCAAAAAAGATGCAGGAGAAAATGGGTCAGCTCCAGCAGGAATTAGAGACGAAAACCGTCGAGGCGCAGGCCGGCGGCGGAATGGTGCGCGTTATAGTGAACGGCAAATTTGAAATTGTATCACTAAAAATCGAAAAGGAAGTAGTCAATCCCGAAGACATCGAAATGTTACAGGACTTAATTATTGCGGTGGTCAATGAAGGAATCCGCAAATCGCAGGAAATGGCTTCCTCGGAAATGGCGAAAATTACCGGAGGATTGAATATCCCCGGTATGTAATGCCATTTTTAAATCAAAGATGATATCGAGGCGGCAAGGAGGAGGCGACGAGGCGTATTAGTTGTACGTTGAGGAAACTGACGACGCTGCCAACAAAGATAGCGCTTTGATTTAAAATTTGGAAAAAGGTTTATTTTATGAAAGCATATGCACAACCAATCAAACAGCTTATCTCTGAGTTGGGCAAGCTTCCCGGCATTGGCGAAAAAACTGCCGCAAGGCTGGCAAATTATATTTTGCGCTCCACGGAAGATGATGTGAAAAAGCTTGCGGAAAGTATTATTGAAGTCAAAAGAAAAATCAAGCTTTGCCGGATTTGTTTAAACCTGACGGAAGAAGATATTTGTTATATTTGCCGCGATACAACAAGGGATAAAGACGTGATTTGTGTTGTCGAAGATCCGGATGCCCTGGCGGCGATTGAAGAGTGCGGGGGATTTCGGGGGACTTATCATATTCTTCACGGCGCTCTGGCGCCTCTGGACGGAATCGGGCCGGAAAATCTGCGATTAGGCGAGCTTATGCAAAGGATCAACACTGGCTCAGTCAAAGAATTGATTATCGCAACCAATCCCAATGTTCACGGCGAAGCTACCGCCTTGCTGATTACCCGGATGCTTAAAGAAAAAGATATCAAGTTGACGCGCATTGCCACAGGTGTGCCGATGGGCGGAGATTTGAAATATTTAGATAAGATGTCGATATCCAAGTCGTTGGAGTTTCGGCGCGGCATGTGATGATGACACCGGAAAAAGTCCATATGCTGCGTTGCGCTTCGTCCCTCGGCGTTGCGGCGTATGGAAAATATACGCCTCACTTCTCAGGACTCGCGCGCCTTGCCTCTGGAGCTCGTGTGCCCTTTAGGGTATTTTGTGGCGCCATCCATTTACTGATAAAAAAAGTTTTGATGGAAAATAAAATTTATGGACACGGAAACTAAAGCCAGAAGCACTTTGCGGCGGATAAATACCAAGCGCGTAACCAAAGCGGTAAAAAAACTTTTTATCGAAGCCAATACAGTTCTGGGCGAAGATGTTGTTGGCGCTTTGCGCCATGCGCTCTCCAGAGAAGAATCGGAAACCGGCAAGCAGGTGCTGCAAAAAATAATTGAAAACGCGGATATTGCTTGCCGTAAAAAAATGCCCATTTGTCAGGATACCGGTCTGGCGGTTGTTTTCGTTGAACTCGGACAGGATGTTCATATCGTAGGCGGAGAATTACACGCGGCGATTGAAGAAGGCGTGCGGCAGGCCTATAATGAAGGATATTTGCGCAAATCCGTCTGCGATCCTTTCACCAGAAAAAATACTACCGACAATTTACCCGCGATCATTCATGTTGATATCGTTGCCGGCAGCCGTTTGAAAATCATCGCCATGCCCAAAGGCGGTGGCAGCGAGAATTGCAGCGCCGCGAAAATGCTGACTCCTTCGGCGGGAATTGACGGCATTAAAAAATTTGTTCTGGAAACGGTTTCGAGTGCCGGCGCCAATCCCTGCCCGCCTATAATAGTCGGGGTGGGCATCGGCGGCTCGCTGGAGCAGGCCTGCGTTATGGCGAAAAAAGCACTTCTTAGGCCGGTGGGTGAACAAAACAGAGTTGATGAACGCGTGGAGCAGATCGAAAAAGAATTATTGGAAAGTATCAACAATCTGGGCATCGGCCCCGCGGGACTGGGCGGCAGGGTTACCGCTCTGGCGGTAAATATCGAAATGATGCCGTGCCATATTGCATCATTACCGGTGGCGGTGAATATACAGTGTCATGTAGCGCGCCACAAGGAGACTATTTTGTGAAATGATTAAAGTAAAAATATAAAAACTGGTATGCGGTCCTTGGATTTCCAGATTTGTAGATGTTCCCGTAACGTTATAAACCTACGAGGAAAAACTTCAGAATTAATGAAGAAGATTATATGAATAAACAAAAATTTTGGGACTATTTAAAAAAGTTCATTGATATAATTCAAAGTTTAGCCATCATCGGTGGGATTATTTTTGGAATTCTTCAACTATATTTTCTTCAAATTCAAACAAAAATTCAATCAGATGCCTTAATTGCCAGTAATATAATTGCTTCTGCAAACTACGTTCTTGATTTGTCCAAACAATTAGACTCGCCCAAGTACTCTGAATTAATCAATGCAATATCAAGCAACAATATAAATTATCCAATTCTCAAAAACGATGGTGGTAAATTTACAGAAGGAAAAGTTGAGAATCTTCTAGGAATTTATGAAACAATAGGAGATTTATATGAAGAAAATCTTATATCCAAAAAAATGGCTTATAATGAATTTTCAGATGACATTGAAGCTACCTTCTGTAATAACAGCATTCAAAAATATATCAAAAAAATACGCGAAGAAGATGGCATTCTTGAGGGCGACAGGGCTTTTTTTCAGGACTTGAAAAAATGGCAAAAGATTTCTTAATAGTTGGTAAGATTACTTGCAAAGACTATGAATAAATTATTTCCTTTTTTATCGTTCTGTTCGGCGGGCAAGGAAGGACGCCCGTAAGTTTTTTAGTTTTTCAGAACAAAAGTTAACGGGTTAAATCTCCCCTAGGCTTCTGAAGAAGAAAAGAGATAAACTGGATTCCCGATAACTCTATATGCCCATGCATTCACCGGAGTTCCTTGCCGGACAAGAGTCGGGAATGATGAAAGAGAAAAAAATGAACAAAGTACGAAGCATTAAAACACCTTTGACTGAAGAAGTTATTACCTCGCTAAATGCCGGAGATATGGTTTTGTTGAGCGGGGAAGTTTACACTGCCCGCGACGTTGCTCACAGGCGTTTGTATGAATCTCTGCTCAAAGGTGAGAAACTGCCCGTTGATTTATCGCAGACAGTTTTATTCTACGCGGCCCCCTCGCCCACACCGCCGAAAAAAGTTATCGGTTCCATCGGTCCCACAACCAGTTACCGGATGGATTTTTTCACTCCCAAATTAATCGAAAGCGGCCTTCGGGCAATGATCGGCAAGGGCAATCGCTCGCCTGAAGTGGTAGAGGCCATCAAAAAACACAAAGCCATTTACTTTGGCGCGATCGGCGGAATTGCCGCGTTGATGTCTCAATCTGTAAAAAAAGTGGAACTGATTGCCTATGATGACTTGGGTCCAGAGGCGATCAGAAAACTAACGGTCATTAATTTTCCGCTCGTGGTTATCAACGATTTTCAAGGTAATGATCTGTATTTTTCCGAGCAGCGAAAGTGGCGCATATAATCGATATAACAAATCTTTTTAGCTATTGTGAAAATCTGTTGACTGAAATTTACTTCTATATTATGAATGACAGTCATTTTTTGTAACATTATAAGGAGATTAAGATAAATGATAGAAGTTAGATGGCATGGACGTGGCGGTCAGGGAGCGGTAACATCCGTGGAACTGCTTGCCGTGGCGGCAATCAGCGCGGGGAAATATGCTCAGGGATTTCCCAGTTTCGGTCCGGAAAGAAGAGGAGCACCTGTTGCCGCTTTCAGCCGTATTGATGAAAAGAAAATCAAAGTCCGTTCAGGAATCTACGAGCCGGATGTTGTGATCGTGCTGGACGCAAGTTTGATCGGCCTGGTGAATGTCATCGACGGTTTAAAGCCCGAGGGAAAGTTGATCGTGAATACGCCGAAAACTCCGGAGGAAATCAAAAAAGAACTTAACTTCAGTGGTTTTGTAGCCACTGTTGACGGTACCGGCATCGCGCGCAAGGCAATGGGCGTGCCCATTGCCAACACCACGATGATCGGAGCGCTATTGAAAGTTATCGGTGTCATGGGACTCGAGGAAATGAAAGAAGCGGTGGAACATCGTTTTGGCAGAATAGCCCAGAAAAATCTCAACGCAATGAAAAGGGCTTACGAAGAGATTAAAACAAGTAATTAAGAGGTATTTAAATCATGACAAAAAGAAAAGGGTTGGCTACCTGGCAGGAAATTACAACGGGTTGTGTTGTTTTCGATCCGGGCAGCGCCAGTGAATATCATACGGGAAGTTGGCGTGCGCAAAGGCCCGTTTGGGACAATCAAAAATGTATTAAATGTGGCATTTGCTATATTTTTTGTCCGGAAGGCTGCGTACAGCAAAGCGAAGACGGATTTTTCCAGGCGAACATGGATTATTGTAAAGGGTGCGGTATTTGCGCGCACGAATGCTGGCCAAGAGCGATAGCTATGGTGGAGGAGGGATAAGTATGGCAAAACGCATTGGAATGGAAGTAGCAGTTGCCGTAGCGGAAGCCGTAGGACAGTGCGACATTGATATGGCGGCCGTTTATCCCATTACGCCCCAGTCACACATTGCGGAACATCTTTCCGATCTCGTGGCTGATGGTAAAATAAACGCGGAATTTGTAACGGTGGAATCCGAGCATTCGGCGATGAGCGCGGTTATCGGCGCGTCGGGCACCGGCGCCCGCGTCTACACGGCGACAAGCTCTCAGGGTTTGATGCTGATGCACGAACTCCTGCCGATTGCTTCGGGAATGAGATTGCCGATTGTCATGGGAATAGCCAACCGGGCGGTTTCCGGTCCTTTGAATATTTTAAATGATCATTCCGATATCATGCCGCAGCGCGATTCCGGCTGGATTTCTCTTTTCGCGGAAAACGGTCAGGAAGCGATTGACCTGTCCATTCAGGCATTCAAAATCGCCGAGCATAAAGATGTTCAGTTGCCGGTTTGTGTCAATATCGATGGTTTTCAATTAACACACATGGTCGAACCTTTGGAATTCCCTGATCAGGAATTGGTGAATAAATTTTTGCCGACGCGCGTTCCTTATGCCACGCTGCATCCCGCGAAGCCCGTCACAATGGGCGCTTTTTCCATGTCCGACTATTTTACAGAAATCATGAAAGCTAAAGATGAAGCGCTGAAAAATTCCAAGAAAGTGATTCTGGAAGTTTGGGACGAGTGGGCGAAAATGTTCGGCCGCAGCTATAAGCCGGTAGAAACTTATAAGGCCGAAGACGCGGACATCCTGATGCTGACGATGGGTTCCATGGGCGAAACGGCGGAAATGGCTATTGATGGACTGCGTGCCAAAGGCGTCAAAGCCGGTCTGATCAAACTTCGGCTCTGGCGTCCCTTCCCGTTTGCGGAAATCAAGGCCGTGGTAAAGAATGCGAAAAAATTGATTGTCACCGACCGCGCCGTTTCTTTCGGCGGTCCCGGCGGTCCCGTGTTTTCGGAAATCAAATCGGCTTTGTATGCCGAAATCCAGCGCCCCGCGATTTACAATTATATTATCGGACTGGGCGGACGTGACGTTACCGTACCTGATTTTGTTCATATGTTCGAAAAAGTTATTGCGGATAAGGCCAATAAGGCAGTGGACACCTATGAATTTTGGGGAGTGAGAGAATAATGAATATCGTAGAAAATTTCGATTTATATGCTCCGCGGCTGATTAACAAAAAAGAATTATTATCTGCCGGCCACCGTGCCTGTCAAGGTTGCGGCGAGGTTCTGGGGGTGCGGCTGATGTGCAAAGCCCTGGGTGAAAATACCGTCATTGCTTCCGCAACCGGCTGTATGGAAATTGTCACAAGCATGTTTCCGACAACAGCATGGGAGGTTCCCTGGATCCATGTGGCTTTTGAAAACGCGGCGGCAGTTGCTTCAGGTGTTGAAGCAGGTCTCAAGGGATTACGCAAAAAAGGAAAAATTGATGATCGCTATATCAAAGTTGTCGGTATGGCCGGCGACGGCGGCACAATGGATATCGGCATGCAGGCTCTCTCCGGCGCGATGGAACGCGGCCACGACATGCTTTTTGTCTGCTTTGACAACGAAGCCTATATGAACACAGGCATTCAGCGTTCCAGCGGCACACCGATGGGCGCTTCCACTACCACCGCTCCGGCGGGAAAAGTCAGTTCCGGACAAAAAACATGGAAAAAGAATATGGCTGAAATCATTGTTGCTCACGGCGTGCCTTATGTGGCTACCGCCTGCCCCAGCTATCCGCTGGATTTTATCCGTAAGGTGGAAAAGGCCAAAAGTATCAAAGGCCCTTCTTACATTCATTGTTTCACGGTCTGTCCCACCGGCTGGCGTTGCGGTTCTCATCTGGCCATTGCTATGGGACGTCTGGCCGTTGAATCAGGCGTTTTCCCGCTGTATGAAGTGGAAAACGGCAAATATAAAGTTTCTTCGGAAATGCCGAAAAAATTAAAACCGGTCAAAGATTATTTCAAGGCGCAGGGACGCTTCCGTCATCTGGGCGAAGCAGAAATTCAAAAAATTCAGAAAAAGGTAGAAAACGAATACCAGAAGATATTGGACAAGGCCAAGTACCTTAAGGCCTGGGATTGAAAAAAGGGAAGCCTTTTAAGAATATTGAGGTGAGTTAAGCATGAAAAAAGCCAGAGATGTTGTGGTGAAAACAAAACAAATCGTCAAGAAACACAAAGCGGATAAAAGTTCTTTAATTGCCGTACTGCAGGATATTCAGGAAGCTTTCAATTACCTGCCAAAAGAAGCGTTGAAGACAGCGGCAAAAGCTTTGAACTTGCCTTTCAGCCGTATGTATGAAGCGGCCACGTTTTACACCGCCTTTAGTTTAAAACCGCGCGGCGAAAATATAGTCAAAGTCTGCACGGGAACCGCCTGCCATGTCCGCGGTGCTTCCGCCTTACAGGACAAGTTCGAACGCACGTTGTGCATCAAACCGGGTGAAATGACGCCCGATGGAAAGTTTTCGCTCGAAACCGTTAACTGTGTCGGAGCCTGCGCTCTGGGACCAGTTGTGGTCATTAATGCCGAATACCACGGCCAAATGACCATGAACAAGGTAGATAAAATCATCGACAAAATCAAACAAGGGGGGGCGCAGTGATGAAAAATATTCCCGATACACAACCCCAACCGATTAAAGATGATTTGAGATTAAATTATGGTCCGAATAAAAAATTTGTTACGGTTTGCGCCGGAACCGGCTGTCGCGCTTATGGCAGCCTTAAGGTCAAAGAGGCGCTCGAGGCCGAATTAAAAAAACAGAACATGAATGTGGAAGTTCTCGCAACCGGATGTTTAGGCTTCTGCGAAAAAGGTCCCATGGTTATAGTCCATCCCGATAAATATTTTTATCAGTCAGTGAAAGTTGAAGATGTTCCAGAAATCGTTTCCAAAACCGTGGGCACTGGAGAGGTTATAAGCAGGCTGCTCTATCGCCATCCGGAAACGAAAAAAACCCTTTTCAGGGAAGAAGACTTGCCTTTCTACAAAAAACAGCGTCGTGTGGTGTTCGGTTCCAACGGCATGATTGATCCGACACGAATCGACGATTATCTGGCCATTGATGGCTATCAGGCGCTGGCCAAAGTTCTTTCTGAAATGACACCGGAAGGCATCATCAGTGAAGTAAAGAAGGCGGGGCTTCGTGGTCGCGGCGGCGGCGGTTTCCCCACCGCTGTCAAGTGGGAAGGGGTGCGCAAGGCGCAAGGCTTTCCTAAATATGTCATCGCCAACGGAGATGAGGGTGACCCCGGAGCCTACATGGATAGAAGTCTCATGGAAGGCAATCCCCACAGCATTATCGAAGGCATGATTATCGGCGCTTACGCCGTAGACGCGCACGATGGTTATATCTACGTCAGAAACGAATATCCGCTGGCCGTAACGCACCTAACGATAGCGATTGAGGCCGCCAGGGAAGAGGGACTTTTAGGCAACAATATTTTAGGCACCGGTTTTTCGTTTGATATTCATATTAACAAAGGAGCAGGAGCATTCGTCTGTGGTGAATCCTCCGCCCTGTTTGCTTCAATAGAAGGCCGCGCCGGTGAACCGCGTGCCAAATATGTCCACGCTGTGGAAAAAGGCCTGTGGGACAAACCCACAGTACTCAACAACGTGGAAACATGGGCCAACGTTCCTTTGATTATCAATAAAGGAGCGGACTGGTATTCATCCATCGGCACCGAAGGTTCCAAAGGAACGAAAATCTTTTCGCTGGTTGGAAAAATCAAAAACACTGGTCTTATTGAAGTCCCAATGGGCACCACGCTCTACGAAATCATCTACGACATGGGCGGCGGCATTACCAACGGACGCAAGTTCAAAGCCGTGCAGACCGGAGGTCCTTCCGGCGGCTGCATTCCAGAGAGTCTGCTGGATATTCCCGTTGATTTCGATAAACTCACCGAAGTAGGCTCCATGATGGGCTCCGGCGGCATGATCGTCATGGACGACCGTTCCTGTATGGTGGATGTCGCCAGATACTTCCTTGCCTTCCTTAAGGAGGAATCCTGCGGTAAATGCGTGCCCTGCCGTGAAGGTATCCGCCGGATGAGTGATATTCTGGAAGACATTTGCGCCGGAAAAGGCAAGGAAGAAGATATAGAGCTTCTGAAAACCATGTGCCAGGCAATTGCCGACGGTTCTCTGTGCGCGCTGGGCGGCAGCGCTCCCAATCCGGTTTTGAGCACGATCAAATATTTCCGGGAAGAGTATGAAGCGCACATCAAAGATCACCGCTGTCCGGCGGGTGTCTGCAAGGCGCTGATCACTTACAGCATTAATGCTGATAAATGCACCGGCTGCGGCATGTGTATCAAGGTGTGCCCCACGCAGGCAACCAGCGGTGAAAAGAAGAAGGCCCATACGATTGATAATAATAAATGTACTCGTTGCGGCGCGTGTATCGAAAGCTGCAAATTTGATGCAATAACCGTTGAATAAAAGGTGGGATGGAAGATGATAAATTTAATCATTGACGGCAAGAATGTGACGGCGAAAAAAGACACGGCGGTGCTGGAGGCGGCTCGTGCTGCGGGAATTAATATACCCACACTATGCGCGCATGAATCAGTATCGCGTTCCGGCGCCTGCAGGCTCTGCGTCGTGGAAATTAAAAAAGGAAGTCGGACCCGGATTGTCACCTCCTGTCTTTATGCCGTGGAAGAAGGCCTGATTGTAGATACAAAAAGTGAGCGGGTGCAAAATGTCCGCCGCCTGGTAATGGAATTGTTGCTGGCCCGTTGCCCCGAATCCGAAGTGCTGCAAAAACTGGCCAAAGAGCTTGGTGTTGATACTCAGCCGCGTTTTGTTGCCGATACCGATAAAGGCAAATGTATTTTGTGCCGTTCCTGCGTGCGCGTATGCGAAGAAGTTGTCGGCGTGAGCGCCATCGGTCTTTTTTCCCGCGGTTCCTATAAAGCCGTCGGCACTCCCTATAATGAAAAATCGGACGCCTGCATCGGCTGTGGCGCGTGCGCCTATGTTTGTCCCACCGGTCATATTGAAATGGAGACAACTGAAAATAAGAGAAAGATCTGGGGGCGCACTTTTAAAATGCAAACCTGTGATACTTGCGGCCGTTATTTTGCGCCCGTGGATCAACTGAAATATATCAGTAAAAAGACTGGCGTGTCCTTGAAAGATTTGTCGATTTGTATGGATTGCCGGTAAGGTAAAATTTTGATTTACTATGCGGTTTCTTGCGGGAATACGCCCCCCGATCAAGTCGAGGGCAAGCGCCATTCGCGGGAGGTCGCGTTATCCTCTGCTTCGCGGCATATACCGCGGTGATTTGCACATGGGATAATTCAACTAACAAATATTACTGCACTGTGTTTGTAATATTTGAGTTTCATTCATTCGACCTGCAAGCTTCAGTCGCAGGTGACCTTCAGATTATGCACTTTGTTTCTGAAGCATTGGTCTCATTACCCCAAGCTTATGCGGGATAATTCAACTAACGCTTCAAACTTCACTTTGTTCGTTTTCAGCTAGTCTCATTATCATAGGGAGCCTTCGGCTCCTATCGGAGGGGGTTTATTTATTAAAGACCATTCGTGATTTTGACAGGTAACAAAACAACCAGTCTTCTTTCTTGGAGTCTTGTCAATAGGAGTG
>PLGI01000070.1 GCA_003139775.1 Syntrophaceae bacterium | reverse complement strand
GATGAATATAAATAATGAGCGGGCAGCGGCACCACATTATTAAAATATTTTTTAAATTCCCGCTCACTGCGCTTCATATGGAAAGCCGAAGTGACAAGGCCGATATTAATATTCTTATTAGCGAACATTTTATTCACCTCGCCGGCATTCTCTCCCGTGTTTTTTGAATTGGGCTCGATTCTGATTTTTTCTTTGGGCACTCCTAATTTTTCCGCCAATCTTTCCATTGCTTCTGCTTCCGATGTCCTACCAGATCCTTTGCCGGAACAAACAAAATACTTCGCGCCGGTTTTATTATAAACAACAACAGCATGAAGCAAGTGGAGAGATTCTATCCCTGTATTAAAAGTATTTTTTAAGGCATTGATGTCTTTCGTGCCACTACCTAATACTACGATAGCATCAATATTTTTACCTCCGGCAGTCGGGTTGTTAATATAGTCCTTTTCTAAATAGTAGCAAAGGTAATTGGCTACGGGAGCGATGCTTGCTCCATAAATTAAAACAATAGACAGCAGCAAAATCAATGCGCCGTTTTTTTTCTTGCAGTTAAGCCAAAAAAGAAAGAAAGATATAAAAAGCAAAACAAACATAATAAAAAGGGGATCAATAAATCCCTTTAAAATAGTATAAACTTCTTCCATCAATTTATTTTCCTCCCGGGTTCAATGTATTTTAATTAATTTCCCGCGACCGTAAATACGTCACTTATAGCTCCGCCCTCTCAGTTACATCAACCAAAGAAATGTAACCTATCGAAGGAACTATTGATTATTACTAAAACCATGCCATGCTGTCAATGGATTAGTACGCTTGCTTTTTTTCCGGCAATTATTGTGAAACTCCAATTTAATGAGACTCGCTGAAAACGAATCCCGACAAGTCGGGATGAAGTTTGAANNAATTATCCCACGTGCGAAGCTAAGTGGGACTATATAAAATACCCCGCAGCTTGCTTTGGGGTTCATACCCGTGATTTTTTTTGAAAATGCCAATAGATTAATTTAGAATACATGGCCAATTTATCCCGCAATTTTTTGTTCAGACCTAAAGTCAAGGTAACAAATATAAAATTGGAAACTCCGTTAACCAATAACCGCAAAAAAATTATGCCGTTGGCTAAACAGCAATAAAGAGGGCCGTGCCATTTTCTTAAAAATTGATATCGTGAGCGGTAAAATTCAATGCGTGAGTTTATATTGTGTCCAATACTTTGTCCCTGTAAATGGTAGACAAGAGCATCCGGCACCTGATAAATTTTCCAGCCTTGAAGGCTCATTGTGTAAGCCAAATCAGTTTCTTCAAAAAAGAAGAAGTAACGTTCATCAAAAGCGCCCGCTTCATCCAAAGCTTTTTTTCTGATCATCATGCAGGCGCCGATTGCCGAATCGATTTCAATAGGGGATGTGTGTTTGTATCTTTTACTGGGATACCGGCCGGGAAACAGATATTCCAGAAGCGATGTGTTGGCGGCAAGCGTAAGTAAACTTGGAAATGAGGCAATGGAGTTTTGCTTGGTGCCATCGGCATTTAATAGCTGCCCGCACACAATTGCGGCCTTGTCATTTGCCTCACAAAAATTCCATAATTTGTATACCGCTTCGGGCATTAATACTGTATCCGTATTCAACAAAAGGGCGTATTTGCCTTTCATTATTGCCAAAGCCTGATTACTAGCCGCGCCAAACCCCTTATTTTCTCCATTGACTATTCTTATGACAGAAGGAAATTCGCTCTCCAGCATAGCGATAGAGCCATCAGAGGAGGCGTTATCAACAACGATGACCTCAAAGAATAGATTACGGACAGTTTGATATACTGAATTCAGGCAGTTTCTCAGGAGGTTTTTTGTATTCCAGTTGACAATAATTACTGATATATCAATTCTATCAGCCGGGTGTTCACCATAGCGCTCATTCATTGATCATTTACCCCGCCGCAGAACATCCTCTTGTCCCGCCGGGGATTGAATGCGTTCTGCAATCCGCGGGACGTCGTATTTTGGAGAGGAGCCTCCGGCTCCTACCGGCGATGCTCCACCGCCACGGTTTATTTTTTCAAGTTCACTTAATTTTGCGTATTTAAAAAATTTATTAACTGAATCCGTAACAGCCAGTGTCAGCCCGGGCATGCCGTCGAGAATCCCCAGACGGAAAAAGTAGTCCTGAACAAAAGTGAAAAAAGCGCGCATAAAGGCACCGCTGGTTGAAGATTTCTTCCCTTCCCGAAAAGCGGCTTTGGCTCCCAGAGTTGAATATTTATCAATTTTTTGAATTATCTTACTTAACCGGCTCTCCGTATAATGCTCGATAGCCGCATCCAACGCCCCGACCATCCCCTGAACTTCCACAGATTCGTGGACGATTGCCGTGGTCATCCGGCCTGCTTCTTTGCGGAATAGACGTATTATACGATCCGGCCACCAGCCGGCATGTTTTATCCATCTCCCCTGAAAATAATTCTTGCGGGGAAAACTGAACCCCGCTTCCTTTACATTAGAGTCAGTTACAATTTTTTTTATAATATCCGCCGTATCGGGAGGAATACGTTCGTCGGCATCAAGCACTAATATCCAGGGCTGGCGGCATTTTTCAATCGCCGATTGTTTCTGCGGGCCAAAACCTCGCCACGCTTCACTGTAAATTTCACAGCCGAATTCCGCAGCAATACTCAATGTCGCATCGGTACTTCCGGAATCAATAACGACTATCTGGCCGGCAAAAGAAACGCTCTGCAGACAGGATCGAATATTCTCTTCTTCATTCTTTGTTATTATGGCTACCGCAAGAGGAACTTTTTCCAAATATTTCTCCTTAGAAAACAGTTTTATTTATCATTTCTTCCAGTAGTAATCTATAATTTATTTGACTATTTAACTGCTATAACATAAGCATAAATATGTAAATGGCGCAAACCATAAAAATACTTAAATCCATCTTAAATATAAAACAAGAAAATACTAAGAACATCAAGATCGTTTAGGGCGATATGCATGTTTAAATTTATTACTAATATTATTTCAGAAGTAAATAACCGGCAAACGGAAAAAATATTCAGCATATTGAATTTTTCGATTCCTCTTTTTATGGGTATTTACCTGTTTGCAAACCCNNTTGTTCTTTACGCTTGATTTTCAAAACACTCTCCACGATCTACGCGGTCATTTATTAAATTATCTGATTATTTTCTATTTATTGGTCAATTATTTCAATTCACAAAAAAGGCTTGAAATCCTCTCTATGATCGTCATTATCGGCGCCACAATTTTTTCTGTAGGAGCTATTAATCAATATTACTTTATCGAAGGATTTCCCTTTTCCGCAAGACTAGGGAATATTACCTTCAGAGGAGCAATGCAGACCGACTTAATTGGTTTTACTACAACATTTGCCTCCATTTTAGCGCTACATCTGTTTCATAAAAAAAAACCGGTAACTTATAAAATATTATTTATTGCCTGTTTTCTATTAACAACGACAGCAACTTTACTTACCCAGTCCAGAGGATCATTAATTGGTCTTTGTGCTTCATTTATTATTTTATGCTTTGCCAATAAAAGGAATTTAATTTTTGTTGTTCTAGCCGCACTGCTAATTTTTCTTACGCCAGGCATGAGCGACAGAATAAAAAATCAAGGCTTTACAAAAGATATTAGAACTAAAATAAACCGTCTTACGCTGGAAGTAATAAAGGACCATCCAATTGCCGGTATAGGATTCGGTATGCAAATTTATGGCAATAAAAATGTCCTTGATTTAGAAAAACTGAACAAACAATTGCCACCGGAATATCAACAAAATGGCGCCATTATAGCTGCTCCTCATAATATGATATTTGACATTGCCATTCGCACTGGAATTGTCGGTCTTGCTTTATTTTTATATATACTGATCACTTCTCTCTGGATGCTATGGAAAACACTGAGCCTGAAGAAAGACGAATACTTCAGATCATGGGCAATATGTCTTTTTGCCTGTTTTGTATCATATATGATTCCGGCATTGTTTGCGGATACTACATTTGGACCAATGGCAATAATTTTTTACACAATGCTGGCAATGATAACGATTTTGTGGAATCTTGTTCAAAAAGATAAAAATGAACATGCTGTTAAATCACACTAAATATGTTCTAAGTATCTTTTTGTAACTTGCACATTCCGCCTACAATACATATTCAATTATTACATAGAATAAATTTGATATTTATCCATGACCATATAACCATTGCAGAAGGAAAAGAAATCAAATGTCAATATTGAAAAAAGCCTTGATCAAGGCATCAGGGAACCGATTCATTCAAAGTGTATTGGAGAAAAATGTGCAGGCTTCGCAAGACTTGATGGGGATTGGGTCTGGTAGTTCTGGTGGCGGATTTTTATCCACCGGTGAAGAAAGTATATGTAATTTTCTTAAGCAAAGGCTCAAACCTCCATATTGCATTTTTGATGTTGGTTCAAACAAGGGTCAATACCCTCAGATGATTATTGATAATATTACAGCAGATGATTTTTCAATTCACTGTTTTGAACCTGGACACGAAACATTCAAAATTCTTGAGAAGTCTTACAAAGAAGATAAACGAATTAAACTGAACAATATTGGTATAGGCAAAGCAAAGGGTGAGACAGTATTGCACTTTGATAGCGTAGGTTCAAGGATGGCGTCTCTTACAAAAAGAAGGTTAGATCACTTTGGTATCTATTTTAACAAATCAGAAAAGGTGGAAATCAACACTATTGATAACTACTGCTCAGAAAATGCGATAAATCATATTCATCTATTAAAGTTTGATATTGAAGGGCATGAACTCGATGCACTCGATGGCGCAAGAAAAATGTTTGATAAAAAGTCAATTGACATCGTCACCTTTGAATTTGGTGGATGCAATATAGACACACGAACATTCTTCCAGGACTTTTGGTATTTTTTTAGTGGAATCAACATGAAAATTTTTAGAATTACTCCTTCGGGATATTTTTATCCAATTGAATCATATAAAGAAATTTATGAACAATTTAGGACAACAAACTTTATGGTAATGTGAGCGATGATTACTATTTTGTGGAATCTTTCCCGGCAAGAAAAGACTCAGGAAATAATTTCTTCTTCATAGATGCTTTTTGAAATAATTGTTTATTGTTAAAACTCCAATTTCGAAAGCGCAGCGCAGCGGAATTGGTAAGTTGAACAATCCCGCGAAGCGGAGGGTAATGAGACTCAAACTTCAAAAGCGAAGCGAATTGAAGTTTGTTAGTAGAATTATACAGCATAAACAGGTATTTAATACCCCGCAGCTTGCTGCGGAATCTGTTTTTAAAGCCCACTTTATGGTTCATACCCGTGATTTTTATTTATGCCAGGCCCACAACATTCCGACCGGGCGACGGCGCGTTGAAAATCCCCGCTCCCGGAGAAAAGCTTCCAGGGCTTCAATATTCTGGTTTTCTTTTTCGCCGTTATGAACTTCCATTGCAATCTGATCTATGCGCTGTAAATAATCCAGGGGGCAATTATATAGAATATCGTATTCGGCTCCTTCACAATCCATTTTCAGAAGATCGCATTTGTTAATATTATTTTCATCAAATACCTGCGAGAGTGCAAGACAGGGAACTTTGATGGATTCTGTCTGCTGGTCAGCTAGTTTAAAAATTGTCGCGCTGGTCGTAAAAGAATCGCTGGAATCAAAGGACAGACCGATTTCTCCTGCTTGTCCGGCGACGGCTTTCGGAAAACATTTTATCCGTCTGGAACTATTCAGATTGCGGTGGCGTTCCAATTGAGCATAATTGACCGGCACCGGCTCAAAAGAAAATACCCGGGAATCGGCAAAGTGTGAAACGGCAAACAGAGTAAAATAACCGGCATTGGCTCCAATATCAATTACAGTCGCGCCGGAGGGAATGGGGTGTTCCAGACCGGCAAGGTAACATTCATCCATAAAAATTTCTTTAAAAGTATGGAGAAGCCTGAGAGGAACTTCCACAACTACGCCATTGCGCGTTTCAAATACCAGCGGATCCGTCCCGGCAAGCCCGTATTTATAAGCAAGATATGTACGCCAGTTTTTAAAAGTCTTGAACAAATTGTAGTATCTTTTCATAATTCACATCCATTTCCGGTGCAGTTGATACCATATATGCGGAGCTATTTAAACATGATTTTTTCGACTTTATATGCTAGAGCTATTTTCCTTGAAAACAATAGATTAAGGATTTCCGCTATGAAAAAGATTGCTTTTGCTTTGGAAAAATTCAGCCGTTACGCTGGAGGAGCGGAGTCATACGCTATCTCACTGGCAACCACTCTTATAGAAAATGGATGGGAAGTACATCTATTTGGCGAAGCGTGGGATGGTGAGCCCAAAGAAGCTCATTTCCATGAGATATATATACCGAGGTTTTTACCATCCTGGATCAAAATGCTGTTATTTGCCTGGAGGCATAAAAAAATGACAGAAAAACAGCATTATGACGTTGTGATGGGTTTTGGTAATACGATCTTCATGAATGTATATCAAAGTCATGGTGGGGTACATCAACTTTCGACCGCCAGAAAGGTTTATGCGGAAAATAATGTCATCCGACGCATTGCGAAGCGTATCATCATTTTGTTATCAATAAAGCAATGGGTGAGAGCGTGGATAGAAGCGGCGCCCTTTCGGCTCAATCCGAGGCCCAGGATTGTCGCGATTGCCCATATGATTAAAAAAGACATGGAATCGTTTTTTCACACAAACCCCGATGAAATAAAGATCATATACAATGGTGTCGATACTAAAAGGTACAATGGCTCATTACGGCAGAATATGAGAGGACAGTTAAGAGTTCAATGGGGTGTTGGCGAAAATGATATCGTTTTTCTGTTTGTTTCCTATGATTTGAAAAAAAAGGGGATTGAGCCTCTCGTTGAGGCTGCCGCAGAATTAAAGAGAACCGGAAATGACAACTTTAAGGTTCTTATTGCCGGCGGGCAGCCATATCGTTCACTTGTAAAACTTATAGAGCATCTTGGTCTCCAGGATACTTTCATCTTCGCGGGACGGGTTAAATCTATTGACGAGTTTTATGCAAACAGTGATGTCTTTGTGCTTCCCACATACTATGATGCGTGTTCTCTTGTGGTCATTGAGGCCATGGCAAGCGGTATACCCTCCATCACAACCATATTCAACGGCGCTTCCGGTATCATAACTGACGGGAAGAACGGATATATAATTTCCCATCCGCCTGATCCTTCCGAACTCGCGGATAAGATGCATTTATTGATGGATAATAAAAACCGTCAAAGAATGTCTGAAGAAGCTTTTCGTACCGGCCAGGAATATTCCGCCGAAAGAAATCATCGGGAGATGATGAGAGTGCTTGACGAGGTAGCAAAACGATGAATCAACCCGTTCATATCGTGTTGACCGTTGATTTTTATCATATGTGCTCTCTGTTTGACTAATAAGCTATTTAGCGCGCTTAATAAATTCAAAGGGAATTTCCTGATGCGCGCTGGTGTTGGAAAAACCATATAAGCTTCGGTAATCCATCTGATAGCCCTTCAGCCATTGCTCTAACAAAAAATCCTGGTGAATATTCCCGTATATGTTTTTGTTTTCTTTTTGAACCTTATTACATGGAATATTAACAATTTTTGATTTCTTATAACCTACCCCCATACGAAATAAGAAAAACCGGCGAAACTTTTGTAACTGGTCTTCGTATGTGTTGGGCGCGGAGAAATGGATTAATTTGGTCATGGCAATAATTTCTTGTGTGGAAAAAAAATGACCATCAACCGACAACGGATAAAACCAGTCATTTGCACCTTGATCCCATTTCCAAAATATTTTGTCCTCGTCGCTTCCAGCGCAGGATATTAATTCCGGTAATGGTTGTTCTTTCTGGACAGTATAGCTTCTTTCCAGGTTTAATCCCATTCGCAAGGAGGGAACTATTTTATCCGTATCGAATTTTTCAAAGTCACCCATATCGAAATTTTCAATAAAAAGCACATCATCCACAAGGAAAAAAACCTTTGGGGCCAACACGGAATCTAATAATGTTATAAGATTATCTCGAAATGAATTATTCGAAGATTGTTTAATAAACGAAAATTTATCTGAAAATATTTTCATGACTTCCTCATACGCCCTCTGATGCGCCGGTGTTGAGGTGTGATACAAAATATGAAGCGGTACTGGTGAAACTACTTTTTCCGAGTATGAACAAAGAAGCGCGTGAAGCTGCAAAGCCCGGTCCCTGGAAAATACGATACCCTCAGCAGGATGAACGCTGGACCCCGCCACATGTGTAATTCGTGATTCATAAAGTTTTGCAAATGCGTTTCTCTCCCATTCATCTTCACTTTTTTGCAGAATGAGGTCAAATCGTTTCAGTAAGAAGTTAATGCTTGAATGAATGAACTTATTCATGATTCTATGTCTTATCAAAGTTAAAAAAATGTTTTATCTTTGATCGCATTTCATGTCTAAGTCGTCCCAGAAACCGGGGTCCCGCAAGATAGAAGTCTCTTTCGCGCCGGCAGGTAACAGCAAAATGAGCATTTTCCGGATAAGAAAGTGGGCTTGGTATATTCCCAACACCATTTAATACAGACTCATAAATGTTGGCAAATGCCTTATATTTATCACGGCGATTCAGATTCAAATAATATACAAGGGGAGTTTTCCGGTAAACTACGAGCGGCTCAGTCAAATTCCAAACTTCACCCAGGGCGCCGGTACGCAACCACAATTCATAGTCGTCGGCATGTTGCTTTGGCTTGGTTTCAATTTCTTCGGCGGTTTTAAGGGCACCGATACGCAACCATAATTCATAGTCTTCACCTACAGGTGGGGAAAGGTTTTCATTATACAATCCTGCCTTCTCAGCAACTTTCCTTAGAAAAATTGCCGAGGAATGGACAATGCAGTTTTGGCTCAATAATTTATTATAATCTATCTTTCCAAGCTTATTTTTTTTAAAATATAATGGTGAATTATTCCAGTCTCCCGTTCCTTCCCAAAAAAAAGCGTTGCACCCCAGCAATACACAATCGGGATGACTTTTCAAAAAAGCCATCTGNNTTATCCTGCAGAAAAGGTTTTACGGCCTCATATGTCTCTTTCGATTCCCCGTCTTCGGCAATCCAGCATTTCCAATGCGGATAACTTTGATTTGCCACGCTCTCCAAAGCCTCCCGCAAAAGGTTGTATCGCTTATATGTCGTTACAATGATATCTACATTCATTGGATTATTAACGTAAATTATTTATACGCAGTGATATAGTTATACTTTCCTTAGGCCGACTCCCGCACTAGACAGAGCCGCATCCAGCGTGTTTTTCATCAGCATGGCAATGGTCATCGGGCCGATACCTCCCGGCACAGGTGTAATGTAGGATGCTTTGGGAGCAACCTCGTTAAAATCGACATCTCCTGCCAGCTTGCCGTTTTCCAAACGATTCACACCAACATCAATGACTATTGCACCATCTTTAACCATATCCGCTTTAATCATATGCGCTTTACCGACGGCTGCAATTAAAATATCAGCCCGGCGTGTAACGGAAGGTAAATCTTTTGTTCGAGAGTGACAAATAGTAACCGTGGCATGTTGGGCCAAAAGTAACAGAGCAATTGGTTTTCCTACAATATTACTGCGTCCGACCACAACGGCTTCTTTACCTTTCAAATCGATACCGATGCGGACGATTAATTCCATGATGCCTCGGGGCGTGCAGGGAATAAACAACGGAGAGCCGGTTACGAGGCCACCAACATTGAAGGGATGAAAACCGTCCACGTCTTTGTGCGGATCGATGGCGGCAATGATTTTATCTGTAGAAATATTTTTCGGCAGGGGAAGCTGAACCAGAATTCCGTGAATAAGTTGATCCTTATTTAACTCGGCAATAATTTCCAGCAGCCTGATCTCACTAGTGTCGGCAGGCAGTTTATATTCACGGGAGAGGAAACCAACTTCCGCGCACGCTTTGGCTTTTTTTCCCACATATATCTGCGAAGCAGGGTCTTCGCCAACGAGAACAACAGCCAGACCGGGAATAATTCCCTTTTGTTCCTTGAGCGAAATAGCACTTTGGCGCACTTCATTACGAATATCCTGTGCTATTTTATTCCCGTCAATAATACTGACCATGGGCGGCTTCACCTCAAATCATTGGCAAAATATAAAAGCACTTTGTTTCGTAAGATTGGGGTCTCATTACAATAGTCCCACTTAGCTTCGCACTTGGGATAATTCGACCAGCAAGCTTCAGTGCACTTTATTTCTGAAGCTTGGGTCTCATTAGAGTATCACTATAAAATATTCCCCCCTCGAATCCTATTTGGGAAATCGAGGGGGGATCTTGCTAAATGACAGGCAATTTACTTTTATTCTGAATATTTCTTTATTAAGTCAATAAGCTTTGGAATATTCTCCATCGGAGTTTTACCTGAATAAATGTAACGAACAATTCCCTCCTTGTCAACAAGGATTGATGTGGCGATTTTGTGAGGAGCCCCCACGATGTTGCCGAATATAAAATCCGGATCAAGCAGGATGATGGCGCCTGTCTTCTTCTGCTTGCGCTTGGAGATCGACTTAATTAGGAAATTAGGTACTGGACTATCCTTCTCGTTTCCTATACCCAATCCAACGTGCTTCTTTTCACTTTTCAGACGTTGGATATCCTTGTTGGCGTTCAGTGCATCAGATACATGATCATTATCATCTGCCGAGCTCGAGCTGGCATATACAATATAAACAACTTTGCCTGCAAATTCCGGTGAACTGAGACTATATTCCTTATCATCAAGCGCACCACTCAGTTTGAAGTCACCTATTTTGTCCCCCACTTTTAACCCAGCCGCATAAGAAGTAAAGGCACCCAACAATAAAACAAGAATAACGACAGTAACTACTTTTTTCATTTTTCCCTCCTTTTAAATTTCCGTAAATAATCAATGTTGACTTTGGGATAACTAACGTATGTTAGTTATCTATATTTACAACCACGGGGGAGTATAGAGTAAAAAAACGGCGCAGGCAAGCAAAAAGATCACTCCCCAAAAGCGAATTAATATAAGAAAAAAGGTTGAAACCCATGACTAGTTGTGTAAGAGTTTTTCTAAACTTATTCGCATATGAATGGTGACGAGGAAAAGATGGCCCAACAAGCAGACTCCATAGCCAGTAATTGCATTTATCGGTTATGTCCTCTATGTGGCAATGAAAATGCAGATATAAAACCTTCGATATATTCAAAGGACCCATGGATCATAAAAATGTGCGCCCAATGCTGTTTGGTTTATCTGGAAAATCCTCCTGCCTATGAAGATCTCGAGGAAACCTTCGCCTGGGAAAAAACATCTCATCAGGTATCCCAGGAGAAAAAGAAAAAGGAATCCGCCCTGCGTCGAGGCGTGCGATTAATTGAACATTATAAGGATAGGCTGATTCGCCGGGATAAGCTCATCGACCTGGTAAAGCAGTACTTTCCTGCCGGACCGATAATCGATATAGGATGCGGAGGGGGAGAGGTAATGTCCCGCCTTGATCAAAAATATATTCCATTTGGCGTTGAAGTATCAAAATATCTTTCCGGCAAGGCTCAACAAATAGCGAAGTCTCGAGGAGGCCGGGTTTTTTGCGGCAACGCCCTTTTGGGATTAGATACATTTGAAAAAGACTTCTTTAGCGCGGCAATCATGTCCGCCTATTTAGAACATGAATCTGCGCCCCGTGAAGTTCTTCAGAAAATTCTGCGAATCTTACGATCCGGCGCTCATCTCATTATTAAGGTGCCTAATTATGGTTGTCTTAATCGCATTGTTATGGGACAAAAATGGTGCGGGTTCCGGTACCCCGACCATGTCAACTACTGGACGCCAGAAACTCTTATCAAAATCATAAGGGACACAGGATTCGAGATTGTCCGGTTCAACATCTGGGATCATTTCCCTACCAGTGACAATATGTGGCTTGTAGCTTGTAAACCAGATTGATGCATTTTAGAAGAAATTGTGTTAAACTATTTTAAAATATCGTGGAGGTTTTTAAGACCATTAAATTAGCACTTCTACGAAAAGAATCTGCCCGCTATTACGCCGGTCAACTGATTTTAATTTTTTAAAAATCAATGCGTAAATGATAGATAATTAAATTTCTTGTAAGAAATGCTCCACCTCATACAAATAATTAAGGAGGGGCGGGGTTTTTAAAAATATTGTCAATATTGAAAAGGAGTTAGAGATGAAAGAAGTAGTAATTGTAAACGGTTCCAGAACTGCAGTAGGTGAATTCGGCGGATCGTTAAAAGGTGTAAACGCCGTTGATCTTGGATCCCTGGTTATCAAGGAAGCGCTGAAACGCGCGGGATTGAGACCATCAATTGATGAATTTTCAAAAAGCTGCCGGCCCACCGCTTTAGGTAATTTTGAAATGACGGCAATAAACAAAAAATATTACGACTACAATGAATCCCTCAAGCCTGTTTATATAGATGAAGTAATCATGGGCAATGTTTTACAGGGAGGACAAGGTCAAAATGTCGCCCGGCAAGCTTCCATTTATGCCGGTATTCCGGAAGAAACCAACGCTTTTACCGTCAATAAAATATGCGCTTCCGGGATGAAAGCTATCGCGTTGGCGGCACAGGCCATCCAGGCCGGCAATGCCGAAATTATTGTCGCCGGTGGCATGGAAAATATGAGCAATGCCCCATTTATATTGCCTAACGCCCGCTGGGGCTATCGCATGAGCATGCCTTATAGTCAGATCACCGATTTAATGGTTTATGACGGCCTCTATGAGATATTTAACGGCTATCATATGGGCGTAACCGCGGAAAACATCGCGGCTCTTTACAAAATTTCCCGTCAGGAACAAGACGAATTTTCTTTGAGAAGCCACCAGAGAGCGCGAGCAGCGAACGCCTCCGGCACTGTGGCCGATGAAATAGTCTCTGTTGTCATTCCGCAGAAAAAAGGCGATCCCAAAATCTTCAATGTAGATGAACGTCCCATGGATACGTCGCTGGAAAAGATGGGCAAACTGGCCACTGTATTTAAAAAAGACGGCACCGTGACAGCGGGAAACGCTTCCGGCATCAACGACGGCGCCGCTGCGGTGATTGTTATGAGCGCCGAAAAAGCCAAAGAGCTTAAACTCGAACCGCTGGCCAAAATCAAGGGTTATGCCAGCGGCGGAGTTGATCCGGCTTATATGGGGCTCGGGCCTATTCCGGCAACACGCAAACTTTTTAAACAACTGAATCTGACCGTGAAGGATATTGATCTTTTTGAACTCAATGAAGCCTTTGCCTCGCAGGCGCTGGCCTGTATAAAAGAACTGGAAGTTGATGTGGAAAAATGCAATCTCAACGGCGGCGCGGTTTCTCTGGGACATCCCATCGGCTGTTCGGGCGCACGTATTACCTATACGCTGGCCATGCAGATGAAAAAGAAAAATTTAAAACGTGGATTGGCTTCTCTTTGTATCGGCGGCGGTCAGGGATTGTCCATGGTATTAGAACGGGTTTAAAATAATTTTATTTACGTAAAAAAGGGTGGATTCTTCCACCCTTTTTTTATCTTATTTTTCGGGCGCTGATAATTAATCAATTTCATCCAAAACTTCTCCGAAGTTTGATTTATCCGGCCAAAAATTATTTCAGAATAATTAAGCGCCGTATTTTTCCAGTTTTCCCGCATGCGCCAGAGCGACATTATACGTGATTTATTTCCGGCAATTTCTTTAATTCAGGCAATGTTCATCTTTACATAATCATTAATTATTTGGCGGTACTTTGATACAAAATATGCTATAAACTTCACTATAATTATTGTTAGTATTGAAATAGAAGGAATGTGTCATGCAATTCAGGATCACTATAAAGGGAACACCTCTGTTGAAGTATTTGAAGGTTATGCCGATCTTCTTACGGGAATATCATCAGCTCAAAAAACAGGCAAAGGATGGTCATATAGATTTTCCTTTGGGGAAGTTTCATCCTTGCTTTGAAGATCGCCTTCAGGAAAGCGGAACAGCCACCGGTCATTATTTTCATCAAGACTTGCTTGTTGCAGGAAAAATTTTTAAAAACAATCCCCTCCAGCATGTTGATATTGGCTCACGAATGGATGGTTTTGTTGCTCATGTAGCCTCATTCAGACAAATTGAATTTGTTGATATAAGAAAACTAAACACACAAATCGATAATATCCGCTTTATTCAAGCCGACATAATGGATGATAATTTAAACCTGATAAATTATTGCGATTCTATTTCCTGCCTTCACGCTCTGGAACACTTTGGCCTTGGCCGTTATGGCGACAGAATTGATTATCAAGGACATCTTCTGGGATGGAATAACATTTACAAAATTTTAAAAAAGGGGGGGAAACTTTATTTTTCGGTGCCCATCGGCATACAGCGTATTGAATTCAACGCGCACCGTGTATTTTCAATTGAATATCTATTAACTATGATCAAAGGACGCTATCAAATCGATTCCTTTTCCTATGTTAATGATGCCGGAGATCTGATCAAAAATGCCCGGATAACTGAAGAAACAATAAAAAATAATTTTTCCTGCCACTATGGATGCGGCATTTTTGAGTTGACAAAGCTATAGATGATTAAAGAAGAACGCGGCT